>JADFYY010000039.1 GCA_015232825.1 Magnetococcales bacterium
GGACAGATTACCGGTGTGGAGGGGTATGTGGAATCTGCAGCATCAGGACTCATGGCCGGAATTTTTCTGGCCGGGTTGATCCATAACGATCAATTGCCCCCCCCTCCCCCACTTGTCACAGCCCATGGTGCCTTGTTGAACCACGTCACTCAGGGGGATGGTGACCATTTTCAGCCCATGAATGTCAATTTCGGCCTCTTTCCACCTTTGGAAGAACGGGTACGCAAAACGGATCGCAAACCCGTTATGAGTCAACGGGCCTTGACAGCTTTGACTGCTTGGAAGGATGGTTTGTTATTGTTACAGCATTTAAGCATGAAAAATTTTTAGAAAGAGAGTGTTTTGGAGGTTTCTTTAAAAGATTTTTTATTTCAAAGTTTGATAAGTATACCAAGTAAAGCAATTAAAATGCCATAAATTACATATCTTTTATTTTTTTCATCGACACTGATTTTTTTGTTCAACTCTTCACGTACAAAGGGCAGTCTGGAGGAAATTTCATAAAGCTGATCAAAATATCCTTCAACAACATTTGCATAATTTTGGCGCGAAGCAGACGAAATATTTGCTAATTGTTTCTTGATGTTTTCTGCATTGGTAATCTTTTCAATATAATCTGGAAAAACACTGCTTATTGGTTCATTCTTATAATCTTCCTGAAAATCTTGGAGTTGCTTCAGAAAGAAAAGAATCGGTCCCTCAACGGCATCATATTTTGCACGTAAACAATGTTTTTTTGCACTTACATAGTCATCGGAATCGCTGATATCATCCGCATCTACGAGTTCGCTCGGACTCGTACCAGACAAGGCACGCAATAAATGCTGACCAGCATACCTTAGCTCGTTTACTGCTGGAATCTGAAGCCCACCCTGTGCTAGTTCCGCTTTTTTTAGTAGCATTTCTGCTTCATTAAATTCTTTTTTAATTTCTTCTATAAGTTGTTCCGCTTGCTGTTCCATATTGATTTATCTTTCCAAAGGTTCGCAATCCATCCAGACGAAGGTGGATAATGTCCTTATCGCATCTAAGCGGCCAACCTTGATGTCTTTATTTATTTATATAGGTATAATTTAAAACTTTTTTTTTAAGTTTTTGTATATCCTCTTCCGTGTAATACCATCCATTTTGAAGGCTTAAATTGCCTCTCGCCATATAAGCGTTAACACCAATCACGTTTTCTTTCGTGTGGTCTTGTTTTGTGTCTGGGTGTCTTTTGAAGGAAAAGCGCGTTATAGCTTTTTTAATTTTTGATGTGAATTTACTGTAAATCATTTTCACACTCCAGTCGTGTTTTGTTTGTGTGCATTTACTAAAGTTTATAATTTTTTCAGCTTTTAGGATATAATAAACGATAGGAAAGTTTATTATATCCTAAATTCTTACAAATGTCACGGAAAATTTTTTAGGGAGAACGGAGTGCCAAGCGGTCATTTTTTTAAGCGATTCTTTGGCAGTCATGTTCACTCTTTACTCGGTACACACCGTCTGTTGATCCCCGATCAGACCTGCATGCAGAATATGCCAAGCCAGGATGGCGCATTTGATCCGTTCGGGATGTTCACAAACTCCCCCCATGATTTCCAGTTTGCCAAGGTCTGCCAGTACATGATCCGCGATTTCTCCACCATGTAAAAAACGGTCCATAGTGCGAAACAGCTCATTGGCAGCTTCAACGGTCAGGCCTTCCAGATTCTGGACCATCATGGAGGTGGAGGCCACAGATAGGGCGCAGCCAACACCTTCAAAAGCGGCTTTTTGAATCACATTCTCCTCAATTTTCAAATGGAGCCAAAACTCATCCCCGCACAAAGGATTGAATCCATAAACCACATGGTTGGCATCGGGCGGGATTTCCATGTAGTGGTGAGGATTGCGGTTATGTTCAAGGATTACCTCTTCGTAGAGGTCACGGTCGATGTTCATGGTCAACTCTCCTAAAATGCCAGCCTGTTTTCCAACCAAGCACGAACCGATTGTGGTTGAATGCGATCCAGAATCTCTCCAGCAAAGGCCTTGATGAGCAGACGTCTGGCCTCCTCCTGGTCCACCCCCCGACTGCGCAGATAAAACAGGGCCACCGGATCCAAATTGCCCACGGTGGCACCATGGGTACATTGCACCGCGTTTGAGAAGATCTCCAGTTGTGGCTTGGTGTCGATTTCGGCGGTATTGGTCAGCAATAGATTATTGTTGACCTGGGCCGATTGGGTCTCACGCACCGACTGGGGAACCAGAACCGCACCGTTGAATACTCCACGTCCATGGCCATCCAGGATCCCTTTGTAATGTTGGCGGGAGGTGGTGTGCGAGGCGTCATGCCGAATCCAGGTATGAAAATCGGTATGTTGTCGTCCCGTGGCCACAAAGAGACCGTCTAAGTCGCATTCGGCCTCTTCTCCCCCCAGTTGGAGATGAATATCCTGGCGTGTCAACCGGCCACCAAAGGAAAACGCCTGAGAAACAAATCGACTCGCAGACTCTTGTTGAACTCGCATTGTCGCAAGGTGATACGCAGCATGACTTTCATTCTGCACCAGGAGATGGTTGAGTCTGGCCCCATGTTGCAGAAAAATGGTCGTCAAACCATTGGTAAAATGGTCGCAATCTCCCAAGGTGGCATAACTTTCTATGATCTGGCCCTCGGCACCAGCCTCCACCAGAATGACCGTGTGGGGTTGAGTGATAACCGGTACAGAGGAGGGCAGAGAGAGAAACAGCAGTTGCACAGGGATCGGCATCCGGGTCTCTTGACGGAAGCAGACAAACGCCCCATCACGCCACAAGGCGCGGTTGAGTTCAGCAAAACCATGATCTGGGGTTGTCGGTCGTGCCCTCAGACAGGGTTCTACCTGCTCTGGGTATTCGGCTAGGCGCGTAGCCAAGCTGGCGATTTCTACGCCTTGGGGGAGTTGTTGCCAATTCGACAATGGCCTAGAAAGAGTCCCATTGACAAAAACCAGTCGGGGCATGTCACGCCTGTCTATCAACAGGGCATCCAAATCCGATGGATCTAGACCGATGCAACTGGGTTCAGGGAAATGAAACCCTTTTTGGAGGATCGGTTTGAGTGAGGTGTATTTCCAATCCTCCAGTCGCGTCGTGGGAAAACCGCTGGCTCGATAACGTTCCATGGCCTCTTGCCGCAAACGGCGCATCCATGGGATGGCCTCTCCTGGGAGGCTATTTTGTCGGGCGATCCATTCTGTTTCATAGGGGTTGGGTTCTGTGTTCATTGTCCGGCTCCTGCAAGCCATCCATACCCTTTTTCTTCCAGTTCCATGGCCAGATCCTTCGATCCAGTGAGTACGATCCGTCCATCCATCATGACGTGTACCCGATCAGGAACCACATCATTGAGCAATCGTTGGTAATGGGTCACCATGAGAATGGACCTCTGGGGGGTACGCAAGGCGTTGATCCCGGATGCGACCGTAACCAGAGCGTCGATATCGAGTCCCGAATCGATTTCATCCAGGATGGCTAGGCATGGTTGTAGGATCATCATCTGAAAGAGTTCGTTGCGTTTTTTCTCTCCCCCAGAGAATCCCACATTGACCGGTCGCAACAGCAAGCCATCCTCTAGTCCCAAAGATTTGGCCATCTTCCGGGTGTGTGAACGAAAATCCATGGCCTCCATCTCTGCCAAGTGCTGGTGGCGACGTTGGGCGTTCAAGGCTGTTTTCATAAACAGGGCATTGCTGATTCCAGGTATCTCCACAGGGTATTGAAAACCGAGAAATATTCCGGCCTTGGCGCGTTCTTCCGGTTGCATGGGCAACAGATCCTCTCCTTGAAAGAGAACCTGTCCTGCTGTCACCTGATAGCCTGCCCGACCAGCCAGAAGATTGACCAAGGTGCTTTTGCCAGAACCGTTTGGCCCCATAATGGCGTGAACCTCACCGGCCTGGATGGTGAGATTTACGCCACGCAAGATGTTTTTGTCGTTGAAATCGACACAAAGTTCTTTAATTTCAAGCATGGTATTCATAGTTTTCACCCGATACTCCCTTCGAGGCTGACTTCCAGAAGTTTTTTGGCCTCCACTGCGAATTCCATGGGAAGTTCGCGAAACACGGCTTGACAAAAACCATTGACGATCAGGGAAACCGACTCTTCGGTGTTGAGTCCCCTTTGGCGACAGTAGAAGAGTTGATCCTCACTGATGCGCGAGGTGGAGGCCTCATGTTCCACATGGGCTGTGGGATTTTTAACTTCGATATATGGATAGGTATGGGCAGAACAGGTATCGCTTAGCAGCAGGGAATCACACTGGCTGTAGTTGCGAGCCTCTTCGGCTCCAGCTAGAATTTTGACCAGTCCACGGTAGGCGTTGTGACCATGCCCGGCAGAAATCCCTTTGGAGAGGATGACACTGCTGGTATTGCGTCCGATATGAATCATTTTGGTTCCGGTATCGGCTTGCTGGTGATTTCTGGTCACGGCCACAGACTGGAATCGGCCCACCGTGTCGTCACCCCGCAGGATGACACTGGGGTATTTCCAGGTAATGGCCGATCCGGTTTCGACTTGAGTCCATGAGATGCGGGAGCGGTCACCTCGACAATCCCCCCGCTTGGTGACAAAGTTGTAAATGCCGCCGCGACCCATGGCATCACCCGGATACCAGTTCTGGACCGTGGAATATTTGATCTCGGCCCCTTCCAGGGCGACCAGTTCCACTACGGCGGCATGGAGTTGATGGGTATCCCGTTGGGGAGCGGTACACCCTTCCAGGTAACTCACATGGCTGTTTTTGTCGGCAATGATGAGGGTACGTTCGAACTGACCGGTACGGGCTTCGTTGATGCGGAAGTAGGTCGAAAGCTCCATGGGACAACGTACCCCTTCCGGGATGTAGCAAAAGGATCCATCACTGAAGACAGCGGCATTGAGGGCCGCGAAATAGTTGTCCATGTATGGCACCACCGATCCAAGATAGCGTTGAACCAGTTCTGGATGGTCCCGGACCGCTTGTGAAAACGAACAGAAGATAATCCCTTGGCGGGCGAGTTTCTCCTGAAAGGTGGTGATCACAGAGATGCTGTCAAAAACGGCATCCACGGCCACGCCTGCCAAGGCCATGCGTTCATCCAGGGGGATTCCTAGTTTTGCGTAGGTGGCGAGTAGTTCAGGATCCACTTCTTCCATACTGTGCGGCCTGTTTTTATCGCTTTGCGGTGCCGAGTAATAGCTGATCGCCTGATAGTCGATGGGCTCATAACGCACACTGGACCAGTTGGGTTCTTGCAAGGAGAGCCAATGGCGGTATGCGGTCAAACGCCAGTTCAGCATGAACTCAGGCTCTCTTTTTTTGGTGGAAATGATGCGAATGGTCTCCTCGTTCAGACCTGGAAAAAGGGTGTCGGAGGCAATTTGGGTGACAAAGCCATGCTTGTAGGAACGGCTGATCAACCCAGACAGTGGGGCGGTGGCGTTCATGTTTGTAACTTCCTTTCCAGACCTTTTGACATCTGGTCCAGGGTGATTCCTGCCAAAAGATCCTGAACTTGGCCATTGATACGTTGCCAGTGATGGCTGATGCTGCAGGAGGGCAGCAGTGTACAAGTCGAGTGATGGCTGGTGCAGTGGGTCATAGCGACCGCTCCTTCCAAAGCTGTAATCATTTGATGGATGGTGATTTCTTCAGGTGGCAATGCCAATTGATAGCCGCCATTTGGTCCGCGATGCGAAACCAGCAATCCATTTTGAGTCAGGATTGTGAGCAGTTTACGCACGGCGGCCTGAGCCACTGGAATCTTGCGGACAATCTCCTGGGACTTGTGCGCATGGTCTGGATTTGCGGCCAGATGGACCATGATCATGATTCCGTAGTCAGTCATGCGGTTGAAGAAAATCATGCTTAAACCTCCTGCTAAGGGTCAAAAGTTGCTTCTACTATATTGAGACTGAATTGGTATCAAATAGTTTCAACTATTTTTTGATGCAAGGCGGATGGATTCACCATTATTGAGTTGACTGGATTACAATAAGCGCATATTTAGAGATGGAATGGTTTATGGATCTATGGTTGGGATTGTGGACAAAGAGCTGGTGATGCTGATTTTTGACAATCGAATTGTCCGTGAGTTGCCCGTAGACCCGGATAACTCAAACAGTGTGCGCCAAGTTTGGGGGGCATTTTGGTCCAATGTGCGTCCAAGGCCCGTTCCTGCCCCGCGTCTGGTCGCGCATGCACCGGACGTCCAGAACCTGGAGCGGTTGTCTGTCGAGTCGCGCCATCTTTCATCCGCTTTGGCCATTTTGAGATTTTTGCCAAGCGCGGTGAGTTAAAAATAGTGAAACAACTGCTTCAATTAACCATGGATCGGGATTTTCCTGAACTCAATCGCCTACTGGAACCTTGAGCGTCTGGCAGAATCTCTTGCCTCCTTGATTCAAGCGGAAGATCTGGCCGTTGGACTCAGGATGTATGAAGAGGTTTATGCTCAAGGCGTTACCAACATGCTAACAAACAAGTTGGGGTGGCAGGAGATTGATGCCGATTTGATTGACATGGCCTTGGGAATTTTGCACGTTGCCGAAGCCGATATGACAGATTTTTTTCGTCGCCTTGCCGATATTAATGTCCACGCACCCGCCGTGGAGATTCTGCGTCCGGCTTTCTACCGTGAGGATCTGTTTGTGGCGCATCGCAACCAGCTTGCGGCATGGCTGGCAGCCTATGCAAGACGGGTGCTAGAAGGGCAAGATGGGGCCGATAATGGCCTGCGTCGTGAGCGTATGAATGCTGTCAATCCCCGTTTTATATTGCGCAATTATCTCGCGCAACAAGCCATCGATTGTGCGACCGAGGGTGATTTCAGTCTGGTGCATACCTTGCTGAACGTGTTGACAAGGCCCTACGATGACAATCCCGCTCATGCCCAGTGGTATGCCATCCGACCGGATTGGGCACGTCAGAGGGTGGGCTGTTCCATGTTGTCATGCAGTTCGTAAACGCCATCCCAGCAGCAGGAGCAACACAACTCCATGAAGTGCTGGAACGCGCCAGTCCGCTTTGATCATCATAAAAAAATGGAATACCCCCAGCAGAGAAGCCGGATAGATCAGCCAGTGCAAACGTTGCCAATTGCGGCCAAGACGTTTGATCCACCCCTTGGTGGAGGTGAACACCAATGGGAGCAGCATAAGCCATGCGGTCAGACCAACGGTGATGTAGGGGCGTTTGACGATATCGGTCAAGATTTGGGGCCAAGCGAAATACTGGTCGAGTGCCACATAACTGGCCACATGTGCTGTGGCGTAAAAAAAGGCAAACAATCCTGTCATGCGCCGCAATCGAATCATCCAAGCGCATCCTGGCAAATGGCGCATAGGCGTGATGGCCAAAGTCAGCAATAGCCAGCGTAACGCCCAATCGCCGTTATAGCGGACGATTCGTTCAATGGGATTGGCCCCCAGAGAGTGGCTCAATGCGCCATCAAGCAACCCTACTAGAGGCGCGATTCCCAGCAGGAACCATACCGATTTGACAACATAGATTCTCAATATTTTAAAACCATCGAATTAAATCCATGTCTGCATACAGATGGGCCACCTGTTCTCCATAGCCATTGAAGGGGAGGGTTTTGCGTCGTAGAAACTCCCCGATGCGGCGTTCCCGGCTTTGATCCCAGCGTGGGTGATTGACCTCTGGGTTGACGTTGGCGTAAAAGCCGTACTCTTTGGGCGCGTGGAGATTCCAGGAGGTGACGGGCTGATCGGCTAGCAAGGTGATGCGGACAATCGATTTGATGCTTTTGAATCCGTACTTCCAGGGTACCACCAGACGCAAGGGTGCGCCGTTTTGGTTGGGTAGAGTGCGGCCATACATCCCGACTGCCAAAATGGTCAAAGGGTTGAGAGCTTCGTCCAGACGCAATCCTTCACGATAAGGCCATTCCAAAATTGGCAGTTTTTGTCCAGGTAAGTTGGCTGGATCCTGGAGGGTTTCAAAGGCAACAAAACGTGCCTTAGAGGTGGGTTCAAATCGTTTTAATAGCTCTCCAAGTGGAAAACCGATCCAGGGAATGACCATGGACCAAGCCTCCACACAACGCATCCGGTAGACTCGTTCCTCCAAAGGATGGGGCTTGAGCAGATCTTCCAGAGTGAGACGACCGGGTCGGTTGACCTCCCCATCGATGACAACGTGCCATGGTGTGGTCTGTAATCGCTGCGCGTTGGCGGTAGGATCGGATTTGCCACTGCCCAATTCATAAAAATTGGTATAGTTGCTGGCATCTTCAAATGGTGTTTGTGGTTCATCAAGCGTCACGACCCCTTGGCGAATATTGGAAAGTGCGGGGGTGTCTGCGAAAAGTTCGGTGGGTTCCAGGTCAAGCACGGCCCCTGCTCCCAGCACGATTGCCCCTTGCATCAGACTACGCCGCTCTTTGAATCGTTTTTCAGGGGTAACATCATTATGTGTCAGGTCAGGATTCCAACGAAAAGGCATCACAGTTGCTCCCGGATTTTTTGATATTTTCTTCGACTATTAAAAAATACTACGCATCCAAAAATGGTTACGGTATAATATAAGTGGATAAGCTCGTTTTTTATACACGGCTATTACTCTAATGCTGACCCAATTCCAGACGTTGCAAATCCTCAAAAAGATGTTTGGAGCGTTGGGCCATCTGGGCGGAAACCCCATCGTTGACCGCTGGATTTTCTAGGAAACGAGTGAATAACTCTTTGGAGAATTCCAACAGCTCCACCTCTTGCCGGGCCGCTTGAATGGTGGATGAACGGGGCAAACCAGTCATCAACGCCATCTCTCCCGCCAGTTCCCCCTGCTCAATGGTGAACTCTTGGGTTGTGGACATCCCTTCGTATTGGGTGGAACCAATTAGTTGACCCTTCACCACGAGATAACAAACCGTACCCACCTCCCCTTGTCGAAAAATGATCTCTCCTGGTCCGTAGATGCGATACTGTAAGGCCGCAGCCAATTGTTGAATCTCGTCTGGTCGCAAAATGGGCTTGTTTGGTGTGGCTCCCAGGGTACGCTCCAAAAATCCACTGGAGCGCAATAGCCGCTCATTGCGTGCAAGGGATGGTTCATTTTCGGTCAAATTGTGAGGAGCCTTGGCAACGGATAAATCCCCACCCTGGGGAAAAGGGATCTCTAGCCCACGTCGTCGCAATTGATACCAGATCCGTTCCCGGACTGTCCCCTCCAAACGGGAGCGGTCAAAATAGGTTCGACTCCAGAAGCGGAGTTGATAAACCACACCATAATCCTTATATTCGTAAATATAGGCATCAGGCATTTTACTGCGCTCCACCTCGCGCACTCCAAGGGCTGCTTCCAGCAGAGCCTCCTTGACCTGTTGGGGAGCGGCGTTGAAAATCAAGGGGACATTCAACTGATGACGCCGCAACGGCGAGGACCAAGTCATGTTGTTGATGACACTCCCAGCCAGGATGCTGTTGGGAATAATCAGGATGTGTCCTCCCGTGGTGCGCAAACGGGTTTCCCGCCAGTTGCGTTGAATGATCTCCCCTTCTTTGTCACCCACAACGATCCACTGGGAGGATTCTGCTGTACCGACGAGATTCATGGAAATGCCAGCCAGAAAATTGCTCAACACCTCCCGCAAGGCAATACCTACCACCGCAGCCACCACGGCTGTTGAGGTCAGAAGATGGGAAGTGTCGAAATCCAGGACAAAATGAAGAATCATAAACGCCGTGATGCCGATCAACAGCAGTCGCAGCAAAAAGAGCAACAGGCCGGGAACTGGAAAGTGACGCTTGCGAAAATAATAAAACAGCCGCCCCAACGCCTCGTTGCAATTGAAAAAAAGCAACGACAGCCAAAAGAGATACCAAGCCTTGATGTAGCGTGGATCCATGGTGATGGTGCTGTGGGTATTCAACCCACGCATCAAAAGCCAAGTCAGCACTAGAATCGCCAGAGGTCGGGAGGTGTATCCCAACAGAATGGCCAGCCAGGAGCTTTCATCCGACGGTTGATTCGCTGGATTCGTTTCTATGGCAGCCATCTGTTCTGGTGTTTTCTCTTTAGAGCGCAAGGGCAAGGTCAGCAGGGTGGCTATTAGAAATACCACCAGAAAACCGCCCAATGTGATGGCAATTAGGGTAAAGCTGTCCACATCAAACCTCGGATGCGGGGAAGCCGCCGATCTCTTGTATTTTGTCGATAATGGTGTTCATGGCATCATTGATTCGTTTGAAATCTCCCTGAAACTCTCCCGTCAATTTTTCCGGTATCTCCCCTTTAGCCACGCGATCCACTTGTCCGGCAATGTTGCGCAACTCTCGCAGACGTCTGATCATATCGTTGAGGGAGTTGGAGATTTTTTGAAAATCTCCATGGAAGTCAACCGTAATTTCTTCAGGCACAGCCCCGCGACCGATCAAGGCCATAATCATGACCATGCGATCGGCGATCAGTCGAATGGCTCGCATGCGATTGACCATATCGCGCAACACCTGGGCAAGCTGTCCGATCTCGTCTGCTCCCGAAAGATCGGTTTTGGCTTCCAGATTGCCGCCTGCCACGTCGTGGGCAAAACGCCAGAGGGCACCTATGGAACGCACGATGCCACGCACCATGAAAATCGACAAAAATCCACACACCAAGATGGTGATGATGCTGATCAGAAAAATCCACAACGCCGCTTTTTCTGCAAACTGCCGGGTTTGTGCGGTGGTCTCGTCGGCGAAACGGTCGGCAATGGCTTCGATTTCATCGGCCAAGGGCTCCACCTTGCGGACGTTTTCGCGCAAGAGAAGCCTGTTGGCTTCCAACTGGCGATCCAGGGCCGCCACTTTCCTGAAGGCCGTCAGATAATCGGTAAGATTTTTTTGTACTTGTTCCTTTTCTTTGCTGTTTAGGGAACTCTTGTGCAACCGTTTTTCCAAATCTGCGGCCAGTTTTTCCACCCCCTGAAGGTACTCTTCCTCCTGACGCAGGAGATAATCCTTTTCCATGCGACGCATGTTGAGATAGTCAATCATGGCCTCCTGATGTCCCATGGGTTGCATGGTCTCTTCCAGGGTCCGCGCGGCTTGCCGGAATTTTCCCTGCTCTCCATCCTGATGGTCCAACCCCTTGGTCTGCCATAACGCGACCATTTCTGTGAACACGGCGCGATAGCGAGTCAGATGCTCTATCAAAACCAATCGCTGGATAATCTCCTTTTGCTGTCCATCATTCTGAGTCAACTGTTCAATGGTACGTGCTTCTTGGATGGCTAGATCCACATGTTGGTTTAAGGTGGCCAGCAGTGCGGTATCCTTGCGCATCAAGAAATCCTTTTCCGCCCGTCTGGCTTGGAACATCTGTCGGGTAATCTTTTGGGCCGAGTGCTGGATTTGCACTTCATGAGTCATCAAATGTTCGTATCGGGTGATGGTTTGATGGAACGTCAGGGTGTAAAGCAGTACCACTCCAGCAAACAAAGTGAGTCCTGCCCCGATGGTCAACGGGAGTTTCAGACGAATGGGAATGTCGGAAAGTTGCATAAAAGGGCTCCAAAGTACATAAAAAAACAAGGCCAAAATGGCGTATTCATTTTCAAGTGTATCGACTATTGAGCAGAAAATGAACGGTCAAAAATAAATCCATGAAATTCATTAACGAATGACACCTTGACATTAAATCACAATGCGGTTACAAAAGGGAGTTTATGTCTTTGGCTTGGTGCGATTCAGACCCATGGGGGGGAAACTCTAACTGCTTGAAAAGTGGAATTCAACAATGTTTTTTTTAACCCGTTTCAACAATTTGGTTTCATCGGAATCAAGACTCGTTCGTCACAAGCGCGTGTCAGGTAGTTTGTTGACCTTTTTGTTGATCATGTGTTTCGATGGCACCTTGAATGCCAGCACTGGCGTGAATGGAACATTGGATTATTTGCAAAAGTTACTTAAAAACGAAGACAAATCCGAGCAGGCCTCCCAAGTTGTTCCGCCCACGGAACGCATGGCTTCTTTGGTGCCATTCAATGCCATCATTGAGTCACAGCAGGCCGCCTCACGTGTTCGCGTGGTTGTTGAACGGATTCGTCGCAACGACACCTATGTCGATCTCATGAAGCGGCAAAAGATTCCGGTAAAAATGATCAACGCTTTTGCTGAAGCGGCAAAACCGATTTTTGATCTCAACCAACGTTTGAAAATGGACACGCCAGTCAAGTTGACTTTCAATCAAGAGAATCAGTTGATCGGTCTTGGTTATCCAATTGATCGTGAAACCACCTTGTGGGTCGCTCTGGACGACAAGGAAAAAATTTCTGCATTTATCGAAAATATTGAACGCAGTCGCCCTCCCCTCCCCTCTTTAAAAGCCGGGATAAGTGACAAACTGGGCAACAACGACGAAGTGCAAACCGAAGAAGAGGTGGCATATGACGACGATGAGGAGTCAACCATGCCCATTGCAGGTTCTGCCACACCCGGAACCTCGCTGGAAGTGACGGTGCGGCCAGGTGACACTCTGGGCACACTGTTGGCGCGGCGGCATATTCCCAATGTGACTGCATTGCAGGTTTCATCGGCTTCTCGTGTGGTTTTCGATTTGGCAAAACAGCTTGTTCCCGGAAAAAGAATCACCCTCTTTTTTGACAGCAATGACAAATTTATGGGTATGAATTATCTTGTAGATCGGGAACGCACTCTGTCAATTACTAGCACGGACGGCAAGCAGTTTACGGCCAAATTTGAAAAATCCCGCATCACCACGCAGGAAGTGACGGTGCGTCTTGGTGACTCTTTGGGTTCATTGTTGGCCCGGCAGGGTATTGCCAATGTGACGGCATTGAACATTGCCAAGGCGGTTCGTCCTGTTTATGACCTAGCCAAGCAATTGTCTCCTGGCAAGAGCGTCACCCTCTCTTTTGATCCCAATGGTGCGCTGACGGGTTTGACGTATCCTGTGGATCGGGAGAGAACCATCCAGGTTACCAGCAAGAATGGCTCACAGTTCATGGCCAAGCTGGAGAAAAAACTGCTCGATGTCCGTTTAGAATCCATTGATGGGGTCATCAGCAACGAGCGTTCCTTGTTTGATGCCGCCAAGCGTGAAGGACTCTCCAAGAGTCAAGCCATCAAGCTCTCTGGTTTGTTTGAGTGGGATATTGACTTTGCCCGTGACTTAAATCCGGGAGATCACTTCACCATTGTTCAGGAGGGATTGTTTTTTGAGGGCAAGCGGGTTCGTGACGGGGATATCGTAGCCGCCGAGTTTACCCATCGGGGTCAACTGTTTCGGGCGATTCGTTATATCGATCCCAAAGGTCACGTCGGCTATTTCGACAAGAATGGCAACAATGTGCGCAAGATGTTTATCCGCGCCCCAATGGACTATTCGCGGATCTCCTCCTTTTTTTCGCACAATCGCCTGCATCCGATTTACGGGTTCAACCGTGCGCATAAGGGTGTGGATTATGCCGCGCCTGTGGGTACTCCAGTGCGGGCCTCTGGTGATGGAGTCATCGATTTTATTGGTGGCAAGGGTGGATTCGGCAATCTCATCACGGTGCGTCACAGCAGTAAATTCAGCACAGCCTATGCCCATTTAAGCTCTTTTGCCAGCGGTCTGCGCACGGGTACGAGGATTCGTCAGGGGCAGGTGATTGGTCGGGTGGGAGCCACTGGGACAGCCACTGGTCCTCATCTCCACTATGAAGTGCATGTCAATGGTGTAGAGGTCAATCCGTTGTCCGTGCAACTGCCTTTCAGTGGTTCGGTGGAGACCAAATATCTATCGGATTTTCGCACTCAGAGCAATCAAGTTCTGGCTCTTTTGACGAAAAGAAAATCGGGTGACGTGACCAATCTGGCGTCATTGTCGCTGACGCAACGGTCTCAAGCGCGTTAAAGGAACCCGTTGACCGCCTCCCCTTTATGGACCATTCGCACCCTGCTTGGATGGAGTACCCCGTGGCTTGCCCAACGGGGTATCTCCTCTTCGCGCTTGGACAGCGAACTCCTTCTCGCCAAGGCTTTGCAGTGTCGCCGCATCGATTTATTTTTAGATCCCCATCGTTTTTTGACAGCAGCGGAACTGGCTGAGTTCAAGGTACTTGTCAAACGTCGTGCGGCACGGGAACCCTTGGCGCATATCGTGGGGTTGCGGGAATTCTGGAGCATTGAATTTTTTGCCAGTGCCGAAGCTTTGATTCCCCGTCCTGAAACCGAACTGCTGGTGGAAACCATTGTGGCCCATTATTCGGATCATCAGGCCCCTCTGGAGATTTTAGAACCGTGTGTTGGCAGTGGGGCGGTATTGTGTGCCTTGTTGACCGAATATCCTCAGGCGCGTGGTGTGGGGACCGATCTCTCTTGGCAGGCTTTGGAGTTGGCTCGGCGCAATGCCGAAAAAGTGGCGTGTCAGGATCGGATGGTACTCATGCAAGGTGACCTGGATGCCCCCCTACCCGCTTCGGCTTTGTTTGATGTGATCATTGCCAATCCTCCGTATATTGTTTCAGAGGATCTGGCGGGTTTGCAGCCGGAAGTACGGGATTGGGAGCCGCATCTTGCTTTGGATGGAGGGGTGGATGGGCTACAGATTGTGTCGCGCATTCCTGCTATTGCCAAGGCGCGATTACAATCTGGTGGTTTGGTGGTAACAGAAATCGCGCACGATCAAGGGCAGGCCGTATTGGCACTGTTCCAGCAGGCTGGATTTTCTCAAGTTGAAATCTTGAATGATTATACCCGCACCAATCGAGCGGTGAAGGCGGTGCGGATAATTCATTAATCTTTTTTCTCCATGGGCCGATAGGGAGAATAACATCCCTTGGACAAGGATGCTCTCTGTGGTCCGGTGGGGTTACCTGCCGGACCATGCTTTTTTTGGGAATAGGAATCACTGCCATTGATCCGCACCATTTTTTTTAAAGGGATGGCGTATCGAAACATTGTCATTTATAATGAATCGGCCTAATAACAAACTAGGCAGGGCAAATGGGGCTTCGCAATTTTTTCAGGAATCAAGCCGATGGGACGTAACCTCTATTTACTGTCACGCAATCTTGCCTTGGTGTTGGGAGTGACTTTTTTTGTCATTTTTATTCAACCGATCCTGAAATATGCCGACTCTTCAACATGGCCACAGGCCGAAGGCGTGATCATTCAATCGGGCATGAAACATGAAGATGCCTTTCTGTTTAATTTATTTTCAATTTATCATATTGAAGTCGTTTATAAATTTAAAGATGGTGATACGGAATACCAAGGCACGCAGATTGATTCTGATCCGTATGCGGCGGTATTTTTTTTCGAGCGATTTGCGCGTGTGACGGTGGACCGCTACCCTGTTGGCAAGACTGTACAGACCTATTACAATCCGAGCAATCCCAACGAATCGTTTATCGCCCGCACTTTGTTGCCTGGGATGGGTTTTTTTTGGGTGATTGGCTCTTTGGTTATTTTTTTGGTGGCGGCGTTGATCATGTTTAACCGGCATCCCATTCAAAACGCCATTGACAAGACCTTCCAGAAGCAATCCTTGCGACCGAGTAAAAGCAATCCCAAAGACGTTTTCAAAGGCCGCAGTTATCCCATTGCCGTTTATAATCCACCAGCCAACCATAGCAACAGGGCGATCTATGGCCCATGTGATTGACGGAAAAAAGATTGCCACGGAGATTCGGGAGGATTTGCGTCAAGAGGTGCAAATCCTACGGGATCGTCATGGTATTGTGCCTGGATTGGCGGTAGTGATTGCGGGAGCGGATCCGGCCTCTCAGGTTTATGTCCGCATGAAGCGCAAGGCGTGTGAGCAGGCTGGCATGGCTTCGTTTCATCATGAACTGCCCGGTGATGTTTCGGAGCAGGTTTTATTGGATTTGATTGGTCGGCTCAATGCGGACACGGCGGTGCATGGTATTCTGACGCAGTTGCCTTTGCCGGGGCATATTTGTGAACAGCGGGTATTGGAGGCCATCTCCCCAGACAAAGATGTGGATGG
The DNA here is from genome assembly GCA_015232825.1 of Magnetococcales bacterium. Taxonomy (GTDB): domain Bacteria; phylum Pseudomonadota; class Magnetococcia; order Magnetococcales; family Magnetaquicoccaceae; genus Magnetaquiglobus. The sequence goes on from JADFYY010000039.1 coordinate 15,953, forward strand.
TTTTCATCCCTATAATGTGGGTTTATTGACCATTGGTTCGCCACGTTTTCCCCCTTGTACGCCTCAGGGAGTGATGGAGTTGTTGAGGGTTGCCGGGATTGATCCACGGGGTCAGCGGGTGGTAGTGGTTGGGCGTTCTAACATTGTGGGCAAGCCCATGGCATTGTTGTTGTTGGCGGCCCATGCCACGGTGACCATTGCCCATTCGCGCACGCCAGAGTTGATGCGTGTGGTGCGTGAGGCTGATATTGTCGTGGCGGCTGTGGGGCGGCCACGCATGATTAAGGGGGAATGGATCAAAGAGGGTGCGGTGGTGATTGATGTTGGCACCAACCGTTTGCCGGATGGTTCGTTGTGTGGGGATGTGGATTTTGACAGTGTGGTTGGTCATGCTTCGTTTATCACCCCCTCCCCTGGCGGCGTTGGTCCCATGACCATTGCCATGTTGTTGCAAAACACGGTCAACAGTGCTAAGGCGCGCGTTTGAACTCGAACGAGAGGGGTGTTCCTCCCCGCACTACCTGAAATTTTAATGTCTTGGCCTCCCCTAAAGTTCCCAACACGGCCATACCTTTGAGTGGATCGGTAAGTTCGACGCCATTCACCGAGGTGACCGTATCCCCTGCTTGCACGCCAAACTGTTCCAGAAATTGTGGATCCCTGCCGGGATAAAGTTGTACCCCGTTGAACTGTCCATTGGCAAAGGCGGGTTCAATACGGATATTCTCCAGAATGCTTTCTGGTTTCTCCTGAAAATTTTTCCATAATTGGCCAATCAATTTTTGCGTTTTGGGTGAGACTTCCTGTTGCTTCTGGGGCGTTGTGGTGGGATTGGCAATCGGTTCCTCTTTGGGCAAGTGCAGGGCTTCAAACTGGCCATTTCTTTCCAGCATGACCTGATCACTTTGAATGCGGCGCAGTATGGCTTGTTCTTCGACTATATCTCCGATGGCATAGGCTCGTTCGACATCTTTTGAATTACGAATCAGGGCGCGGGCTTTGTCAGGACCGGCCTCTGCGAAGAGAATGCCAAAGAGGCGCAAATTTAGCTGGGTGGTGGTTGGGGCCTCTAAAGGCACATCCTGTGGTTGTGGTATGGCAACCGATTGGCCAAACAGGCCATGGAGATTGAATGACCGGGTTGCAGGGGGCGTAGGGATGGGGTGGGTGATTTTTTTTTCATCCAGCGGCGGATCGATTAGGGTTAGTTTCCAACTCATTTCTGCTAGGTCATAGGCCAGCAGGGTGATGATGAGCAGGTTGACAATTCCGGCAAAGCGTTTCAAGGGGTCGTGGCCTGATGCAGCAGACGTTCTGCGAGGGCTTCCAGTTCATCCAGGTTGGCGTATTCCACGATCACGCGGCCTTTGCCCCGGAGATGGGTGATGGCGACCTGGGCATGCAATGATTTGGATAATTTCTCTTCAATGGACAAGATTATTGGGTCACGTTGTCGTCCGCGTCCTGGTGTTGGGATGGGTGGTTGGGCTTCTTCTAGTGGGGTTTCATTGGAGAAAGTGCGTGCTAGGATTTCGGTTTGGCGGACTGAGAGTTCTTTGGTGATCACCTCGACGGACAACCGTTCCATGGCAGCGGGGTCAGCTTCCAGGCGGAGCAAGGCGCGTGCATGGCCTGAAGAGAGAGTATTGGATTCCACCAGTTTTAGGATGGTTTCGGGAAGGCGGAGCAGGCGCAGGTGATTGGTAATGGCTTCGCGGCTTTTGCCCAGACGTTGAGCTACTTTTTTATGGCTATAATTGAACGTTTCGATCAGTTCGGCGCACCCTTTAGCGATTTCCACGGGGTTCAAGTCTTCGCGTTGGACATTTTCGAGAATGGAGGCTTCCAGGGCTTGGCGGTCGGTCCAGTTACGTACCAGTGCGGGGACTTCCAGGAGTCCGGCCAGTTTGGCGGCGCGCAAGCGGCGTTCGCCAGCCACCAGTTGGTAGGACTCGTCGGTTCCATGTTTGGTGGAGCGTACCAGAAGGGGGAGCAGTACGCCTTGTTCGCGGATGGAGAGGGAGAGTTCTTGCAAGGTTTCGTCGGTAAAATTTTGGCGTGGTTGGTGGGGATTAGGGACAATGAGGTCCACAGGGATCATATGGACTTTTTCGTGTTGGATAGAGTGGCTAGCGGCCTCTCCCAGCAGGGCGGCCAGTCCTTGTCCCATACCGGATGCATTGGTGGTTCTCATGATTTGATTTCCTTGCGTAGAATTTCCAGGGTAAGCGATTGGTAGGCTTGGGCACCTGGGGACCAGGGATGATACCACACGCCCGGTCGGCCAAAGCTTGGGGCCATGCTGAGATGGGAATCTCTAGGGATTGTGGTTTGAAAGGTCAGTGTATCCAGGTGATTGCGCACTTCTTGAGCGATGTGAAGGGTGTTTGGGTTATCGTATTCATAGAGGGTCAGGAGGATTCCATCAACCGTTAGGGTTTTGTTAATCTGCTTTTTTATTATTTCAATAGTTTTTAGCACTTGATTAAGCCCTTCCATTGCATAGAATTCGCATTGGAGTGGGATAAGGGCTGCATGGGCAGCGGCAAGGCTATTGACGGTGAGCAGGCCCAGGGATGGGGGGCAATCGACCAGGATCCAGTCATATTTATTTTCATAGTATTTTAGGCTATCGCGCAAGCGAAATTCACGATTTCTGGTATTGACCAGTTCCACTTCGGCCCCGCTCAAGTCGGCTGTGGATGGGATGATGCTTAGATCGGTTCCGAGGATGGATCTGGTAGCTTCTTTGATATGGCACTGTCCGGTTATGACATCATAGATGGTTGGGAGGTTATTTTCTTTATTGATGCCGAACGCGGTTGTGGCATTGCCTTGTGGGTCGAAGTCCACCAGCAAGATTTTTTTCCCAGCGGCAGTAGCGGCGGCGGCCAGATTGACGGCGGTAGTGGTTTTACCGACCCCTCCTTTGCGGTTGACCAGTGCGATAATTTTTGTCATTGTATTGCCGAATTGGTTTCACGTGAAACCCTTTGCATTTGAATGATCACGCCATCTCCGATTTTTTCAGGGGTGTTATATAGGGTTGGGAAATTAAAAAATTGAGCGATTGGTGCGTTTAAAAATTGGTTAATTTCCTCTTGGACGTTTCTGCCTTTGAGTGCGAGGCAGATTCCGTTTGGGTGGAGTAGGTGTTTAGATAATTTGGCTATGAGTTGCAGGGATCCGAGTGCGCGGGAGGTAACGATATCGAATGTATTGGAATGAGAGGAATGTTCTTCAGCGCGTTTGGGATGAATAGTGACACGATTATTGAGTTGTAGTTCTTCGACGATAAAGTTGAGGAAGCGTGATTTTTTTTGGGAAGATTCGTACAGGTGATATTGTTGAGAGGGATTGGACAGTATGGCTAGAATGAGGGCTGGGAAGCCAGCTCCAGATCCGATGTCTGCGATTTTAGCGGGAGTTTTAAGATATGGGGTTAGGGTAATGGAGTCTAGGATATGGCGGTTGAGCAAGGTAGAGATTGCTGAGGGACCGATCAGGTTAAAGGATTGGTTCCAGGTTAGCAAGTGTTG
>JADFYY010000003.1 GCA_015232825.1 Magnetococcales bacterium
TCGCTTGGTTGGCGATTATTTTTAAGAACTAGTTCCCCATCTTCAAGAGCCTTGCGTGCATCGGGGTCTTCAAAAGAGTGGGCTGGAACAGGGGAAAAAGCCACGAGTATTTCCGAGGCATACATCCCTTTTTCAACCCGGGCAGGACGAAGTTTTTCCCCAAGACGAAGTTTTTTCAGAGTGATATCTAGACCCTTGAGGTTTTGTTGATTCAATCCCGAAACTAATACCAGACGATCCGCCATGTAGCCCAAGGTCAGTTCCGCTAGTTCAGGATAGCCGGTTCGGCAGTCGATCAATAAATAATCAATGCCTGCTTTGCGGGGATGATTCGACAATTTATAATTGCTAAAATCTTCAATAAATTTTTGGGAAAAGGCCCACATGGCCCGTTGTTCCAAGGGGGCTTGTTCACCAGGGGGAGTCTTGGCTGGGATTGGAAAGGCATCCGCTCCTTGGATGACTTGTGATTGCGGAATCGTGACGTCTCCTGCGGGCAGTACCATCAAACGTCCGTTGCTTCCCCATCTTTTTTTTTCGTTTCCTTCCGGTCTAATCTCACGTAAGGATTTAGTTGGAGAAAAAAAAGTAAAAGTTCTTTTTTCGTGATCTTTAGTCATATAAAATGTTGTTAATAGGTCGCTGACGCCTACTTTGTGAAATTCATTGTTTGCATCGGGTTTTTTTAGCCAAGGATGAAAGCTGAGGCCGGGTGCTTGGAGGTCCATGTCTACCAACGCTACCACCTTACCACGATCCGCCCAATGCATGCCCAAATGAAGCATGAGTGCCGTGCGTCCTACGCCACCTTTAAATGAATAAAATACAATAACTTTCATCTGCTTTCTCTCAAAAGACTACAGAACAAGCATTGAATTGCGGCTGTTTCCAAGTATAAAGTTTTTGTTTGTTGTAGTTTTCCTGATGTTCTGGTTTCCAGGATTGCAATAACACTTGAATCTGTTGTTCGAGATGAATGATCTTCTGTTCCAATTCGGCCCTGGTTGGTTTGGCCAATGTATCAACCCTTTCCAGCATCTCATAAGCCCTATGGCCGATGCTGACGAATTTTTCTTTATTAATCCTGCGACGCACCACCAGTTCCCAACTTTCCAGCAAGGTCAGTGTGCGGGAGAGGCTGGCTTCTTCAATATTGAGGTGATTCATCAATTGTTTTTGCGGCACCGCTTTTTTATACTGAAGCCATTCCAGGATTTCTCGTACATGGCGGCGGTTTTTGATGGATGCGGGAATCACTGATTTCATTACCGCCAGTCGATCTTCCAGAATGTCGCTGAAGGCCAACCAGCGCGCGGCATAAGGTTTGTCGAGGGTGTTGAGACTCTTTTCCCATCGGTGGTAATCCACATTGAGTATGTGCTGATTTAATTCTCTGAGTTCCTCGATTGTGGCGTGATTCCCTAGTAGATGAGCCAAGCGCACGCGATACGTATAATCCAGATTGCTGGCGTCTTGTTCGTCCCACTCGGATAGAGCATCCAAGGCGGTACGAATTATTGCCAAGGCGTCAGGAGATTGCGCCAACCATGTGGGGTCAGCGTATCGGAGTATAAAGGGCGTGGAGGTGTCATTCATGGAATTTATCTATAGCCCGTTTAAGGTTGGAAAGCAAAGAACAATTGTCAGACAATTGATTTATCGACCTGTGGCTAGGGTAGCTGAAGCAGTTTTAGGCGTCCTTCAGAAGAGTTCGTGACCTCTTGCGCTCCAGCTTTGCCATCGGGTAAAGGAAAGGCAAAACCGTGCATGAGGTATCTCTCTGAGCAATTGGCTGTTTCACAGTCTGTTTCCGTGCAGTCGTTTTTATTGCAGCTTCCCTTTTCTGGATAAGGTTGTTTTGGCCATTGATTGGCTACCAGTACTCTGGCCCCGCAACTATTGTACAGGAATTGAGCCTGTCTTAAATGAGCAGTCATTCCTCCGCGAGGACTCATGGATGGAACCAACACTAAATCTGGGGCCACTGTTTTCCATAGGCGAGGATCGCTGTCGTCATCCTCTTCGCAGAAATCTCTGCATATGGCTAAGGAAATCACACCAATGGGTGTAATCCATAAGGTCACGGTGTTTCCGATAGAGATCACTTCGTGGCAGCTTTTTTTATCTTCACTGCCAAAAGGGTTAAATTTATCGTGTGTAAATATTTGCCTGCCTTCTCCGTTGAGTAGACGTGTTCGATTGAACGGTAATTCGTCTGGGAGTTCTTTATTCCATTCGTGAAAACTTCCTGGCACAACGATAAGGAAATTGAATTCTTTGTTTTTTAGATGCAAGCGTATCTCTTCTTGCAGTGTGGGGCATACCGCCAGTTCGGGCAGAATGACGACTTGGGCCTGGGCTGTTTGGGCATCATTTAGGGATTTTTGAATGCTTTTGCGTCGTAAGCACGGGTTTTCTAGATTTTTGCATGTGCATTTTTGATCGTTGAATTCTGGCCAATGTGGATTGATATTATCTGGAAATGTTCCAAACCAGACTCGCAAGGAGTTGTTTTTCAAACGCATTCTTACGTCATCATCATCTCGTGCTATAATTATTTTAACCTTGAAGTCAGATTGATCGTTGTTTGGTGCGGATTTGTCGGGATTGAATATCTTGGGAACAATCAAATGATTGTTCAACCAGTTGTGCAAATGCATCGATTGTTCCGTATGTGTTCTGGTTCCTAATGCCACGGGTCTTTTGACAAGAAACCAATCACGATTGTTCACCTGAATTTGAATGGGTTGCGTTGAACCGCGTTCTCCAATGTTAACAAGAGCCTGATCTAATGCAGAAAGTAACATTAAAGGTGTACTTTCTGCTTCGGGTGGAATTTTTTGTTCGCTCCTGATGCGCTCAGTCAAATCATTGCGCTTTGTTTCCCATTGTTCTTTATTGGTGGTTCTTTTCACGTCTTCTCTTCTGAAAAAGGGTTGATCATTTTTAAAATTGACGAATATTTCCGTTAATCTTTTTCTGAGTGCTTTAATGTCAGCGTATTCGCCCATAAGGATAATCCAGTTTTGTTGTTGATCATTATAAAAAATCATGTATCTTATTATTTGTATCTTGTCAAGAAAAAATCCATATTAAGTGGTCGCTCACGCTTTACTGATATGGCCATCGACTTGGTGAAAAAAAACTCGTCAACCTTACAGTAATGGCGTATACTTGAGATTCAAACGCTGTCAGTGGCCTTGTTTTGTTGGATAACTTTGTATGCCAAGAGAACCATAAACTCATGAAACTTAACGATTTGGCCAAGCACCTTTCGTTGGAGGTGCGGGGGGGGGATCCAGAAATCACCGGGGTCTCTCCTTTGGAAAATGCCGAGGCTGGGGATCTCTCCTTTGTGATTTCCCGTAAATGGTTGGCAATGGCCCCCAAGGCCTCAGCCTTGTTGGTGCCGCCCGATTTGGTGGACGAAGCTCGCGCAGAACGGGATGTGCCGGTGCTGATCAGCCAAGCCCCAGCCTTGGATGCCGGTCGGGCAGCTCTGCTGCTTGGCGGACGGGTGCTGGAGGTGATCGGGATTCACCCTTCCGCAGTCATTGATCCCACCGCACGTCTGAGCGAGGGGGTCACGGTCGGTCCTTTGGCGGTGATCGGTCCAGAGGTCGTGATTGGTCCCAATACCAAGATTTTCTCAGGTGCAGTCATCCATGCCCGTTGCGTGATCGGATCACACTGCGTGATCCACTCCAATGCCGTGATCGGCGGGGATGGGTTCGGGTTTGAATTCATAGACGGCGCACATCGGCGAATCCCTCATCTGGGTATTGTCCGCATCGAAGACGATGTCGAGGTCGGCTCTGGAACCACCATTGATCGCGCCCGCTTTGGTGAGACCTTTATCGGTTCGGGAACGAGAATCGATAATCTGGTCCAAATCGCTCATAATGTTCATATCGGTCGGTTTTGTGTGATCGTGAGTCAGGTCGGTATCGCTGGATCTTGCCGGATCGAAGATGGTGCGGTGTTGGCCGGGCAGGCTGGCCTAGTGCCGCATGTAACGGTGGGGCGCGGGGCGCGGGTTGCGGCCTCGACCGGAGTGGCCGTGGATGTGCCCGGTGGGGCAACGTGGTCTGGTTGGTGGGGTGGGCCACATCGGGAAAATCTCGCTCAGATCAATGCCGTGCGTAAGTTGCCGGAATTTATGAAAACGGTTCGAGCCTTTATGAAAAGTCGGGAGTCCTTATGATGGGTGTTGAAGAGAATGTGCGCAAAACTTACTCCGAAGGCGCGGCGCGGGTGGTCGAATCCCTCTGTTGCCCGGTTACTTATGATCAGTCGTTGCTGAAATGTCTGCCGCAGGAGATCATCGAGCGTGATTATGGGTGTGGGGATCCCTCCCGTTATGTTCGGCCTGGGGATGTGGTGTTGGATCTGGGGTCAGGGGGTGGGAAAATCTGTTATATGGCCGCTCAACTCGTCGGTCCCGGTGGTCGGGTGATCGGCGTGGATATGAATGACGATATGCTCGCCTTAGCCCGCAAGCATCAGCCGGAAATGGCCCGCATCTTAGGAGAGGATCGGGTGCAGTTCTTTAAAGGGCGTATCCAGGATCTGGCCAGAAATCAAGAAGATGTTGAGGCTAAACTGGCCGCTTATGCGGTCATGGACACCTCTTGCGTCGCGGCGTTCGATGAATGGGAGCGTCAACAATGCGCGGCCCACCCGATGATCCCAGATGAAAGTGTGGATTTGGTGATTTCTAACTGCGTCCTCAACTTGGTGGACGATGATGACAAGGGACAACTGGTCTCCGAAATCTATCGGGTGTTGAAACCCGGTGGGCGTGTGGCCATTTCGGATATTGTGGCCGATGCGCCAATCCCCGATCACTTGAAGGCCGATCCTGAATTGTGGAGCGGTTGTATCTCTGGGGCCTTTCAGGAGGCGGAGTTTATCAAAGCCTTTCGTGACGTTGGATTGGAAGGGGTTGCCTTTGATAAATGGGAGTCAACTCCTTGGCGGGTCGTGGAGGGGGTTTCGTTTCGCTCTGTGACGTTGACGGCTGTGAAACGTGTGGCGGTTCGTCCGTCGCAAGGGGAGTGTGTTGTCTTGTATCGTGGGCCGTTTGCGGTGGTGGAAGATGAAGCCGGTGGACGCTATCCAGTGGGAGAACGGGTTGTGGTCTCTCAAGAGGTGTTTGATCGCTTGAGCCGGGAACCGTTCGCAGATTTCTTTGTCCATCTGACCCCTGACCCCGTCAAAGCCAATGCGTCGTGCGGGTGTGGACCCCGTGGGTGTTGTTGAACCAAAAGCCAACTGCTCCATCAATGTGTTAGGCCGGGCTCCGCTGCCCGGCTTCTCCAAAACCCGTTTGATTCCCGCTTTGGGTGCCGAAGGGGCCGCACATGCCCATGTCGAACTTTTGACGCATGTCGCGGGCGTGGCCCGTTCGTGGAGTTCTGAGCTAGGCTCTCGTCGATTGTTTCGACTCTGGGGAACTCCAGATCTCTCATCCTCTCTGTTTCAATCCTTGGCTGAAGCAACTCAACAACGTCTGCAACCCACCGGAGACCTGGGGGCGCGTCTGGACTGGATCGCCAGGGCTGGTTTGGCCGAAGCGCGAGCAGTCTTGTTATTGGGTGGTGATGCCGTTTCTGTGGACCGGAAAACCCTAGATCACGCCGAAGCCGTTCTGCTGGATCATCCGGCAGTACTCATCCCAGCAGACGATGGCGGTTATGTTTTGCTGGGTCTTAACACCTATGCCCCTGAACTCTTTTGTGACATCCCTTGGGGAAGTGATCAAGTGGCCGAGGCTACGCGCACCGTGTTGCGCTTTCTGCAATGGTCTTGGAAGGAGATTCCTGGACATTGGGATGTGGATTCACCAGAGGATTGGGAACGTTTTCATCTGCAAAAGAGTCGTTGGCCCGATAATTGCTTTGTGTAGAGTCATGGTCGGATATGAGGTTGACTGGACAGTCAGAATCGGGTTGGTAGCTACGAGAATGAATCTCCAGAAAATGAAAAGATGATTGTTTGGTCATCCTCATGTCAAACTTTTGACACGTTTATTACGTCTTGCGTTATCGGAATGCATAGGAGTCTGGCTGATGGGCGATTTTCCCCAAACAATACAAGAAAAAAATCAACTCGATCCGCAAGTTAAGGCATTTGCTCAGGCACCAGCCTTGACAGATGCCACGCGAGCGGCCTACTGGGGTGATCTGCGTCGTTTTATGGACTGGGGAGGGGCCATTCCGGCTCCTGAAAAGATGGTGGCAAGCTATCTTGTGGAGCATGCCAATAGCCATAAGTTTGCTACGCTGGCCCGTTGGCGGGTCTCGTTGGGCAAGGCCCATTCGGCCCAGGGGTTGGTTGATCCTACCAAAACGGAACTGGTCAACACGGTCCTCAAGGGAATCAAGCAGAAACATGGTCGGGAACAACGTCGTGTGGCCCCGTTGACTTCACTACAGACGACGGCTGTGGTTAATGTCATGGGGGATAGACTCAAGGATCTTCGCGACAAGGCTTTGATCTTGGTTGGTTTTTCTGGTGGTCTGCGCCGTTCTGAGTTGACTGGCCTTCTGGTGGAAAATCTGCGCGAGCGGACCGGTGGCATGGAATTGTCTTTGAATACCGGCAGGTTGATCATGATTCCCAACGGTCCTGATCTCATTTGTCCGGTCGCTGCCATGAAGAGTTGGTTGAGTGCTTCCGGGATTGAAAAAGGCGCGGTGTTCCAGGGAATCAATCGTCATGGTCGTCTCTCTGGGCAACCCTTGACTGGTCACGGGGTGGCTTTGGTTATCAAGGAACGGGTGAAGGCTGTGGGTCTGGATCCTTCCCGTTACAGCGGTTGCAGTCCCCGCGTTGGTGGTATCCTAGAAGGGGCGCAGGATGAGGCTGGGGAGTTGTCAACTGGCCATCAAATGCCGCTCTCCAAGGCAGCATCCTCTCATCAATAGAGTATCTTGTGGTTGTTGGCCCGTGAGGGAAGTATGAGAATGCCTTGATGATCCAATGTTCGGGCAACATCAAGCATCACCTTACGGGCCGACTCCACCTTGTGGTTTGGATGAACGGTCATGATCAGGTTTGAACGGAGATCTTCTCCCGCTTGCTGGGAAAGATTCTGACAGCATCGCGTCACCATTGCCATGCTCGCCCCTTGCAAGGCAATGATCAGAATCTCTGTGGGGAGTTCTCGCAATAGGGCCTGAAGGCCTCGGTCATCCAAACGGTACAGATCCTCAAACAGCACCATTTTATCCCGCACCGCTCTGGCTAGCTCGCTTTGATGTTTATTTAAATGGGCTAGAAGGCGATCTGCGGTTCTGCGTTCCAGTCTTGACAGGATTTGGGCAACCATTTCAGTACTCATGGCACTCCTTTGTCTGTTTTTCCTTGTTTGGCATTTCCCCCTGGCAGCATAATCTTGTTTTTTTATTCTTGACGGTCGTTTGCTCAACTTCAAGGAGTTGTCATGGGACTTTTGCAATGGCGTTTGCAGCACTCCCTTGCTGTTTACCTGGAACCACGGGTCTTGGTGATTTTGCTGTTGGGCTTTTCCAGCGGACTCCCTCTGGCTTTGACCCTGGGTACGCTTTCATTATGGCTGGCCGAAGTGGGCGTGAGCAAGACCTCCATTGCCTTGTTCGCGCTTGCGGGTATGCCCTATACCTTCAAGTTTCTCTGGTCCCCGTTGGTGGACCGGATGCCCGTTCCCTTTTTGACCCGTTATCTGGGTCAGAGGCGAGGGTGGGGGGTGTTTACACAATTCTTTTTGATGGTGTGCATCATCGGTTTGGGAGGGAGCAACCCGGTAAGCGATCCATTCTATACGGCCATGTTTGCCTTTTTTGTGGCGTTTTGGTCTGCTACACAAGATATTGTGATCGATGCCTACCGGGTGGAAAGCTTAGAGGAGCGACAATACGGGACCGGGGCGGCCATGAGCGTGTTGGGCTATCGTTTGGGAATGCTGGTCTCTGGGGCGGGTACGTTGTATCTGGCCACCTTTTGGGGTTGGTTTATTGCCTATGCCATTATGGCCTCTTTAATGGGAGTCGGTATGCTGGTCATGCTGATGAATCCAGAACCCAAAAGAGCCGTTGATCCCGATCTCTTGGAGCAGGAAGTTGCCTTGCGTACTCGGTTGTTGGAGCAATCTGGGCAGGTCGGGTGGAGAGGACGGGTGGTGGATTGGGTTTCGGGAGCTGTGGTCGCCCCTTTTGTCGAGTTCATGGGACGGCAAGGTTGGCAGATGACTTTGCTGTTTATCTTATTGTATAAATTTGGCGATGCCTTGGCTGGATCCATGAGCGGCCCGTTTTATATCGAAATGGGATTCAGCAAGATCGAAATCGCCAATGTCACGAAGCTGTTTGGGTTGGTGGCGGTTTTGCTCGGTGGCATTATTGGCGGAGTTTTGACAGAACGTCTTGGAATCATGAAGAGTCTGTTGTATTGCGGGATATTGCAAATGGTTTCCAATCTCATGTTCGTTCTGCTTGCTCAAGTTGGACACTCCATGGAGATGTTGATCGTGACCATTGCTTTGGAAAACATTGCCAGTGGCATGGGAACGTCGGCCTTTGTCGCGTATCTTTCCAAATTGTGCAATGTGGCTTATACAGCCACGCAATACGCGCTGCTTTCCTCGTTTATGGCCTTTGGGCGCAACTTGATGGTTTCGTCTGGGGGGTGGTTGGCGGATCAGATGTCGTGGTCTACATTCTTTTTGGTCACGACCCTGGCGGCACTTCCTGGATTGTTTTTTTTGTTGTTTATGTCAAAGCGGTTTCATGCATCATGAGCGAATTGACTCTTTTAATCGTCTGCTTTTCTGGTCAAAGTGCCGGTTTCTGACAGGTCGTAAGTGATGACGGGTGGGTTGGCTGGCACAACCACGGCGTATCCATTGGTTTGTCCGGTGGAGACGGTTGTGGTCTCTTGTGTGATGGTGATTTGCGGCATCCCGGTCCAGAATTGTAAACCCTCTGGCGTGGGGATATAGTGGAACATTCCTGGATTGTGGTTGGTGTTCCAACTGTAGGTGATGTTAAACGCAGCAGGGGGGTCGGGTTTGATGGGGACGGGTTGCGTATAAGAGGTGGAATCACCGTGGGCGTTTTGTCCCATTCCGAGGCTGCATAGCAGTAAGAGGATCTTAAATACGGATTTGTGATCTTTTGAGACAGGGTGCGACATGAACGGTCTCCAGCTAAACAGAAATGAAAGAATTTCAATCTTTTTATAATAATCGATTGGATGGTTGAAAGTCACGGTCGAAAAATATTCATGGAGATTCATGGTCACGATTTTTGCAAGGTGACTTCATCAAACAGTGTGGCCAATCGCTTGGCTTGCAGACGGCGCGAGTAGCCGGAGACGACCTCTTTGTTGGGGAGTTGCGGTTGACCTGAACGGATCTGTTGCAAGAAGGCCATGAATGCCGTCATGATGGCCGTTTCATCTCCTAAGGGAGCGATGGTGTAGAGACCGGCCTCTTTCAAGATATGTGCGGAATCGCCCTGCTCTCCTGTTAAGGCGAATATGGGGCGGAAGGTGCGTAAATATTCAAACAGTTTGGCAGGAATGAGATGGTTGAACCCCTCACCCTGAAATAGAAGCAGACCATCCACTTGATACATCTCCTGGATGGCTTGTTGGTAAGGTAGGGGGGGGGCTGTGGTGACGATGTCGGACAGGTCGCGTTTTGTGATCATGGCGTTGATCATGGGATCATGCCCGGTGGCGCGTAAAATAATGCGCAGTGGGATTCCATCTGGAAGGGGTTCCCCAGGTGCGCTGATAGCCCCCTGAGCGCGTAATTGGACCAGTGTATTGAGAAATGGTGCGGGATTACGTTCATCCATCCCGGTATAAAGAGTACCACTGTGAACTAGGGTCAGGGTTTCTTGCGAAGCTTTTGTCTCTTTGTACAAGCTTTCAAAACGACGAAAGCTCTTTTCGTCGAAGCCGTTGGGCAAAAGGGACCATTTTTCTTGGGGCATTTCTGGATAACGCGCGGCCAGAAATCTTTGAAGACCTGGGGTGCTGACCACAATGCGGGTGGATCGCAGAATGGTCTTGCGTTCGATTTTTTGAAAGGTTTCTTTTAAAGCTGGGTCATGGGGATGCTGTCCGCTGACCAAGGGGTCGCGCAAGTCGGCAATCCACGGTAGACCGGTAAGACGATGCAGCACCGCACCAATCTGTAGGGCTGTGGGGATGGGATAGGTGGTCCAGAGTATCTGTGGACGGTAACGGAGAATCAGATATAATCCCATAGGAACTGCCCCCAGATACCAACTCGCCCAACGGTCCGGCCATGCAGTCAAACGGGAATACCGTCCTTTGATGGCCAGATGTCGAGCGGCGTTTAGGGCAAAGGCCCGTTTTACGAGGATGTCTGGGGGGATATCTTCCAGAAGTTTGGCATCGGTTTTGTCATACACCCGTGGATGGGCCGTCAGTAGGATGGGTTCCCAACCAAATTCTGGCAGATCGCTGGAGAAACTTAAAGCACGATGTGTCCCGCTCGCCAGTGCTGGTGGGTAATGGAAGGCAATCATTAAGACTCGTTTGTACACTTTTTTTAGTTCTCTTGGTCGCTTTGGAGTGTGTTGGTCAATTTGTCAGATTTTTGCGAGTACCGCCCAATTATACGGCGTAAAACTCCAATTGGTATGGGAAATCGTCTCGGTATTGTCTCTTCGCTGTAATTTCTTTAACCTTATGGAAAATGACACATGAAAACATCGAATGGCTTGTTTGCAGGATTGATTGGCACCTTTATGATTGCCTTGGGGGCCACTATTGGGGATGCGGCTGAGGAGAAGGCCAAAAGCAAAGCTAGGCCAGCACAGGAATATCTTCATTTTGGCAACATGGGAGGGTTGTTGCCAGACCTTGGTTCGGATGATCTCAAGGATGCCCAATCCCCAGGGGCCCAGGGGGTACTCAAGTATTGCGGGCAGTGTCACAACGTACCCGGTCCTGGCCTGCATACCCGCGAGGAGTGGAATCAGATCTTCTGGCGTATGATTTGGCGTATGCAGGTGATGCGGGGGCAGTTTGAAAAATTTTTGGTACCCAATTATGAAGAGAGCCACACCATGTTCTCTTACCTTACTGCCAATGCCATACAGGCCGTCACTGCAGGTGATGTCCCCCAAGTGGAGGGGGCCAAGGAGTTCTTGAAAATCTGTATACAATGCCATCGTCTGCCATCTCCCATCCAGCATGAAGCAAAAGATTGGCGTGAGGTGGTCTTGCGCATGAAAACCCATATGAAAAGCATGAGCAGGGTTTCTCCGACACCAGAAGAGACCGATAGGATTGTATCCTATCTGAAATCTCAGAGTGTTATCAAACCATAATTGTTTCAGTGTACCCCTTTGTTCTTGAAAAATGATGTATAATTCATGTCTGTTTTCATGATGTGATGGATGAGCCAAGCTTTGGCTAGGGTCAAGAGGTCCATGGGGGCGGCAAAGTCTCCGGCCTCGAACTCTTTCATCACCTTGGTGACGTCGGTTAGCAATTGAACGTGCTTTTCTTTGTGTGACCGGGCATCAGGATAGCCATGTTGGTCAAAGAGTTTTTCTTCACGGGCAAAATGGAACTGGGTGTAGCTCGCCAGTTCGTTGATGACTTTGGCCACTTCCTCTTTGCCAGCGCACTCTTTGAGCAATTTGTGGATCCGGTTGACCATGACCACGAGTTTTTTATGGTCGTCATCAATGTCTTGCATACCCGTCATCAGGGAGTCACGCCAAGGGAAGAATTCAACATCTTCGGTCTGCTCTTTGCCGTTTTCCAAATAGATGGCATCCAACAGGGTGAAGAGTTTTCTGGTTGTGCCAAGGTACTCAATGATTTTTTGGTTGGCTTGCATTTGCCCTTCTGGGGTATGGAGCCCGATAAGTTTCACGGTTTCTACTGTAATCACGCACAATTGAGCATGAATGGCCGCCATCTCCTGGAAGTGTTTGGTTTTCCCGTATGATGTATTGGATGTTTCCTTGATCCACTGGTAAAGTGGCGAGGATTCGGGTTTGCATTGATCCGGTGTCAGCTTGATACGGCCTGGGATGGCCTGTTCCATGTGGCTGTGCCACTGAAGGAAGAATCCCTTGGCCGCGCGCATGTCGAAAAGCGGCGTGCCGAGTTCGGCTTCGGCCTGGGCTGCGTACAAGGCCCCGCATAAATCTTGTAGTACCTCTCCCATGCGACTGAATTGGATGGCGGAGCCACGGGTCATGCCCACAATGGAGGAGGCTTCTTGCATTTTTTCCTGTACGGCGTTGGAGGCTCCCATGGTGGTCTGCGTGGAGAGTAAAATGTCGTTGGAGAGAGCTTGGGCTGTGTGAGTTTTGCTCACCATGGTTTCTGAGGCCATGGCCACCATTGAGGCGGAACGGGCAACCTCGCCAGTGCCAGCGGCGGCTTCTTGGGCTGCTCGTGCCACTTCTTGAGCGGCTGACCCCAACTCTAGGGCATTGCGCGTGACCTCTTCGGCGGCTTTGGCCACATCATCCATGGAGTTGGAGATGGTATTCATCGCCGCAGATTGCATTTCCACCGACTGGGTGATCTCCCGATTGGCATCGTTGATTCGATCAATGCTTTTGGCCACACTGGTATTGGCATCGCTGGCTTCGTTGGTGTTGCCCTGAATGCGATTGATTTTTTCTGAAATCATGCGAGTGGCATCCGAGGTTTGCCGGGCCAGTTCCTTGACCTCATTGGCCACGACCGCGAATCCCTTGCCTGCGTCTCCAGCTCCAGCCGCTTCAATAGAGGCGTTTAAGGCCAGCATGTTGGTTTGTTCGGCAATGTTATTGATAATATCCACCACATCACCGATCTCTTGGGCGGATACCGATAAACGCGCCATCACCTCGCGAACTCCCAGGGCGTTGGTATGTGCGGTTTCTGACTCGGCACTGGCACTTTGACAGCGATGGTTGATCTCTTCTAAAGCGGAGGTAATCTCATCAATGGAGGCGGCAACGCTCTTGACGGATTGATCCACACGGCCCAAACTATGGTTGACACCGTCGATATTGGAGGTGATTTGTTCTGCGGCGGCGGCCATGGTGGCAATATTGGCACTGGCCTCTTCCGCCCCAGCGGCAATGGTGACAATGTTATTGGACACCTCTTCGGCAGATTGGGCAATGGCATTGATACTTTCCGTGGAGTGATCAATGGCCAGGGTGATGGAATGGACTTCTTGAGTTAGGGTGTTGTTCTTTTCCGATACGTTTGACACGATTGCTTGAGAACGTTCTGCATCGTCGCCAACCTGATCGCGAATTTTAACCAGTTCGGTGACGCAGGCGGTAATGCCTCCCGCATGTAAATTAATGATGCGCATGCTCCTTTCCAGACGATCCGCCAAACGGTTGACTGCCTGGGCTATGCCGGTGGTGTTGTTGTTTTTGCTTTGAATGCGGATCATCATGTCTCCATCGGCCAGACGGCGTACAACCGATTCAACCTGATGAATGCTGCCGCCAACTTGGTGAAGAATGGTCCGGGCGATAATAAAAGCGAGTGCCAGTAGAAGGAGGGCTTCAATGAGCAACTCTTCGAGCAGTATGATGAGGTCATGTCGGAAAGCTTTGTCAATGTCATCGATGTAAAGCCCTGAACCGATGACCCAGCCCCATGGCTTGAAGTGCATGACGTAGGAGATTTTAGGAACATGCAGGTCTGTTGGATCTTTTTTTCGATCCCAAATATAGTCCACAAAACCGGAACCCTGTTTTTTGGCAACTTCCACAAAGGCTACGAAGAGTTTTTTTCCGTTTGGGTCTTTGAATTCAGAGACATCGGTGCCGTCCATCTCTGGTTTGAGTGGATGCATGACGATTTTTGGCGTCATGTCGTTGATCCAGAAATAGTCGTTTTCCCCAAAGCGTATATTTTTCACCACCGCTTTGGCCGCTTCCTGGGCTTGGGCAGCAGTGAGTTCGTTGGCGACTTGTTTCTCGTGAAAATGTGCGAGAATATGATGCGCAGATTCCACCAGATGACGGGTTTTGAGTTTCCGATCTTCAAACATGCCTGCTTGTTTGTCTAGAAGGGTGATCATTCCTGTGGCGCAGATACCCAAAATTGCCAATAGCAGAATTAAGCCAATCCGGCTTTGCAGGCTTAGTTTGCCAATCCATAGGGATAAGGAGAGTTTGTTGCGTAAAGAAGTGTTCATTTTTCGCCTTGGATGGTTTGAAGTGCCTTGTTCATCACAGAATGATTCAATGTTAAAAGTATACCCTTTTATGATAGGGGATCGGAAGGGTATTTGGCAAGATGATGGAATTTGATGATGTGAGCCAGTTAGGAGAATCCGATGCCGCATTGACCGTGTTGCGGCGGGTCTTTGGGTTTGGTTCTTTTCGTGGCGACCAAGCGGCTGTTATTGATCATGTGCTGCAAGGCGGAGATGCCATGGTACTCATGCCGACCGGCGGAGGAAAGTCGCTTTGTTTTCAGATTCCGGCCTTGCTGCGTCCAGGTTTGGGCGTGGTGATCTCTCCTTTGATTGCCTTGATGCGGGATCAGGTGATCGCTTTGCGCCAGTTGGGGGTCGCGGCGGCGGCTTTGCATTCCAATTTGGCACCAGGTGAAGCCGGTGAGGTGATTCGTCAGGTCGATGAAGGGGTGCTGAATCTATTATATGTCTCGCCAGAACGTCTGTTGACCGCGCATACCTTGGAATGGTTGATGCGCAAGCCCGTCTCTTTGTTAGCGGTGGACGAGGCCCACTGCGTTTCGCAGTGGGGTCATGATTTTCGTATGGAATATTTGGGGTTGGGGGTTCTCAAGGACCACTTTCCCGGCGTTCCCCGTTTGGCTTTGACCGCGACGGCGGATCCGCCTACCCGCATGGAGATTATCAAACAACTGCGATTGGGGAATGCGCGGGTTTTTGTGGGTGGATTCGACCGGCCCAACATTCGCTATCGGATCACCATCAAGGATCAGCCCCATGAGCAGCTGTTGGCTTTCTTGCGTGCGGAACATGTGGGGGATGCAGGCATCGTCTATCGTTTGAGTCGTAAAAGTGTCGAAGAGAGTGCCGCGTGGCTGGTAAAACGGGGAATCAAGGCGTTGCCTTATCATGCTGGACTAGATGGCAATCTGCGTCAATTGCATCAGGATCGCTTTTTAAAAGAGGAAGGGATTGTGATTGTCGCCACCATTGCCTTTGGCATGGGAATCGACAAGCCCGATGTTCGTTTTGTGGCCCATTTGGATCTGCCCAAAAGCATTGAGGCCTATTATCAAGAGACCGGTCGCGCGGGACGGGACGGTCTGCCTGCCAATGCCTTTTTGACCTATGGCATGGAAGATGTTGTCATTTTACGTCGTTTTATTGAAAATTCACCGGCTGAAGATGCGTTTCGGCGTGTCGAACATCATAAGCTCGAACTTTTGTTGGGTTTGTGTGAGAGTGTCTCTTGTCGGCGTGCTGTTTTGTTACGTCATTTGGGGGAGACGTATGATCCCCCTTGTGACAACTGCGACACTTGTTTGGAACCGGTTCCGACTTGGGATGGCACGGATGCCGCTCGCAAGGCCCTTTCTTGTATTTTTCGGACCGGAGAAAATTTTGGTGTGCTTTATTTGGTGGATGTCTTGCGTGGTCAGGAGACGGATCGGGTTAAAAATAATAATCATCACAAACTCAATGTCTTTGGTATGGGTCGTGAGATGAGTGTGGTGCAATGGCGTTCTGTTTTTCGGCAACTGGTGGCAATGGGCCTAGCGAATGTGGATGTGACCGGTTTTGGCGGATTGAGATTGGCGGAAAAATGTCGTCCTGTATTGCGAGGCGAGATGTCGGTACGGTTTCGCGTGGATCCTCTGGTGGTTCCGGCTGAGCGCAAGGAGCGTAAATCCCAAGCGATTGCCCCCTTCACCTCTGCGACCGATTTGGCCCTATGGGAAGTGTTGAAATCCACACGGCGGTATTTGGCTCAGGAACAGCAGGTGCCCCCATATGTTATTTTTGGCGACGCCACACTGCGGGAAATGGTGGAGTCTCGACCGGCCAACCTCAAGGAGATGGAACGCATTTATGGGGTAGGATCCCGCAAGCTGGAACGCTATGGGGAAATATTCTTGCGGGTGTTGCAGACGGGTAAGCCGTTTGCGGGTTTCGACGCTCCTATCTGATTGATCGCTCATTGAAAGACTTTCTGCAATGAGTCGGCTTTGAAGATTTTGCGGGCCCATGCGTTGATGTCCTCAAGCGTGGCTGATATCACCTGTTTGTGGATGGTTTCTGGAATCAGGCCAAAGCGTTCTTGAAGTTGATCAAGCAGCAATTCGGCCTTGCCTCTCTGTTCACCTTCCTGCAACCATGTATGTTTGTGCTGTTCAATAATTTCACGTGCAAAAATTGACATCATTTTAGTAGCCTCCTGTGGACAAACCTGGACGAGGATGCCTTGCACGACATTCTGGTCCAGGTGTTGAAAGGTTGTAAAAATATAGGTCATGATCTGAATCAGAAGTTCTGGTGCCTCCATCAAGGCAGAGATGATGGCAGGCATCAGGGTCCATTTTGGGTTTTCCTGTTCATATTGCTCCATGAAACGGTTGCATCCCAGGAAAAGTTGCCAACCGACTTTGCGATCTGGATAGCTTTTATGTTCAACTAATGTATAAAAGAAAAGATTTCTACCACTTAGAGTCTTTGATCGGAATAGCATATCAGAATAGTAGGGCTGCAACTCCTGGCTGACAAACGATCCAGGCACCGGTTCGGGGTCGTCTGGGGTAAGCAAAACGATGATTTCCTTGGGCAGATATTCACGCAACAGGACCCCGGCGGTTTCTGGATGGGAAACCAGAGCTTTGAACAGTCGATCATGGGGGTGGGATAGCTCCTTCATTCGTTTATTTCTCTTGACTTGCTAGAGATGGCTTGGCCTTGTGAGTTCGTCAATGGAAGGGTGTTTGCAATGAGTCGGCTTTGAACATGATGCCCCTTGCGGGGGCAAAAAGTCAATACTCGTTTTTTTACTCGACGTTGGTCACTTGGGTCAGTTGACTTGATGGGGTACTTCATCTTTTGTGGCTGGGCTGAATCGGATATTTTTGCGTTTTAGTTGATGGCAAGATCTCCGCATTCATTTATTTTTTAAGGAGCCCCCGCACATGGCCAAGGTCAAGGCAAACAAGAGTATCACTCCCCTTTTGTTTCGGGAGGTCGCGACTGCCGGGGATGGGCGTGACATCACCCGCAATTATGGCGGCTTGATGAACGCGCTCATGCCTCAGGATTCGGTTTTGCAAGGCAAGGGCGGGGATTATGCCCTGTATGAGGAGGTGTTGCGGGATGATCAGGTTGCCTCCACCTTTCAGCAACGGCGCATGGCCGTCACCTCAGCCGAGTGGGGCGTGCGTGCCGGGGGCGATGACCAGGAGAGTCGATTGGCAGCGGGTTTTATCAAGGAGATGCTGGATCACGTTGGTTGGGATTCTGTGACAGACAAGATGCTCTATGGGGTGTTTTATGGTTATTCGGTGGCCGAATGTCTGTGGGGGCGGGAGGGGGTGCGCGTGACTTTGGAGGCAATCAAGGTACGCAAGCAGCGACGTTTTGTGTTTGATAATCTGGGCAAACCGATGCTGTTGACGCCAGAGAATCCACAGGGTGAGCCTTTGCCACCACAAAAATTCTGGCATTTCCACGTCGGGAGTGACAACGATGATGAACCCTATGGATTGGGTTTGGCCCATTGGCTCTATTGGCCGGTTTTCTTCAAGCGCAATGGCATGAAGCTCTGGTTGATCTTTATGGACAAATTCGGGATGCCAACGGCCATGGGGAGTTACCCAGTCAATGCCACGGAGGAGGAAAAGCGGCGGTTATTGTCGGCCTTGCGGGCCATTCAGACCGATTCAGGGATTATTGTTCCCGAAGGCATGAAGGTGGAGTTGATCGAGTCGGCCCGTGGTGGACAGGTGAGTTATGAGACCTTTTTAGACCGCATGAATGCCGCCATTGCCAAGGTGACCCTCTCTCAGACCCTGACAACGGATGCCGCTGGGGGGCAGTACAAGGGCGATGTTCACCGGTTGGTGCGCAATGAGGTCGTCAAGGGGGATGCGGATTTGGTCTGTGACAGCTTCAATCGGAACGTGGTCAGTTGGTTGATGAAATGGAACTTCCCCACGGCGCAACCGCCCAAGGTCTGGCGTCGGGTTTCAGAGGATAAAGATCTGCGTCCCTTGGCCGAACGGGATCAGATTCTTTTTGGCATGGGGTTGCGTCCTTCAACCGAATATATCCGGGCGACTTATGGGGAGGGGTGGAGTGATTCGAATGGGGTAGAGTCATAAGGATAGGTTTTTGAGGTTGTTTATCCATGCTCTAAAATGGGCGCATTCGGCTTCCATGACGCTTATGGTGATTCGTTCCGCCGCTAGTGGACCATGACGGGTTTTTCGGTATTTTGGAATTAGGGTTTCTTCTAGGCGTTTGGATGGTTTCGTGGCATAATTGCCATTGATGTGTTCCGGGCTGTCAAAAGAGTGTCTGATTTCATCCAATTTTTTTTGTGAAGCATGCCACTCATACTCGGTTTCGCAGAGTGCATGCACATCTGAAAAAAGTAGCCCTTCAAACTCGAACGGCTGGATATGAGGAATAAAGCGTTCTGGTTGGCAGCCTGTTTCATGAGTGATGACCTCATGCAAGGCCTCTTCAAGACAAGAAACACGCTCATAAAGGGTTGCTTTGCGTAAAGCATCGGCATAGGCCGGGAAGTCGGTATCCAGTGCGGCAAGATCTAAAAATGTGCTTAATACTGGAGAAGAGGACATTTTTAGGGTGTTTTTGGCGTTGAATTTAAGCCGGTCGAAATGAATGGCTCCACCTTTGGCGGTCTGTGATGTATTCATCAAGCGTGGTTCGAGATAAACGCCTAAGGGATAGAGCGTGGGCGCGACAACCCGTTTGATGAACTGCTCTTCGGTTTGTCCTTCGGCCAGAACCACGACTCTGACCATGTTATGGTCTCCCGCCAAGAATATTGCGTTTCCAGAGTTCCCCCAATGCGTACTGTTCCAGCCAGTCGGCAAGCTCTTCACGATCAAATCGTCGGAAAGTGGAGGCTCCATCCTCTAAGTCCACAACAATGATGTCTTCAGGATCGAGTTCATTGACCAGTTCCACCGATTGAGTGGAGACGATCAATTGACGCTGTTCTGATACCTGTTTGAAGATCTCTGCCAACACCGAAATGGCGTAGGGATGCAATCCCAATTCAGGCTCGTCAATCAGGATGGTAAATGGCAATAACGTTATGGGTTGGAGAAGAAGGGTTGCAAGGCAGATGAAACGGAGTGTGCCGTCTGAGAGGATATGAGCCTTTAATGGTGTATCTGGTTTTCCCTTTTGGGTCCACTCCAACTCAATGGTTTCCGGGTTTCCTGGACGGTGGACAAAATCGCCAAAAAAGGGAGCTACCAGTCGAATGGTTGAAACGATTCGTTGGTAATCGTTTTGGTGTTTTTGGTTTAACATCCTTAGATAAGCGGCAAGATTGGCTGCATCCACTTTCAGGCGCAGGGTGTCGTTGACCGGGTGGCATTGTTTAACCTTGGCGGTTTCGCTGGTGTCGTGAAAATGATAGATCCACCATTTGCTGACGGATAACCTAACATAATCTGAGAAATGATCTTTAGCATCCTTTAATTTTGACTCGGAATGACCGGATCCAAGTTGTTTTGAAAAATTACCAAAATCCCCTTTAAATCCACTTGCTTCTTTTTGAAATATTAACCTATTATCATATGTTGGCACCAAATCGAATTCGTAACTGTTATTTCTAAAATGAAACTCGGCATGTAAACATTCAGAAATTTTTCGTCCATAATGAAGGAGAGAATCAGGGCCTCCTTGCTTTTGCACGAAAATTTGAAGCTGTTGTTCGTATATCTCATTAAGCAGTCGAAACAGGCTGATAAAGTTGCTTTTCCCTGCACCGTTGGCTCCGATCAGGATGTTCAAGGCCTTCATTGGAAAGTCTTGCAACACTCGGATCGATTTGAAACCTTTGATGGAAAGGGAGTCAACGCTAGACATGGTATGTTGACTCCCTTTAGGTTGCTCTGCGGATTTTATTGCTCTGGCACCATGCTTTCATTGTTTTTTTCATGGAGCGTCTCTCGTCACCTAAATTTTTACAAATGTTTAACTATTGTAATCATTATCCCAGTTGCAGTGATGAAGATGAGAAATAATGACCTGAACATGAATTGATCGATGCGCAGTGTCAAAATTTCAAGCTGTCTTTCGATCTGTTCAAATCGTTTTTCATAAAATTGGTCGATATCGGTCTGTGCCAATGCCATGGAAATCACCCCATGCCGCTAGAGTCGTGGGTTACTTGGATGATGTCGTCGTTGGCGCGACGAATTTTGTCGATGCTTTCGGTGATCTCACGGGCTGTGTCTGAGGCACTGGCGGTATTTTTGAGGATTTCGGCCATTTTTTTGGAAATCAGGTTGGTGGCCTCAGCGGTTTGACGGGCTAGATCCTTGACTTCGTTGGCCACCACAGCAAATCCTTTGCCCGCTTCGCCCGCTCCTGCTGCTTCGATGGCAGCGTTGAGGGCAAGCATGTTGGTTTGACCGGCGATGTTTTTGATCATTTTGACTGCCTGTCCGATCTCTTGAGCAGAAATGGCTAATTTTTCAATTACTTGAGCGTTATTTCGACTGAATTCATCCGCCCGTCTCAACTCGTCCGTGGCCTCTTGAACCTTTTCGTAAAGTTCTTCCACGAGCAGTTGGGCTTCGTCCAGTGAATGCAAGTTCGGTATTTTGTTCATGTTTTCTGTATCCCTGGTCAGTCAAAATCTGGAGTGGAGGCTTTTTGTGTGCTTAAAAAGAATACCCTGTAACAAGACGTTTTGAAATGGTTTTTTTTAATACTTATCGCCATCCCGATATTTCTTGCTCAATGAGACCGGTCAAGGCATCGAGCCAAACGTTTGTATCGTTGAGACAGGGTGCATAGATGAATTGTTTGCCACCAGCCTGGAGAAAATTTTCCTTTCCCTGATGTGCAATTTCTTCCAGGGTTTCCAAGCAGTCGGCACTGAAACCAGGGCAGACAACGACGAGGTTTTGTTTGCCTTGGCCGGGTAACTGCTTGAGCATACCATCGGTATTGGGTTTAAGCCAAGGTTCCCGACCAAAACGGGATTGAAAACTCATTTGCCAGCGCGTATCGGGTAGAGCCAACTCTTTGACCAGAAGTCGAGTTGTTTCGATACATTGGTCTTGATAGGGATCCCCTTCGGTCACAAAACGGGTGGGAAGGCCGTGAAAGGAAAAGAGCCAATCCATGGGTTTATCTGGATCTGCGACCGTGCGGATGGTGGCAGCCAGAGCGGAAATATAGCTCGGAGCATTGAAAAAAGGGGCGGCAAAGCGTAATGTGGGCAGAAAACGACTGCTTGCAAAGGTCTGATAGACCGCATCAAAAATTGAAGCTGTGGCCGCTGAAGAGTATTGCGGAAAAAGTGGAAAAATCAGAATCCGTTGGATTCCCGCTGCAGTCATGGTATGAAGGGCATTGGCAATGTTGGGTTGACCGTAACGCATGGCAAGATGAACCTCAACATCTTTTCCTAAACGTTGGCGTACTCCGTCGGTGGTGGCCAATGAGTAGTGGAGCAGGGGAGAGCGACCATCGGATCGCCAGATTGTTTGATATAACGCGGCGGAACGACGGGAACGGGTCGGCAGAATGACCCCGTGCAGCAATGGGAGCCAGAACCAGCGCGGAAGATCCACCACCCGTTTATCGGAGAGGAATTCCCGCAGAAAACGTCGTACTGCGATTGGTTCTGGGGCGTCTGGTGTACCCAATTGGGTGAGTAACACGCCGATGGTTGGTGATGGCAAGAGCTTTGTATCCTTAATATGAAACGATATTGGTTTGAGAATAGCATGGTCTGTGATGTTTGTCATCGGGTGGGCAGATGATTCCGCGCATCTTAATCTCAGCGACTCGCAAGAGTTCTGGCAAGACGACGCTCACCATTGGATTGGTCGCGGCCTTGGTCGCCCGTGGCCTGGATGTGCGGACTTTCAAGAAAGGGCCGGACTTTATTGATCCCATGTGGCTTGCCAAGGCTGGTGGCGGGGTATGCCGCAATTTGGACTTTTTTATTATGGGGCGACAGACCATCCGCGAGAATTTCGCCCGTTTTGCCCAAGGTGGCACGTTGGCTCTCATCGAAGGCAATCATGGCCTGTTTGACGGTCAGGATCCAGAGGGGAAGGATTGCAGTGCGGCCTTGGCGGAACTGTTGCAGGCTCCGGTTCTCTTGGTGGTGGATTGCCAGGGGGCGTCACGGGGAGTCGCTGCCTTGGTGAATGGTCATCTCGCTTTTCCCGGTGGCGAGCGGATCGGGGGGGTGGTGTTGAACAACGTGGCCTCGTCTCGGCATGAACAACGTCTTCGGGCCGCTGTGGAACGGTATTGTTCCGTGCCAATCTTGGGCATGATCCCCCGTTCGGCACGGATGAATATCGAAGAACGCCACCTAGGTTTGCAACCCGTGGTCGAAGAGGCGGCCTTGCTGGAGCGTATCCAGGTGATTGGAGAGGTGGTCAGTCGTCATGTGGATCTGGAACGGATTCTGGAAATGGCTCGTTGCGCACCTCCTTGGGTTGTGGATCGGTCATCGACCGGGTTGACAACACCTAGGGTGCAACCGGAACCCATCCGGGTGGCCATGGCCATGGATCCGTCAATCCATTTCTATTATCCTGACAATCTGGAAGCCCTCCAGGCGGTGGGCGTGGAGTTGATTCCGTTTTCTTTGTTGACCTCTTCTTCGCTACCCGAAGCCGATGGTTTGTATATTGGTGGCGGCTTTCCAGAGGTGTTCATGGAGGCCTTGGCTGCCAATCGTGGATTGCTCGATCAGATCCGCAAGGCTGCAGATGAGGGGATGCCCATCTATGCCGAATGTGGCGGTCTCATGGTGCTGGCCGAGCGGATTCAATGGGGAGAGCGTTCGGCCAATATGGTGGGGGCCTTGCCTATTGAGCTGAATATGGAGAAAAAACCAGTCGGGTATGGCTACATGCAAGTTCAAGGGAGTGGGGCATTGCCTTGGCCTGGAGAGGGGGTTTTAGTGGCCTGTCACGAGTTTCATCACTCACGAGTCGTGCGTATGGGTGAAGGGGTTCGTTATGCCTTTTTGGTCAAACGCGGATTCGGTGTGGATGGAGAATACGATGGCCTCTTGTATCAGAACATCCTGGCCTGTTATGCTCATTTCCATGCCCAGGGAGCCCCAGGATGGGCCGATTTCCTCGCTGAATTTTGGCGTGCAAAAAAGCGAAAATAATCTGTTCCAATATTATTAAATTGTGATATACTAATATGTGTTTGAATTATCGTTACCAAACAATCACGCGGCAACAAACGAGAGAGAGAGACCGGAACCATGAAACTTGCGGTATGTATCTACGAAGGGCCCTATAATCATGAGGCCTCAGACAGTGCCTATCATTTCATTCAGGCGGCTGTGCAAAAGGGCCATGAGATCAAGGGAATTTTTTTCTATCATGACGGCGTCTACAACGTCACCAAACTGATGGAGCCACCCCAGGATGATCGGCATATCGCCAATCGTTGGGCGGAACTCGGAGCCACAGGGATCGATATCGTCGTGTGCATCGCCGCCGCCAAACGGCGCGGGATTGTGGACGAGGTGTTGGTGCCCAATGTGCGAATCTCAGGACTTGGGCAACTGACCATGATGGCCATCGAAGCCGACCGGCTCGTGGTTTTCGGCGACTAATTGAGGAGAGCGAGCAATGGCCGAAGATGTTAAAAAAATTATGTTTACTGTCCGCAAGCCTCCTCATGGTTCGATTTATGTCTATGAAGGGCTGGAAGTCAAATTGATCATGGCCGCCTACGATGCCGATATCTCGGTGGTCTTTATCGACGATGGCGTGTTTGCCGTCAAGAAGGGACAAGATACCAAGGCTTTGGGAATCAAAGGCTTTGCGGCTACCTATGGCGTTTTGGTCGATTATGAAATCACCAAGGTCTATGTGGATCGGCAATCCATGGAATCACGGGGCATGTCCGAGGAGGACTTGCTGGTGATCGGCGAAGATGAAGATACCGAAGAGCCCATTACACCCCAAGTGGTGGATAGCGACGAAATCGCGGCCATGATGGCCGAACAGCACAATATTCTTGCTTTCTAAGCGTTTGCAAAAATCATCTCTGAGGAGACTGCGGTCATGCTGCATACCGTGAATAAATCCCCCTTCCAGAATACTAGCCTGG
The DNA here is from genome assembly GCA_015232825.1 of Magnetococcales bacterium. Lineage (GTDB taxonomy): Bacteria > Pseudomonadota > Magnetococcia > Magnetococcales > Magnetaquicoccaceae > Magnetaquiglobus. The sequence goes on from JADFYY010000003.1 coordinate 24,323, forward strand.
AAAGTTGTATCCGTTTCACCCTTCCTGGTGACATTATTTTGTTGCTTGAAGACGGCGTCTTCGCGGCACAAGTCGGCACCAGCAAGAGCGATTTGTTGGAATCTGCCATGAAAAAAAATGAAGTCTATGCCTTGGAGGCCGATTTGAAAGCAAGGGCATTGACGAATTTGGTTCCTGGAGTCAAAATCACTGATTATGCCGGTTTTGTGGATTTGGTGGAAAAACATTCCACACATGCGTGGCTGTAATGTTGATGGAGGAAGAGCGTCCGTGAAGTCTCCTATATCCTTGGCAGGACGATTGTTGCGACTGTCCTTTCTGATCGTTACTCTGTTTGCGGTTTGGACGGTTCTCCCGTATTCTGGTTGGGCCGACCCACCGCAACCTGAAAAAGCGGTTCGTGGTCCGTGTGTCCGAAATCCAGAGTGGATGCGACGGAACCATATGGACTTTTTAAAACACAAGCGGGAGGAGACCGTGAGAAAAGGAATTTCTGTCAAGTCAGAATCTTTTCTCGCGTGTGCCAATTGCCATCAGAGTCGTGAACGGTTTTGCGACCGTTGCCACGCATATGTATCGGTGGCACCCAACTGTTTTGAATGTCATCAATATCCCAAATGACCCCTTTCGGAAACTTCAGCCATGAACATGGATAGAAGATCGGTTTTGGGCCTGGGAGGGGCAATCGCCGCTGGAGTGGCACTGGCACCAGGTCTGCATTTGATTGCTGCGCCAGCTCCCTCCTCGGAAGCAGCCTCCCCAGACTCCCCCCCGGCCAAACGATGGGCCATGCTCATCGATACCACCCGGTGTGCGGAGAATTGCACAGCCTGCACCACGGCGTGTCGGGCGGAAAATAATGTTCCTTTGTTTGGTGATCCTGATCGGGATATCCACTGGATTCGCAAGGTGGAACTTAGGGATCAGAAACATCGTCAACCGCCGGTGAGTCTCCCGGTGTTGTGCAACCACTGCGAAAATCCGCCGTGCGTTCATGTTTGCCCGACCGAGGCCTCGTTCATACGGCACGATGGCTTGGTGCTGGTGGATAAGCATCGCTGTATCGGGTGTCGTTACTGCATGATCGCCTGTCCCTACAAGGCGAGGTCTTTGGTGTTTCACAAAACCCGTCTGCCAGAGGGGGGCAATCCAAAGGTGCCTATCCGTGCGGTCGGCGTGGTGGAGAAATGTACCTTCTGCGCTCATCGGCTTGATGACGGTCAGAAACCGGCCTGTGTGGAGGCTTGTGCCAAGGCCGATAAAAATGCCATGATTTTTGGGGATATCAATGACCCCAACTCGGAGATCTCGCAACGTCTCCTCAAGGAAAAAACTCAGACCATCCGCGCAGACCTGGGACTCAAACCCCAAGTCTATTACAAGGGAATATAGGAGGGAATGATGCTTGATGAGTATTCCGTCATTGAAGGCCGTTCCCAGGGGTTTTTAAAACTCCTCGCTGGACTGGGTGTGTTGATCCTGATGGGTGCCGGGGCCTTTTTTTATGTGGAACATCACGGCCATGCCGTGACCGGCATGAACAATCAGGTGGTGTGGGGGTTGCCACACATTTTCGCCATTTCTCTGCTGGTGATGGCCTCTGGCGCGTTGAACATGGGTTCCATGTCCACGGTGTTTGCCGTCAAGCAGTTCGAGCAGTTCGGGCGTTTTTCGGCCTTTTTGGCCATTGCCCTGCTCATTGGTGGTCTGACCGTGTTGATGCTGGATCTGGGGCGGCCTGACAACATGCTGCTGCCCATGGTCCATATGAACTTTACCTCCATGTTCACTTGGAACGTCTTTTTGTATACCGGATTTATGACCTTGTGTCTGATCTATCTCTGGGCCATGTTTGAACACAGTGTGTACAAAAAAACCGTGGGAACCGCTGCCTTTGCTTGGCGGTTGGTCCTGACAACGGGTACGGGTTCCATTTTTGGGGTGATCCAGGGGCGTGAGGTCTTTGGGTCCGCCATTACCGCCCCTACCTTTGTGGCGATTTCACTGACATCGGGGACCGCTATCAGCATTTTGTTGCTGGTTTATACCTTCCGCATGACGGGTCGGGAGCTGGATCAACGGTTGGTCTTTGGAATGCGCAATGCGATGATCTTTTTCTTGACGCTCGTCGCTTATCTGTTTGTTGTCGAGAAAGTCACCCGTTTTTATGATCCGGCCTCCTTTGCGGTGGAGAGTTGGATTTTGACGGGTTCTTGGGCATGGCTCTACTGGTGTGGTGTGTGGGGGATGGGTGTGATCATTCCCATGCTGTTGCTGTTTAACCACTCTTGGGGCAATCGCGTTGGTGGCGTGCTGCTGGCGTCCGGTTTCGTGATCGTGGGGGCATTCTGTTTTGTGGCCCACACCTTGTTGGCTGGTCAATCTTATCCGTTTGATCTTTTCCCTGGTTACATCATTTCCAGCCAGTTTCAAGATGGTGTGGTCGGGAGCTATACCGCTACGTTGCCTGAATTGTTTCTCGGTTTGGGTGGGGTGGGGGTTTCTGGATTGATTTATCTTCTGGGTATCCGTTTTTTCCGTATGCTGCCGAATCGGGGCGTGGTGCCCAAGGGATGGGATGTCCCCTGGAATCCTTGATCGCTGTTTTCTTCACCCCCACTTCTATCTGTGAAGTGGGGGTTTTTTTGTTGGAGATGAGAGCGTGAGCGTCTTGTCGCCCTCCTCAAAAAAACTTCGCTTAAGGTTTGAAGTTCGACCTGGAGTGATGGTCGCCGCTTTACTGAATCTTTTTTTGTTGTCAGCCATCGGGTATGATCTTATCCGTATCTATCATTTTGAAAATGGTACAGATCGTGCAATCAAGCCAGAATCTACTGCAGTGGCGGCTGTGCCCCCTGTTGCGCAGGAGAAAACCGCTGGATGGGTTGGTTGGCTTCCATTCGGTAACGTGCAGGTTGCCAAAGGGCCAGCACCGCCACCGCCGATTGTTTTGGAGGATGCGCCCGATACCCAATTGAATGTGACCTTGACCGGAATTCTTTCAATTGGGGATGGTCCTTCTTGGGTGGTGGTGCAGAGCGGGACAGACGGTGAAAAAGTTTTAGGCCTAGGGGACCGGATTGCTGGGGATGCCAAAATTGTTTCCGTGCGTCCAGATCGGATTATTTTGGAGAAAAACGGTCGATTCGAGACCTTGCGCATGCCAAAAACCTTGTTGCCCTTGGATGTGGGGATCTCTGGAGCCAAGGAGAAAGGTTTGACTGTTGCCCAACAGCTTTTGCAACAGTTGCGAGAGCAGTTTTTAGTGCAACCGGATGAGGTGTTTAAGAAATTTTTAGTGACCCCAGTGGTGAAGGAAGGGGTGTTTGGCGGCTATGCCATTCAGCCGGGCAGCGAGTCGGGTCTGTTGGAAAAATTGGGTATGCAGCCCGGTGATGTGATCACGATGGTCAATGGTGTGGCACTCAACACGCCACTGAAGGGCATGGAAGCCTTGGGGAGTTTGGGACAAAGTCAATCGTTGCAATTGAGCCTGTTGCGGAATGGCAAGGTGGTGACGATTCATCACGCTATTCGGCCTTGATTTTTGGGGGATGCCATTAATACGTTGCTTTCATTGATTTCGCGTTTGCTCTTTGTGGTGCTGGTTCTGGTTCAGCCTGTGTATGGGGCTGATCTGACCCTGAATCTCAAAGGCGCGGATTTGACCACCCTCATTGAAACCGTGGCGCAAGCGACGGGGCATAATTTTATCCTGGATCCGCAGATCAAAGGCAAGGTTACGGTCATCTCTGCCAAGCCCATGACCGAAAAAGAGCTGTACAAGATGTTTCTCGCCATTCTCGAAGTGTATGGTTATATTGCCGTACCCACCGAAGGCGGGGTGATCAAGATCATTCCATCCACCGAAATTAAATACAGCGGCGCGGTCAAGGGGAACGAACCCTCGGATGGCAGCGAGGCGGTGACGCGGGTTTTTAAACTAAAACACGTCAACGCCGCTCGTTTGATGGGGGCCTTGCGTCCCATGGCCAGTCCCAAGGCCCATATGGCCTCTTATGATGATGGCAACATGCTGATTGTGTCGGATCATGCCGATGTGACGGAACGGCTCGCCCAGATCGTCCAACGGGTGGATGTGCATGATGAAGGCGAAGTGGAGGTGATCACCTTGGAAAATGCGGCGGCCTCCGAGGTGGCGCGGGTGATCAACTCTTTGGAGCAAGGACAGGTTCCGGCTGGTCAACCTCCTGGACAACCCGTCAAACCACCGGCGGTGGCCGATGATCGCACCAACTCCATCATGCTTGGCGGTGACAAGTCCACCCGCTTGCGCTTGAGGACCATCATCACCCATCTGGATACCCCGGTGGAGATCTCTGGGAATACCCGCGTGGTCAGTCTGCGTTATGCCAGTGCCAAAAAGATGGTCGATGTCTTGGGTTCCATGGGACAGGATTATTTGAAAAATGCCCAAAAGGACAAAAAGCCGGAAGTTGGCATTGTCAATGTGCAGGCTTATGAGGGAACCAATGCTTTGGTGATCACCGCCCCGCCTGCCTTGTTGAAATCCATGCAAGATGTCATTCGGCGGTTGGATGTGCGTCAGGCTCAGGTGCAGGTAGAGGCCATCATTGTGGAGGTGTCCGTCAAGAAGGCGGCAGAACTGGGGATGCAATGGGGGGTTTTGGGTGGCAAGGGGGAGAACCGTGGGGTGGTCAGTGGCACCAATTTTCCCAATGCCAACCCCAGCCTGATCTCTCTTGGGGGAGCGTTGGCTAGGGGCGTGACCGATACGGCGGCGGCTAGTTTGATGACCAGTGCGTCTGGTTTGATTCTGGCTGGGACCAATGGGGATAATTTCGCCGCTCTGTTGAGGGCATTGAATAGCGATCACTCCAACAATGTGCTTTCAACCCCTACCGTTGTCACTCTGGACAATGAAGAGGCGGAAATCCTGGTGGGATCCAAAATTTCTGTGAGTACGGGTCAGACCAATACCATACAGGGTGGCAATCCCTTCACCACTTTCAGCCGGGAGAACGTGGGCTTGACGCTGAAGGTCAAACCGCAGATTAGTGAAGGGGATGTGGTGCGCATGGAGATTATGCAAGAGGTTTCCAATGCAAACGAGCAACCAGACCATTTTGGCAACAGAGATACCAATAACCGCACCATCAAGACTTCGGTTCTGGTGGACGACCAGCAGATTTTGGCATTGGGGGGATTGATCACCAATGACCGCGAACAAAGCAATCAGCAAGTACCCATTTTGGGTGATTTGCCGCTGATCGGTGCCTTGTTCCGGGCGGAGAGTGCCAGTGGCGAAAAGAGAAACTTGATGGTGTTTTTGCGTCCCACGATCTTGCGTACCAAAGAAGATGGGATTTTGTTGACGCATGAAAAATATAAATGGATTCGTGAGCAGCAGTTGTCGGCTCCCAAGGGGCGTGGTCCAGTGGTTTTGGAAGGAGAGACCCCTCTGTTACCAGAGATTGGCGAGTTTTTGCATCTGGATCGGAAGCGGGTGCTTGCGCGGCCCACTGAGGTTCGTGGTGAGACTCTGGATCAACACCCGGTTGCCAACGCAAAGAAACCGGTAAAATCCCCGATCTTGCGGCAATTAAAGAACAGCTCTTCTTTCAAGATCTCTTCTCTGAACACCTCCCTTTTTGATGGGACAAAAGCGGCTTATGGCCACTGAGGTCTATTCCGCAGGGAGCAAGGCCCCGGCGTTATCCTTCTCATTTGCCAAGCGTCACGGTGCCTTGGTGGGGGGAATGGAGGAGGGGGGTGTTCTGCGTATTTTTCATCGGCCTGATATGCAATTATCGGTTTTATTGGAACTTAAGCGTCGATTTCGGCGCGGTTTGCGTTTGACCGAACTGGCCCCTGCTCCTTTTGAAGAGATGTTGCGGCGTACTTTTGAAGCCGGTTCATCTCAAGCCATGGAGGAGATGGAGTCCCTGGATGAGGATTTGAACCTGGAACAGGCCGCCGAGCAGATCGGTGAACCGCGTGATCTGGCCGAGAGCGCGGATGATGCCCCGATCATTCGTTTAATCAATGCCTTGGTTACGGAAGCGGTCAAGAAGGGGGCATCGGACATTCATTTAGAGCCTTATGAGTCTTGTTTATCGGTACGGTTTCGGGTGGATGGGGTGTTGCGCAAGGTGCTGGAACCCCGGCGAGCGTTGGCTCCATTGATCGCCTCGCGGGTTAAGGTGATGGCGCGTCTGGACATTGCCGAGAAACGGCTGCCTCAGGATGGACGTATTTCCTTGCGTATTGCTGGACGTCCAGTGGATGTGCGGGTCTCCACGCTGCCCACGGGTCACGGGGAACGGGTGGTGATGCGTCTGTTAGACAAGCAGGCTGGGCGTTTGGGACTAGAAGAGTTGGATATGGTGCCGACCATGCGTGACAGCCTGGATCGGTTGATTCATCGCCCCAACGGGATCATTTTAGTGACGGGTCCAACGGGTTCTGGCAAGACCACGACGCTTTATGCCGTGTTGCGACGGTTGAACGAAACCAGTCGTAACATTATGACCGTGGAAGATCCCATTGAATACGAACTGGAGGGGATTGGTCAGACCCACGTTAACACAAAAGTGGATTTGACCTTTGCGCGCGGTTTACGGGCCATTTTGCGGCAGGATCCTGATATTGTGATGGTTGGGGAGATTCGCGACGTGGAGACGGCGCGCATTGCGGTACAGGCGAGTTTGACGGGTCATCTGGTGTTGTCCACGTTGCATACCAACAGTGCCATTGGTGCGGTGGCGCGGCTTAAGGATATGGGGGTGGAGCCGTATTTGCTCTCTTCCAGTCTGGCGGCGGTGGTGGCGCAACGGTTGGTACGGCTTTTGTGTGAGGCGTGCAAGGTTCCGAGTGCGATTTCTCCCAAGGATTGGGCGGATTTGGCACTCAATGGCGGTCCTTGGTCCGAGCAACCGGAGGTTCTGTATCGACCCAATGGGTGTGAGGCTTGTTTGGGAAGCGGTTTTGCTGGACGGGGTGGCATTTATGAACTGGTGCCGATAGACGACACGCTGAAAGGTTTGATCCATGACAGCGCGGGAGAGCGGGAACTGACCGCCCATGCTCGTACCTTTACCACGGGGTTGCGTGACGACGGTTTGCGTCTCTTGCATACCGGACGCACCACCTTGGAGGAAATCTTGCGCGTGACGCGGGATGATTGATTCGGGTTTATGGGAAAAGCTCATGACTCGCTTGATTCAACACATCATTGAGCCAGAGTATCTTTTTTTGGCATGGCAAACCCCGAATGGAACTCTTTATGGTCGAACCAAGCGGGGTACCACCCATTTAACTGTGGTCGGTCCAGAAAATTGCGCACAGCCTCGCATGAAACTTTTTTTTTAGCGACGCGACCACGGTTAAGTGTGGTGGTACCCGGAAGTGCTTCACGATGTTGCGATTTTGTGGTAACCTCTAGATGTTATCAGTTTTGATTGGAGAGTTTGCCATGAGCCATGCTATTGCCTTTGATACTCTTTCCAGCATGAAACGTCTGAAGGAATCCGGTTTCACCGAAGAGCAGGCGGAAACACAGACCCGCATTATTGCCGAACTGGTTGATGATCGTCTGGCCACCAAACAAGATATAAAAGATTTGGCGACCAAAGAGGATATTGCCAGATTGGAGAGCGAAATCAGGCTCATCAAATGGATGCTCGCTCTCGTTGTCACCGCCACAGTACTGCCTGCCTTGAAAACCCTGCTCGGATAACCAATATCCTGAATTGAGGCAAAATTTCAGTGAATGCCTTGAGTTGTTGGATGAAAATGTTACAATATTTTATCATACCTGATCATTTATCACCTGAACGCCTTCAATTCATCGAATCTCTTCTTCGTTTTCGCAAGGAACGGTTGCATTCAGTTATTAATAGGTAGGGATTGAGTTATGACTCGCTTGATTCAACACATCATTGAGCCAAAGAATCTTTTTTTGGCATGGCAGACCCCGAATGGAAGTCTTTATGGTCGAACCCGGCGGAAGGTGGCGGAAATTGTGCGTACTGAAAATGGCACGGTTGTATTACGCTATTTGAAAGGGACAGAAGATTTTAAAATCGCTCAAGACGCCGGTTTTATGGGCTACCCGGCTTTTTCTCTGGAGCAGGATCGACACGAATTCGGTATTTTGGAAACCTTCATGCAACGTCTTCCCCCAAAGAAAAGGCGGGATTATGACGACTTCCTGCGTTTTTGGCGGATTGATCCCGCCATTGCGATCAGTTCCATGGCACTGTTGGGTTATGTGGGTGCGCAATTGCCTGGAGATGGCTTTTTTCTGGTTCACCCGTTTGATAATGCGCAACCCCCATTTGAAATTTTGGAGGAAGTTGTCGGATTTCGTCATAGCCAGGATGCCCAGGAAATCCTGCTAACGCTACAAGTGGGACAAGAGATTTATCTGCGAGCAGATCCTAACGATGCCTTGGCGATTCGAATTGAATTGCCTGATAACCGCCATATCGGCTTTATCAACACGTTACAAGCTCCCGTTTTTCATCGTTGGTTGGTGAATCCTGGGATTCGTGGATTCATCGACCGTGTCAATGGCTCACCCTCTCGTCCACTGGTGTACGTATTTTTAGAAGTCGGGGCGAGGTTATGAAGGTATTGGCGGTGACGTGATATGTCTGAATCAATTCGTATAACGCGCTTTATCTTGAAAATTGAATCTTTGCGCATGATTGTTTCTGAATGAGCAAAAATGTTGATTAAGGAGCAATAACGCAATGATCCCTATTAAAATCAATTTTATTCATTGGGTGTCTTGGAGAATTTTATCCCGTTTCTCCATTCTTGCGATTATTGCGATATGCTTTTTATTTTTTATATCAATGCCAAGCCGTTCTTTTGATCAAAAAAGTCCAGTTCTCACCAAAGAGGAACAAGAGCTTCGGGTTCCATTGGAACAGCATATCAAAATGCTTGCGGAGACGATTGGTGAGAGGAATTTGTGGCATGAAAATTCTCTTCGTCTCTCTGTCAATTATATTAAATCCATATTTGAAAGTTATGGTTATTTTCCTGTCGAGAAATCCTTTACATTAAATAAAGAATCTATAATTTTACGACTGGAAAATCTGGATGCTCCTGAAGAGTTTATTCAAGCGAATATGGTGAAATTGCCTGAAAAAATGGTCGTCTCGAATATTGAAGCCGAATTGCCCGGTCTGGTAAAAGATGAGATTGTCATTGTCGGGGCCCATTATGATTCTGTGTTTGGAAGCCCTGGAGCCAATGATAATGCCTCTGGGGTGGCTGCGATTTTAGAGTTGGCCAGGATACTCAAGAATAATCCACAACGACGAACCGTGCGTTTTGTCGCTTTTGTCAATGAGGAACCACCGTTTTTTGATGATGAGTCAATGGGCAGTCGGGTGTATGCCCTGGAGGTCGCCAAGAAAAAAGAGAAGATCGTCTCTATGTATTCATTGGAAACCATCGGTTGGTACTCAGATGAGCCAAAAAGTCAAAAATATCCCATACCTTTGTTAAACCCGTTTTACCCAAGTAAGGGTAATTTTTTGGGGTTTGTGGGCAATTTTTCATCATGGTCGTTGTTGCGTCAGAGTGTGGGCTCTTTTCGACGTCACACCCCTTTCCCTTCCGAGGGGTTGGCGGCTCCTGAGTGGGTTGAAGGGATCAATTGGTCAGATCATGCCTCTTTCTGGAACGAAGGAATCCCAGCCATTATGGTAACGGATACCGCTTATTTTCGTTATCCATTCTATCATAAAAAAGAGGATACCCCAGATCGGATCGATTTCTCTGCCTTGGCCCGCGTTGTGTTTGGCTTATCGAAAGTTTTGGCAGATTGAGATGTTGCTGTGTGATTTGCCACACTGTGTGTGTGATCTGCCGCAAAATAGATGTGCGCAAGATATTATAATATCCATTAATTCAACTAATTGATCATTGGCGCAACTCTTGAGTATCTTCCTTTGGATTATCAACATTTTTCTCAAGGATCATTGCTCATGTCTCGAACCGTTGCGAGTCGTATTGGCAGACCTGTCTTTTTGATTCTGGCTGGCATTTTGAGTGTGGCCCACGCCAGGGCTGGAGAGGCGGAATTTTTGCCTGAAGTCACCGTGACCGGGACGCGGGAAGGTCAACCTGTTTCCGAAACAGCGGCCACCGTGGATGTGATCAAGGAGCAGACCATCCGTGAACAGCATCCGACCCATCCCGCCGAAATTTTGGGGAAGGTTCCAGGCGTCTGGATCAACAAGGCCGGTGGCGAGGGGCATATGACCATGATCCGTCAACCATTGACCACGAGTCCAGTTTATCTCTACTTGGAAGACGGCATCGCAACCCGTTCCACCGGTTTTTTTAATCACAACGCCCTCTATGAAGTCAATCTGCCCATGTCTGGCGGACTTGAGGTCAATAAAGGACCGGGAAGTGCCCTGTATGGTTCGGATGCCATTGGTGGCGTGGTGAATGTTCTCACTCGTCAGCCACCGGACAAACTGGCCTTTGAAGGGAGTGGGGAGGTGGGTTCCTTTGGCTGGAAACGGCTCATGCTGACCGGGGGAGACCGCTTTGGTGACAATGGGGTGCGGGGTGACTTGAATGTGACCCATACCGATGGCTGGATCGAAAAAACCGCATTCGACCGTCAGAGCGCGACCTTGCGTTGGGATCGGGCCATTGGCGATAAGTCGTTTTTGAAGACCACAGCAACCTTTTCCAACATTGATCAAGAAGGGTCTGGCTCCTCGAATATCACCAAAGACGATTTACAAAACAATCCTCGACGCAACTATTCACCGATCACCTTTCGCAAGGTGCAGGCGTTTCGATTGGTATCGGCCTATGAACGGGAAGATGAAAATCAACTGGTGAGCGTGACCCCCTATTTTCGTCGGGATTCCATGGAGATTATGCCCAGTTGGTCTATGGGCTATGATCAAACCCTTTATAACACCTTCAATGACTCCTATGGTTTGATGCTGAAATATCGGTGGGATTTTCCCTTCTGGCGCACACGCGCCATTGTCGGTCTGGATGTGGATAACAGTCCGGGTGGCCGGGAGGAGAATAGTATTGTGACCACGGTGGCTGCAGGCACCGCAGGGGACTCCAAGGTCTATGACAGCTATGTCCAGGGGACACGGATCTATGATTATGATGTGACCTATCGTGGAATCTCTCCTTATGTTCATGGGGAGTTTTCTCCCATCGAACGGTTGCGGATTTCTGCTGGATTGCGTCAGGATTTTATCCGTTATGCCTATGACAACAAGATGCCAGCCACGGCCACGACCGTGGCCACCACGATTGGAACTAAGGTCTATGGCCATGCAGAGGATGGGACCATCGATTATGCCCATTTGAGTCCAAAGCTGGGGGCAACCTATGCCATCACCGACACGTTGAGCGGCTTTGTTTCTTATAATCATGCTTTCCGCGCACCTTCGGAAGGTCAGTTGTTCCGTCCTTCTGCCAGTACCACGAGTGCCAAGGCGCAGATTACCGCTCAGGCAGCGTTGGATCTCAAGCCGGTCAAGGTGGACAGCTATGAAGTGGGGGTGCGCGATAAAAATGGCAAGGGGATCGATTATGAACTCTCCCTCTATCATATGACAAAAAGCGATGATATCGTTGGCTTTCTCGATCCAACGGACGGGGTGCGTAAATCTTTAAACGCCGGGCAAACAACCCACAAGGGCATTGAGGTCGGTGTGGGTTTCGCGCTGGCCGATGATTGGCGTCTGAATAGTGCATTCTCTTATGCCAAGCATACTTATGATCAGTGGATGGTCTCGACTACGACCGATTATAATGGCAAAGAGATGGAAATCGCGCCACGTATCGTTGGAAGCTCCAACATCCGCTACGCGCCAGATCAAGGGCAAAATGGTCAAGCCAATCTGGAATGGGTGACTTTGGGGAGTTATTGGCTGGATCCAGCCAATACGAAAAAATACAGTGGCCATGACCTGTTCAATGTGCGTGGAAGCTATCCGCTGCAAAAAAATCTTGACCTGTTTGGCAGTGTCACCAACCTGTTCGATAAACGGTATGCGGAAACCGGATCCCTCAGTTTCGCCGGAAATGAACTCTATGCCCCTGGTATGCCACGCATGGTCTTCATGGGGGTCGAAGTCAAATGGTGATGCGGGGAATTGGGTTGCTCATCTTTTTGGGTTTATTCTGGATTGTGGAGGCCAAGGCATCCGAGTGGACCCCTTATCCTCTGATACGCAAGGAGAGCAAGGGGCGTGATCAGGTGAGAATTCAGGTGAAAGAGTCTTCCGTTACGGAGTTGGCCATCTATCCACCCGATCCATCCACCTCGGTGATGCGCATGCCGATGAGTGCGGACGGGGCGACGATTAAGGTCAATCAAGGTGGGGGAAATTATCACTGGATTGCCGTGCAAACCGACTCTCCCCGTGAAACTTTCACCTTGGCAACGGTTCACTATTTTTCAGTACCGGGGGTGTCGCCTGCCGCTATGCTGGCCGCTCCCAAATCCCGATTAGAGATCATCCCGCAACCCCTGCCACGGGAATTTGCCACTTATCGCGCTGGGGAGAGGTGGTCTTTTCAACTTCGCTTTGATCAGCGTGTTGTGCCAGATCAGCTTGTGATCCTGTTTACCCCTGGTCAACCTGAGCAAAGATTGTTTACTGATGGGAAAGGAATTCTCAAGGTGGTTTTTCCTCCCTTTGGTGAACAAAAAAGTGCTAAAAAAGATCGTCGTCCAGTGCAGCCTTTCCAGCTTGTGGTAGAGCGGGTTGAAGGAGTGAAGAAATTCACGACGGTTTTTCAACATGAATACGGTCCTGCTCCCCTAGTCGGTCGTGATCCAGTGATGGGTTGGCTGGTGGCTTGTTTGGGCATGGGGGCTGGGTTCCTTTTGTGGCGCAAACCCAGGGGGGGTGCCGTATGAAAATGGGCTTTGTCTCTGGTTGGTCTCTGGCGCGTACCCGTTTTTTGGTACAGATGGTGATGTTCGTGGTGACGGTTTATGGTGGCGTGGTCATCGGTCCCTATGCCGCCGATAAAATCTCGACGGCCTTGCCAGCCCTTTCGTGTGTGTATGATCAAAAAAATGGGGCCTATTGTGCCTTGCGGCCCTTTCAGCATCAGACCAGCCATCAGGTTGGAGCGACATTGGCCAAAACCGGTTCTGTGGATTGGAATGTGCTAAAACCGTTGTTCATGACCTTGTTGGCGTTTCTGGCCTTTTTTGTGGTGCTGAACAAGGCTTTTTGTGGATGGGTCTGCCCTCTTGGGGCCACTCAGGAGTTTTTGTATGCCATTGGCCGACGGTTGCGTCTGGTCAGTCGCGGTTTGCCGGGTGGATGGCTGAATCGAGTGCGAGCGGTCAAGTGGCTCGTGTTGCTGCTGTTTGTGTTTGTTTTGCCTTTGGCCGCTGGCTTGGGTTGGCTCCCCCATGCCGCTGGAGAGGCTTGGTGTCGGGTCTGTCCCTCACGTCTGTTGACTACGTTGTTGACGGGTGATGGAGAGCAGATGGCCTTGGCCATGGGGGATGCTGGTGATATCGTTTTGGGAGTAATCGGAAACTTTTTGTTTGGTTTTGTTGTGATTGCGGCTTTTGTGGTGCGGCAACCGTTTTGTCGCATTTGTCCGATGTTGGCCCTGCAGGCGATTTTCAAGCGGATCGCCCCATTGCGCCTCACCAAGAATCTCCATCCCAATTGTGGCCGCTGTCACTCCTGCCATGCGGCTTGTCCCATGGAGATCCCGGAAGTCGCCTCAAGGGAGGTTGCCACGGTATTCCATGACGATTGCACCTTGTGTGGTCGCTGCATGGAGTTTTGTCCACAGCAATCAGTATTGCAACTGCGTTGCGGTCCCTTTACCCTGTATCACTCTCGACCAGAGACTTTTCGCGCTCGCAGTCGCGAGGAGTTGGCGGATGGATCCTTGCGTCAGGTGACGTTAACCAATCGCAACAAAACGACTGGATCATGATCGAAATAGACGGTTTCGCGCTTGCAGCCACGGCTGTGCTTGGATTGACCATGGGACTGACGGCCTGTTCGGCCTTTTGTTTGCCCTATTTTGGCTCTTGGGTGTTGGGAGGAGATGGAACCCGCTCCTGGAACGATGCCGGATGGTTTTTTTTGGGACGGGTGATCGCTTATGCCCTGTTGGGTGGGATGGCGGCGGCTCTGGGTCATGTGGTGTTACTTTCCGACTCTCCTTCCCTTGGTCGATTGGTTTTATCTGGGGTCAGTTTGCTGGCTGGTTTGTTTTTGCTGTTTTTTTCGTCTTCTCCTGGCACTTGTCATGGAGCTAAGTTCACCCATTGGCCGCCTTTGTTGCTTGGCATGGCTGTCAGCTTGGTTCCGTGTCCGCCGTTGGGTGCGTTGTTGGTCGCCTGTGCCTTGAGTGGTGAAATTGTCATGGGTCTGTTGCATGGGATGATATTTGGTTTGACCACCTCTCTGACTCCGGTTTTGTTGGCCTCTCTGTTGCTCGGCCATGCGGGTCGTGAGTTGCGGGGAATGTTTCCTGGTCTTGCCCCTTGGTTGCGGCGTGGGGCCGGGGTGGTATTGGTCATTTTGGCCGCACGACCTTTCTATCCGGTGTCATAGCGGTATGGGCAAGGTGTGGTGGGCATTGAGCTTTTCCTTGGGGTTTCATCTGTTGTTGGGTGTTGGGTTGTTGTACTGGAAATCTCCTGGCGTGATCCATTCTCCCCGGCCTGAAGTGCGTTTTGAATTGGCGACCATTCCCGTGGTTCAAGAACCGCCCCCTAGGGTCGTCGAGCCTCCCGTTGAATTGCCAAAACCGGTGCCGCCGGTGCCTGTGAAGGATCCAGTGGTCAAAAAGTCGGTTCCCGTGCAAAAACAACCGCCCAAGGTGCGCAAGGTCGAAACGCCACGTCCACTTCCGGTGGCGGCTGCCGCGCCTGTTGTTGCGGCGGCAATTCCTGCGGCCAAGAGCGAACCCATAACAGCCCTTCCTGTTGAGGTCTATCGTCCTCCAGATGTGCGAGCGGCTTATGCGGCCAATCCCAAGCCGGTCTATCCCCATTCCGCTCGACGCATGGGACGGGAGGGAGAGGTATTGTTGACGGTCGAGGTGACGGCAGAGGGTGGGGTGGCCCGTGTGACGATTCAGACCGGTTCTGGGGTTGACTCCCTGGATCAGGCGGCTTTGGAGGCTGTGGCCCGTTGGCGATTTGTACCTGCGCAACGCAATGGTCGGAATGTCGCGGCCACGGTGACGGTTCCGATTCGGTTTCAATTGCAGAAGGAGTGAGGAGAGGATTATGGCTTGGTGGTTGAATGCGGATTGGGTGATCCGGGCGATTTTTATGATCTTGATTGCGTTATCGGTGATCGGTTGGACGATTATTGTTTACAAATTTGGACAATTGAATCGTTTGTTGGGTCGTGAGAGACGGTTGCGGATCACTTTGGAGCAGGGGGGGAAGGTGCAGGCTGCCACAGCTTTGCTTGGCGGGATTGTGGCCATGAATCCAGGGGTTTCTCATCAGGAGGCGCGAGTGGGACAGGCGGTACGGGAAAAGCGGGTTGATCTGGAGAGTGGATTAACCTTTTTGGCCTCCATTGGCGTTTCGACCCCGTTTATTGGTCTTTTGGGTACGGTATGGGGGATCATGCATGCATTGGCGGGATTGGGACAAAACGCCGCGCTCTCATTGGACTTGGTGGCCGGTCCAGTGGCTGAGGCTCTGGTGGCAACAGCCGTGGGATTGTTTGCCGCCATTCCTGCGGCAGTAGGTTATAATATGCTGATTCGTCGTTTGCGTCGTCTGATGACCTTGGCTGAAGGCAACTTGTTGCGTTTGTTGGCTTATGATGAGGAGAGAAACCCATGAGTACCGGCCTGTTTGATGCGGATGGGGAGGATCGTCCTTTGGCCGAAATCAACGTGACTCCCCTGGTGGATGTGATGCTGGTGTTGCTGGTGATTTTTATTATTCTGGCCCCGGCCATGGCCAATTCGTTGAAGGTCAGTCTGCCTAGGGCTACCGGGGAGAGTGTTTTGCCCTCTTCTCCTTTGACCGTTGTTCTCCGCGCAGATGGCTCCACCTGGATTGGGGAGGAGCCTTTGGAGTCCACAGTTTTGGCCGAACGTCTGCGAACCGCTGCCCTGCGAGACCCGGATATCTTGTTGCGTATCGATGGGGATGGGGCGGTCCCGTATCAAAACGTTGCCCAGTTGCTCTCAATGGCACAAGGTCATGGCATTCATAAGATCGCCTTTACGACGAAGGCCCCGTAGGATGTGATTAGCAAGTCAGCGTGCCAAGTTGGGTTCAATGGGTTTTGGGTTTGTCAGTAAACTGGGAATGGTTGACGTCGGCTTAATATCCCCTTTCCCGGCTTTTGGTTTCTCATGCATTTCAGGGGGTTCTGATGGGGATCGATAGGGTTCTCTTGAGATCATGATTTCAATACGATTATTCTCTTTGCGACCTTCTTTGGAGGCATTGCTGACCTTGGGCGCGTATTGGCCCATGGCCCGTACCTGCAATTTTCTGGGATCAATGTTCCCTTCGGTTGCAAAAAAGTTCACGACAGCGGAAGCTGCAAAGGCGGAATACTCCCAGTTGTTTTCATAGTTGCCTGAAGGTTTGTCGCTTCCGGTGTGTCCCATAACTCGAATATAATTTGGTTGTTCTTTGATTAAAGAAGCAATTTGCGATAACATTAATTTTGCTTCGGGGCGAATTTTATGACTGCCTGGGGACAAGAGCAGGTCAAAGTCTAGGTGAATCAGAAATCCCTCCTCCTGGGAGATGACCTCGGCTTCACCAGAGTCGATGCTGTTTTCTAAAACCACTTGCAATTTTTGCATGAGGTGGACCAAGATAATTTCATGTTGATATTCGGTAGCGATGAAATCTTCGCTGGCGGGCAGCGAAATGAGCTGTTGTATTTTCTGTACCCCGAACGCCTCGCGCAGGGAGCCAGCCATATCCTTAAATTTGACTATGTCGGTTGTAGACATGGAGATCAGTAGGATAAAAAAGGTCAGCAGCAGGGACATCAAATCCCCAAAGGTCAACAACCAAGCAGGAGCCCCTTTTTTGCACGGCGGACAGTCAGCCATGAATGATCCCCTATAGCACAAAGATGATTAGGAGTATAGAGATGCTCAATCAAAATTACGCTGTATCGGCGGAACAGCAGCCTTCAGCGAAAGTTTTAGCATGTTGGGATTGATCCCTTTCTGGATTCCTACAATCGCATCGATAACCATTTTGCGAATGAGTTGTTCCTTTTGGCTGTAAGATTTAAGCTTAGCGGCAATAGGAAGGGCGACCATGTTGGCCAGGAAGGCCCCGTAAAAAGTGGTAATCAGTGCCACGGCCATGGACGGTCCAATCTTGGACGGATCATTCATATCCGCAAGCATTTGCACCAGACCGATTAGGGTTCCGATCATACCAAAGGCTGGGGCCGTATCACCAATGCCCTCGTAAACAGCAATCCAATTGCTGTGACGCTCAGCAAGACAATCCAATTCTTTGTTGAGGGTCTCTTCTAGAAAATCTGGGGTCGCGCCATCCACACATAAATTGATGGCCAATTGCAAAAAACCGTCGTCAACCTTGACCTTTTCCATAGCAAGGATTCCATCCTTGCGTGCTAGATTGGCCAGATTGGTCAGTTGTGTAACATAATCCTCTGGATTTTTGGGTTCAACCAGAATGGCCTTCATGAAGACCCCAACCGAACCAAATACCTCCTGCAAGGTGTGTTTGACAAATAAGACACAGATCGTACCGCCAAAAACAATAATAACGCTTGGCACGTCAACGAACAGTATAAACTTACCGCCCATTAGAATCGCCCATGTAATTAGGGAGAAACCAGCCACCAAACCGAAAATAGTTGCAATATCCATAAATTTAGTAACCGTAAAAGAGACTCTTTAATGCGTGTAAGTCGCAATCAGTAAGTAAACCTTTTAAATCTAAAATGCCTATTATGGTAGAATGATTCCTTTTTTTCTGGTTCGTGGCGCATAAAAAAGATATATTTATTTTGAATGAATATGAATTGCCCTCTCTCCAATTCATTTCTAGTGTATATTTTAAGGTGATTTTGAATGAGGTGTTCAGGAATAGAATCAAGATCTATCGTTTGCCCATCTAAATGTACCACCAAGCCAGTTTTCGGATTCATAGTTGGAAACCATTTAATTTTTTAAAATTTTGTCGATCCTGCGTAGTATAAAATTTTATTTTAAGCGATCACGATTTGGATAGTCAAGATTTTTTATGACTGTGACGGATGTTTGTGTGTGATTTGCGCATGATTTATTCTATACTGATAAAATTCTTAAACAAGGCGGTTCAAGCGAGACCGATTAGGGGTGGATTGGTCATTTCTTTCATGTTTTTTTTTGATGATTGATCTTTAGGTGGATAATTTTTCTCTACTGATTCCTCTGTTGCTGGCATTGTCCAGTCTATTGCACTGTCTAGGTATGTGTGGCGGCATCGTGGGTGCGATGACCTTTCATATCTCGTCTGGAATGCAAGAGCCAAGGCGCAAGACTTGGCCTTTTCTGCTGGCGGCCAATCTTGGTCGCTTGGTCAGTTATGCCGTGGCCGGGGGCTTGGTCGCGATGTTTGGGCGAACCCTGTTTTCTTCGCTCTCGCCTAATTATGGACACACCTTGTTGCAGGGGTTTGCTGGATTGATTCTGATTGGCAATGGATTGTTCCTGATTGGACGTTTTCCAGAGATGCACCTCATCGAAAAATTGGGAAGCCATCTCTGGCGCGTCCTGGAACCCATGGCCAGACACTTCATGACGCCTCGAACCGTGTGGCAGGCCTTTTTGTTCGGTGTGGTGTGGGGCTGGTTTCCCTGTTCATTGGTCTATGGCGCGTTATTGTGGAGCAGTGCCTCTTGCTCTGGGCTTTCTGGGGCGGTGGTGATGCTTTTGTTTGGCGTGGGGACAGTGCCGGTCATGCTGTCAGCGGGTTGGGTGGCCGGATATCTGGTGCGATTTGGAGGACTCTCCCGGTTTGGACGGGTAACCGCCATGCTTTTGCTTGGAATTGGTATTTTAAACTTGATATTATTGGGCTGGAATGTGCATAATCCGCACATGCATTCAATCACCAACATCGTCAATTGTTTGATACCACCATGAACCACGCAAGACAACTTGAAATGATGGGTACCTCACCGGCATTTGTTGCGGTGCAACGAGCCTCTCGACTGGTGGCGGTCACGGATGCCACGGTATTGATCCAGGGGGAATCGGGTGTTGGCAAGGAGTTGCTGGCCCACTCCATTCATCAGGCCAGTCGGCGCGTCAAGGGACCGTTTGTGCCAGTCAATTGCGCGGCCTTGTCCGAATCCTTGGTGGAAAGCGAACTCTTCGGTCATGCCAAGGGGGCGTTTACCGGGGCCTTGGCCGAGCGAGTTGGTCGCATTGCCGCCGCCCATGGCGGGACGCTCTTTTTGGATGAGGTTGGCGATATGCCGCTCTCCATTCAGGCAAAAATGTTGCGTTTTCTGGAAAATGGCGAGTGCCAACCCCTGGGACAGGAACAACCCAAGCGTGTGGATGTCCGGGTAATCGCGGCTACCAATCGGGATTTGTCGGCCATGACGGCCACTGGACGGTTTCGTCAGGATCTTTATTATCGATTGCAGGTCGTCCCTCTGGTTCTTCCGCCCTTGCGGGAGCGTGGTCCTGACGTGGAAATGCTGGCCAATGCCTTTTTGCGTCATTTTTCGCAGTTGCACACCGTACCGGTTCCGGTTTTCTCTCGTTTGGCTTTGGATCTGTTGCGGGGGTACTCCTGGCCTGGCAATATTCGAGAATTGCGCAACCTGTGCGAACGCGGGGTGATTTTTCACGCTGGACAAGAACTCGATGAAGCGTTTCTACAAGGACAACTGGCGATTCAGGCAACTCCCGCCTCCATTGGGGCGTCCGTATTGGCAGGATTCGCCGCATCTCTCGCTCTGCCCAATGATGGACTTAGTCTGGATGGTGTGGAACGGGACATGATCGTTGCCGCTTTGGCCAAAACTCAAGGCAATCGTACCCATGCGGCCAAATTATTGGATGTCAGTCGCGATACCCTGCTCTACCGCATGAAAAAACATGCGTTACGTTGAACCATTCCAAAGCGCGAAAGAGTCCAATGTATTGAGTGGGCTTTCTCCGTCGATCACCTTGGATAACGCCTTTAAAAAGGACTGTTCTGGATGAACATTAATCTGTGAATGGTTGCAATGACAGAATAAATCCGCTCCTTTGACCCGTACCCCCTCCCGCAGATATCTTTTGATTGAGCCTAGAGCCTGATCAAATCGGTTAGCATCATGGATTAAGGCATAATACCACAATTTCAAGTGAAGGGCCTTATTCGATGGGTGGTTGATTATGGCCTTGTCCAACAGGGCGAGTCCCTCTTGGTTGCGTCCTTGACAGAGCAAAAATTGCACAAAACGACTTAAACGGTTAGCACTATTGGGGTCCACCTGCAAAGAACGCTGATAGAGTTTTTCGGCTGCGGCATGATTGTGGCGGAAATTGTTCATGAACAAGGCAAAATTGCCTAAATTATTGGAATTATTGGGAGAGGCTTGTATCGCACGTTGATACAGTGCTTCCGCAGCATCAAAATCGCGTCGTATATTTTTCATGAACAAGGCAAAATTACCCAAATGGCCAGCATGGTTGGGGTCGGCCTGTAACGCGCGTTGAAAAAGTGTTTCGGCGGTATCGTAATCTTGTCGTACATTTTTCATGAATAGGGCAAAATTCCCTAAACAGTTGGCATCCGAGTCACTGGACTCCACCGCTCGACGATAGAGATTTTCTGCTAAGTTGTCATCGGAGCGGGTGTGGTGCAAGAAAAAGGCATAATTGCCTAAAATGGAGGTATCACGGTTATCCAACAGCAAGGCACGGCGGAAATAGTCTGCTGCTTGTAAAGTGTTTTTTCGAACTTCGTGCAAAAATAAGGCGTAATTGCTTAAATAGAGGGCATGATCAGGGGAGACCTCTAGGGCTCGACGATACAATGATTCGGTCTGGTCATGATCTTCATGAACTTCATGCATGAATATGGCAAAGTTAACCAGATTTTTGCTATGCCGGGGGGCTGCGGCTAAGGCTTCCCGGTAGAGTGTTTCAGCACTCGCGTGATCCTGACGGATCTCCTGCATGAATAAGGCAAAATCGCCTAATATCTCCGCATTGTTTGGGTCGCTGGCAATCGCCTGTCGGTATAGGTTTTCTGTGACGTCATAATCCTTGATAATCTTTTCGGCAACAAAACATTTTGCTTGAAGTTCTTTGGTTTCGGTAATTTTATCAGGGGTTAGATTGGGAACCCAATGGAACTGGTCAGAGGAGAGAACTGGTCCCAGTTTTTCGATCAGTGTGGAGAGGCCTTGATGAAATGGTACACTGTTGGCCTCTGTTGAAGCGGTAGGATCCTCGTCGCAAGGATGAAACATCAGGGTCGATATGTCGTGAACTTGAGGTTCCCATGACTCCAATTCTTGGAGATTTGCCGGAATGCCCCTTCCTGCAATATGCACATTATAATGATGAGTCTGCAAGAAAACCCAGTGCCGCCAATCATCCGCTTCTTCCAGTTTGGCCTCTGTTCCGCGTCCAAGGGTCAAAAAAGAGGCGAGGGATGCCAGATTTTTCAGGAAGTTTTTGGGTTTGCCAGAGGACGACAATTTTTCAGGTTGAAGAGTGACGCTCATGAATTACAAACCTTTCAAAAAATCGAATGGCTGACATTTAAAAGAAAGGCAAATCGTATAGCAATTGACAAAATCTTGTCCAGTATTTAGAAAAATTGGTGTATTTTTTTTGATCTTGATCTGTTCTGGAGTTACCCTTGGGCAGGGCGAGCATCCTTGATGATGAACTGGATTTTTTCGCGATTGTTGTAGCGATTGATAGAGAGAGTTCCTGCCACATCCAGACGACCGGTCGTTTGCACCATTTCAGTTCCCAATACTCCAGGGAAAACGCCAAAGGCGATGGCATCCATCACGGCTTCCCATGGATCGGCCAGCATGCATTTTAAGTGGCGATCTTTGAGTATTCGTGCATCCATGAGACGCACGTTTTTGAGAATCCAAACCGGTTCGGGATTGCCCCGGCCAAAGGGTTGTAGTCGTTCTATGCGTCCAGCCAATTCCAGGTTTACCAGCGAGATCTCCAAAGTTCCATCCACAGGCAAGAGAGGCTGAAACATTTCTGGCGAGTTTTGCTCCCGGACCGCACGATCAAAGGCTGAGGTAAAGGCTGCAAGACTCCCCGGCTTCAAGGTCATGCCTGCTGCAGCGCGATGACCACCGAACGCCAGTAAATATTCTTCGCAAACCGTCACCGCCGCCAGTAGATCCAAACCGGGTATGGAGCGGGCCGAACCTTTGCCACCCCCAGCCTCATCCATTCCTAAAACCACCACAGGCCGATGGTATCGTTCTGCCAGTCGGGAGGCGACAATGCCTACCACCCCTGGATGCCATCCTTGCGCCGCGATCACCATGCCCAATGGTTGGTCCACCTGTCTCATGGAATCAATCTGTTGGATTGCCTCCTGGGTGATTTTCTTTTCAATGGCTTGCCGTTCCTGATTATAGGCCTCTAGAATGGCGGCAATCTCTCCAGCGCGCTCTGGATCGTTGGTAATGAGCAATTCCGCTCCCAAAGAACCTTGTCCGAGACGACCTCCGGCATTGATTCGAGGGGCAATCTGAAATCCAACCTGACCGGCATTCATTCCTCCCCGCAATCCAGCCACTTCCATCAAAGCGCAAAGACCAGCCTTGACTGGAGAGGCGGCCACACGTAAACCGGTTGAGGTCAAAGGGCGGTTCATCCCTGTCAGACTGGCCACATCGGCAATGGTTCCGATGGCCACCAGATCCAGCAGTGATTTGAGATCCGGTTCCTGACATCGGGCGGGAAACCAGTGCCTCTGACGCAAGGCCCGATTGATGGCCATGACCAGATAAAACGCCACACCCACTCCCGCCAACTCTTTGTGGATAAAGCTCTCGTCGTATCGATTGGGATTGATCACGGCCACTGCTTGCGGCAACTGTTCTCGTCCCTGATGATGATCCGTGACAATGACATCCAAGCCAATATCGCTGGCAACCTGCAACGCCTCAAATGCGGTGATGCCACAATCCACGGTAATCACCAATCGCACCCCTTCATTGGCCAGGGTTTGCATGGCCTTGGCATTGGGTCCATACCCTTCTGTCAACCGGTCGGGAATGTAGATCCTGGGAGGATTTCCTAATGCACCCAAATACCGATATAAAAGGGCGGACGAGGTCACGCCGTCCACATCATAATCCCCAAAAATTGCACACGACTCACCACTCTCTAGTGCCAGGACCAAACGATCCACGGCTTTGTCCATATCCTTCATTTCTAAAGGGTCGGTTAGGTGGCTCAATAAGGGACGTAAATAATGCTCCACTTGCTGCGGGGTTTCGAGTTGACGATGGGCCAGGATGCCAGAAAAGAGTTCCTGTAATCCAGAGGCCTTGGCCAATTGGCGATGGGAGTCCAATGGTTCCGCACGCAAACGCCATACCTTGCCGCCAAATGAAAGCGTCATGTCAACCCTCCAGAATCCAAAGTTAACCATTTCTCTTTTAGGGCAAGCGGGTCCATTGGCTGGCCCATACCCATGGAATGACGCATCCAAAACCATTTTTTAGCAGTGAGACCTCTGCCCTGGGCAAAGATCCAGGAGCAAGGTTTGTCACCAATTATCAACAAACGTCCAGGATGGGTTGCCAACTCTGCGGCCAGTGGGGCGAGCAAATTTTTGTCTAGGCTTGCGAGCCATGGCAATCGCTCTGCTGTGCGTGGCGCGTCCAACATCATTAATCCGGGTATCGGGTCTGCGTTTCGTACCTTGGAAAGCCATTGTTCAAATTCATTCGCGTTATTTTCACTAGGGGACATCACGTTGGCAGAAAAACCAGCGGTACTCGCCAATCCAGCGCGTGCGGCATTCGTACTCCAGTTCATCCCTTTGGTGACCATCCGCGAGGCTTGCCAATCAACACCACGCCCGATTCCCCAAATCCAAGGGGTGTTGAGGGGAGGAATTTTCGCATCCAATCGTTTCCGGTTTACGATATGACGGGCGAGAGCCATCTGACCATGGGTTATCAGAGCGAGAATTGCCAGGGCATTGGCCCCTTTGGGTTGATGATCCACAAAAGAGGTATCATCCAGGTGATCTAACGGTGTAACGGTCACTTCCAGGGGATGGGACGTAGAGATCAACTGTGGCCTGTTATTGGGTGTGGCATGCAAGGTCCAGCCTGCATCTTCCAAAACCTCCATCAAGCCATCTGTCAAAAGGGCGCGTTCCGCAGGCGAAAGGGCAACGCGATCTGGCAGGATAAAGATCAAACGATCCCTGAGCTGTTTTAAATGGGCAAAATCCAAGCAGGCCCATGTCCTTTCAGGATCAGGATTCAGTCCACTCCCCACAGCGGATAGGTAGCCTGAAAAGTTCAGGATATCGGGGTGGTTCGGGGCGAGCATTTGTTGCAACACCCCGCCGACCCCCATCAACGGCTGAATCGATCCTGTCTCGCCCACAGCGGCCAATCGCGCCAGAGTCGGACAGGTGATCTCCAGAGGGGGATCACCGGGGGCCATCAGACCATCTATGGCAATCAGGAGTGAGGAACAGGTCAAAACCGTTAAGCCAATTGAGCTTCAATGCGAATCATGTAGGGTGGCTCCAGCACGGAATCCAATCGTTCGATTTCGTCCATGGCCACACCGATGCGCGCTTCCGTGGTTTCGTGCGTCACCATGACCAAAGGCACGGCATCCACATGCGATTGTCCCTTTTGGTGAATGGCACTGAGGGAAATCGAGTATTTAGTCAAAATCGAGGTGATTTCAGCCAACACACCAGGTCGGTCGATCACGGCCAGTCGTAGATAAAAACTCCCTTGCCGTTGCGAGGCGTTCTGGATTGGCAGATTGCACAGATGATGCACCGGAACCGATAGGGAAGGAACACGTTTTCTGGAGCCAACTCGCAAGTCGCGAGCAAGATCGATCAAGTCGGCCACCACAGCACTGGCCGTAGGACGTTCGCCAGCACCGCGACCATGAAACATGGTGGTTCCAGCAAAATCCCCATGGACAAAAACGGCATTGAAAACCCCCTCAACCGCCGCAACCATAGAACGGTCTGGCACCATGACCGGTCGAACCGAGAGTTCTAGCAGTCCGTCTTGCAAACGGGCTAGGGCCAAAAGCTTGATCCGATACCCCATTTCGCTGGCCCAAGCAATGTCCACCGAGGAGACTTGACGGATACCCTCTTTGTTGATGCGAGAAAAATCCAGATGGGTGCCAAAGGCTATGGCAGAGAGAATGGCCAATTTATGGGCCGCATCAATGCCATCGATGTCGAAAGAGGGGTCGGCCTCGGCAAACCCTTTCTCTTGAGCATCGGCTAGAACATGCTGAAAGGGAAGCCCTTTTTCTCGCATTTCAGTAAGGATATAATTGCAAGTCCCATTGAGAATGCCATAGATGAGGTCAATGCGATTGCCAGCCAGACTTTCCCTGAGGGCTTTGATCACTGGAACGGCCCCGGCCACGGCGGCCTCAAAGTTCAATTGCACCCCACGAGAGTGGGCCATGGCAAACAGTTCGGTTCCGAATTCGGCGATCAGGGCCTTGTTGGCGGTGATCACATGTTTGCCGTTCTCCATCGAACGACTGACCAGATCACGGGTCGGTATGATCCCACCGATCAACTCCACCACCACATCCAGATCTTTAGCTTCCACGACCCGGTTCACGTTTCCGGTTACCTCTACCCCTCCCAGCGAGAGCCCACGGTCCTTTTCCGGGTTGCGGGTGGCAATGCGGACCAGACGTAATGGCATGCCAGCCCGATGGGAGAGTAATTCCTGATGGGTCAACAGGAGATCCGCCACGCCACGGCCAACGGTTCCAAAGCCCAACATTCCAATGCGTAATGCGTCCAAATTATTCTCCTGTTTGCGAATTATGAAGCAATATCACCGCCAAGGTTCATGAATCGGCGGATTCCACGGATAGCTTGACGAGTTCGATGTTCGTTTTCGATCAAGGCGAGTCGGACATAATCTTCGCCATACTGTCCAAAACCGATCCCAGGACTGACAGCCACCTTGGCCTCCCGGAGCAGCAGTTTGCAGAATTCCAATGATCCCAAGGATCGGAACTCTTCAGGAATTTGTGCCCAAACGAACATGGAAGCCTTGGGTTTGTCCACATGCCATCCTGCCCGGTTTAACCCATCCACCAGCAGGTCGCGACGGTGCTGATAAAGATCACAGGCCTCTTTGACGCACTCTTGAGGACCATTTAAGGCAACCGCAGCGGCAATCTGGATGGGTTGAAACATGCCATAATCCAGATAAGATTTGATGCGGGCTAGGGCATAAACCAGACGCGGACATCCCACGCCATATCCAACGCGCCAGCCCGGCATGTTGTAGGTTTTGGAGAGGGAGTGAAACTCGATACAGCGATCTTTGGCTCCTGGAACCTGTAACATGCTGGGTGCCCGATAGTCGTCAAAGCAGATGTCCGCATAGGCGACATCTGAAATGACAAACAGGTCGTGTTCCTTGGCAAACTCGTTGATCCTGACATAAAAATCCAAGTCAACCACCCGTGCGGTCGGATTGGATGGAAAATTGATCAACAGCGTTTTCGGCTTTGGCCAAGTCGTGCGAATGGCATGATTGAGTTCGTCAAAAAAATCCGAGGTGTGGACCAAGGGGACATGACGGATGTCGGCCCCGGCTAGGACAAAGCTGTAGACATGAATCGGATAGGTTGGGTTGGGAACCAGGACGGTATCACCGGGATTGGTCATGGCCAATGCCAGATGAGAGAGGCCTTCTTTGGAACCGATGGTGACGATGGCCTCGCTATTCGGATCCAGTTCCACTTGAAAGCGTCGTTGATAATAGGCGCAGATGGCTTTTCTTAAGCCAGGAATTCCTTTGGAGAGGGAATAGCGATGGTTGCGGCCATCTTGAGCCGCTTCGCACAACCGGTCTACGATATGCTTAGGGGTCGGCTGGTCGGGATTTCCCATGCCGAAGTCGATGATATCTTCACCTTTTTGTCGTGCGGCGTACTTGAGATCATTGACAACGGCAAAGACGTAAGGGGGAAGTCGTTTGATGCGTTGAAATTCTTCCATGATTGGGTATCGCTGCAAGGGTGGTTTATAAAAAAAAGCACTCTGTTATGGAAATAAAGAACGGTGTCAGAATACCCTATCGTTGTGATCGGTAAAAGTGAAAATCGTTGCCTTGTTTGGTCACTCTTTGTGGGAGGTGACTTGAAAAGATGGGGCTGTACTGGCAAAATGGGATATTTTTACGGCATGGGTGAATGCTGCAGCAATAAACATCTTTGGAAACGGACAGTAACAATCATGGCAATTCGTATTGGTATCAATGGTTTCGGTCGCATTGGCAGAAGCATCTTTCGAGCTTTGAAGGCGGATCCATTATTCGGGGATCTGGAGATCGTGGCTGTCAACGATCCGGCTGTCCCAGAAATTTTGGCTCACTTGCTTCAATACGACTCATTCATGGGGCCATGGAAATATCCGGTAGAAATGTCTGGTGCCAGCATGATTGTGGATGGCGGTCAGACCGCTTTTTTTTCTGAGCCGGAACCCAGGAATATTCCCTGGCACCGTCACGAGGTGGATTACGTCATAGAATCCTCTGGTCGCTTCGCCAGTCTGGATGCGGCCAGTGGTCATTTGCAAGGGGGTGCTAGGCGAGTGGTAATCTCCGCTCCAGCCAAAGGAGAGGTTAAGACGTTTGTCATGGGGGTCAACGAGGATGACTATGATCCTTTAGTAGACCGGGTAGTTTCAGGGGCGTCCTGTACCACCAACTGCATGGCTCCGGTGGTGCGGATTATTTTGGATCATTTTGGTGTTCGGCGTGGATTGCTCACCACCATTCACTCTTACACCAGCGATCAAAAACTGATCGATGCCCCGCACAATGATTTGCGTCGAGCCCGCACCGCTGGCACTTCCATCATTCCCACCACCACTGGGGCGGCGGCGGCGATTGGTTTGATCATTCCAGAATTGGTGGGACGTTTTGATGGCATGTCCGTGCGTGTTCCTGTGGCCAATGTCTCTTTGGTGGATTTGGTCATGGAAGTGGAGCGTCCCTGCACCACAGATTCCATCAATCAGGTTTTGCGTGAGTCTGTGAACCGGTATATGGGATTTACTATGGAACCCCTTGTTTCATCTGATTTTCGCGAAGATGCGCGTTCCTCCATTGTGGATGGATTGTCCACCCGTGTTATTGAATCCACGGTCAAGGTGATGAGTTGGTATAACAACGAATGGGCCTATGCCAATCGGGTGTTGGATATGATCCGGTATATGGATTCTGTGGAAATTTAGGGTTTGGAAATAGCGTCAGTGATCAGGAACAATATTACATATTTTTATTGTTCATTTTAATGGGATGTTTAAAACAAATATTTCAAAAAGATATTGTTTCGTTTAATACAATCAGTTAATCTTAGCAATCACTTTAACCTAATTGCTAAGAGGGGAAATTATGCTGAATATTAAGGTTATGCCATCTCGTAAGGAATATGTTCCTGGCCAAATGATTGTTCATTTT
>JADFYY010000040.1 GCA_015232825.1 Magnetococcales bacterium
CCCTTTTTTTTTTTTTTTAGATTCACATGAACACACAACAGTATAATACCATCGACCCTGAATTTGGCCATCTGTGCCACGCCGCCATGAACCGAGTGTACATCGGCTTGGGCTCGAATGGCTTTAGCGTCTGTCGCCAGGATCAATCCGTGGAAGGCGACTGCCTTTTTGAAGGGATTCAAGATCTTGGCGTTGCGCAAGAACTGACCGAAATGCTGATCGGTGAACTGGAATTCAAGGCCATGGAAAACCAGCAACAACGCGCTTTGGTTTTTGGCTGACGAATGATCTAAAGTGCCTTGGGGAGATCCCTTGGCACTCTTTTTTATTTTCCCTGTCCTCTTGGCCTCTATTTCGTTATCTTATAGTCCATCTCGTGTTCACCTCAAGAAGGATGATGCGCCCATGGACAGCATTGAAGTCGAAAAAATCAAACCGGGCCAGAGTGTAACCCTGGATTTCGGCAACAAGGAACCCATTCTAACCCGTATGGAAGCTCCCCGGCAGTTTAAGCTGGAAGATTGGTATCCCGAAGAACGGATCATTTATCTTTTGGATGAGGTAATCGCCGAAGACGAACCTTTGCGTTACAGTTTCGACCAGAACGTGACCATCGATGCTTTGAAGACAGATCAAAAAGCATTCGGCCAACAACGGAAAATTGGTGACTTCCTCGGACGAGTTGTAGCCGGAATTGAAATGGAAGAGGAAGAAGAGGAAGAGGAAGAAGAGGAGGCCTGAAAAATGATCATGGAAACATCCAGCGTTTCGCATCGATCATGAACCGTTCTTATCAGGCCTCCATACCCAGGATCAAGATCTGCGGGATCACCAATGTAGAAGACGCTCAAGCCGCTGTGGAAGCCGGTGCGGATGCCTTGGGATTTGTCTTTTATTCCCGATCCAAACGGTATGTCACTCCAGGAGATGTGGCGAAGATTCTAAAGGATATTCCTCCTTTTATCACCATCACCGGTTTGTTTGTCAATTCCAGTCGGGAAGAGATTCTAACAATCGCTTCCAGTTGTCGCCTGGATGTGATTCAACTCCACGGAGATGAAACCCCTGGAGAGTGTCGAAGATTGCCTGGAAGAGTGATCAAGGCGATTCGCGTAGCAGGCCCGAAAGACCTACACGGACTGGAACGCTTTCCCGTCAACGCCTTGCTGCTCGACGCTAAAGTTCAGGACCATTATGGTGGATCTGGCTGCCTCTTTGATTGGTCTCTGCTGGCGAATTTTAACCCTGCAGTGCCGCTGATTCTCGCAGGCGGCTTGAACCCAGACAATGTGACGATGGCCGTTCAACAGGTCCATCCTTATGCCGTGGATGTCTCTAGTGGGGTTGAGTCATCACCGGGTATCAAGGATCATAAAAAAATGGTACAATTTATTCGATGCGTCCGACAGGCCGCTATGGAACGTTAATTCACTAAAGAGCATGGACATCATGACGTCAAATACGCCCATGAACTGGTTTAACCGTATCATCAAACCCAAGATCAAGGTGGTGACTACTCGTGCAGCACAGCCGCCACCAGAGGGTTTATGGATCAAGTGCGAACCGTGTGGACAAACCTTGTTTCATAAGGAGCTGGAGCGGAACTTTCATATCTGTCCGCACTGCAAAAGACATTTTCGCATTTCTGGCCTAGCCCGAATCGACATCACCCTAGATCCAGAAGGGCGTACCGAACTCTTTGCAGGCATGCAACCCGCCGATCCTTTGAAATTCAAAGATCTGAAACGGTATCGGGATCGCATCCGCGATGCCCAGAAAGAGACCGGTGCCAACGATGCGGTTCCCGTCTTCAAGGGAACCATCAAACAGGTTCCGGTGGTGGTGGCTGCGTTTGATTTCAATTTTCTGGGTGGCTCCATGGGGTCTGTGGTCGGGGCCAAGGTGGCTCAAGGTGCCTTGGCCGCCGCCGATGAAGGGTGCGGATATGTCGTATTCTCCGCCTCAGGCGGGGCGCGCATGCAAGAAGGAATCCTCTCGCTTATGCAAATGGCGCGAACTTCCACAGCCCTCACTCGTCTGGATGAAGCGGGATTGCCGTTTATTTCGGTTCTAACCGACCCGACGACTGGAGGAGTCACCGCTTCTTTTGCGATGCTTGGTGACATCATCCTGGCCGAACCCAATGCCCTGATCTGTTTTGCCGGTCCCAGGGTGATCGAACAGACCGTACATGAAACCCTTCCAGAAGGGTTTCAGCGCAGTGAGTACCTGTTGGAACACGGCTTCATTGACCGTATTTGTCCTCGCAATGAAATGCGGGATCAACTGGCAGACTTTCTCACTCGCCTGACTCGTGGTCGGCCACCAAAAGAGAATCCCATGAAACCGGATACTCCCAAAATGAACGCTTCGAGCAAAACTGAAGATGTTCGATCATCACACGTTTCTGAATGATCCGCACCACCCCGGCCTTGCACGCCCTTCTTAAACGGCGTCCACCAGAACGGATCCGAATGGGTTTGGTTTCGGTTCGCCGGTTGCTGGCCCGCATGGGCAACCCGCAACAAGGTTTGAAGGCAATCCATGTCGCTGGCACCAATGGCAAGGGTTCGGTAATCGCATTTATGGAAGCCATGATGCTGGCTGCAGCCATACCAGTGGCGGTATTCACCTCCCCTCACCTATTGCGTTTCAACGAACGCATTCGCATCAACGGTCGTGAGATTGAGGATCAAACACTTGAAAAATTACTTGCAGAAACGTTATCTTATGATCCACATGAGGAGACCACCTTTTTTGAACTGACTACGGCTGCAGCCTTGCTCCATTTTTCGCGGACAGATGGGTTTCGATATCATGAGCGAGGCTTGGTATTACTAGAGACTGGCCTGGGGGGACGACTGGACGCCACCAATGTGGTTACAGCCCGGTTAAGTATGATTACCGCGATTGGAATGGATCATATGGATTATTTGGGAGACTCCCTAGCTGGCATTGCCCGTGAAAAGGCTGGCATCTTCAAACCAAATGTGCCAGCGGTCATCGCCCCCGGCCACCGGGAGGGAATCCGCATCATGACAGGCGTGGCTGCACGTGTGGGGTCGCCTTTGAGTGTGGCTGGCCAGGATTACTGGTATACGGTGCCACGACCTGACCTTAGACGACAATGGCATTGGAGATTCCGCGACCAGTACGGTATCAGACGGATGCCACCACCCGCGCTGTTGGGGGAGCATCAGTACGCCAACGCAGCCTTGGCTGTAGCCGGAACCCGGATCCTACAACGTGCCGGATATGCCATCCCAGATACAGCCCTTTCTGCAGGGATCGCCTCAGCCCGTTGGCCGGGACGTTTGGAATATTTCGCTGGGAAACCGCCTGTTTGGCTTGATGGAGCCCATAATCCTGACGCAATACGTGCATTGGTGCGATTTTTGCAGACTTCTATACAATGCAAGCCAAATACTCCAATAGTTCTGGTTTTTTCGGTTTTGAACAACAAAGATGCCAATACCATGGTCCAAATGTTGGCACCTGTAGTAGACCAAGTTTTTACTACCGTGTGTGGCGGTGAAGGTGGGGGCCGAACCCGTTCCCTTACTGACTTGGTCGCTTTATGGTCTTCCACCGAAACAAAGGTTACCCCTTGTGCCAACGTACACGAAGCCTTGGCAGCCGCCCGTGATGCAGCCCATCCCAAGGGAGAAGTTTTGGTCACTGGATCATTGTTTCTGGTGGGAGAGGCCCGTTCTCTGTTATTGTCAATTTAATCCATATGTGTACTTGCTATTAATGAGGCATTGCATGAATCGACATTTCAAAAAAAAGAGGGCATTGTCTGCCTTATGCCTCTCCATTGTTTTTTTCTCGCCGGGGTTCAACGTCTGTTTGGCCGAAGAAAAACCCGTTGACATGGATGCCAATCACCTGGATTTCGACCAAGCCAATCGCACAATCACCGCCCATGGCCAAGTACGAATCAACCAACCGGATACCATGGATCTGTATGCCGACAAGGCAATCTATTCGATTGACAAACGCGAAATTTTGGCCACTGGAAATATCCGCATCCTCTACAACGGGGATCAATTTTCCGGTGAAAATGTCCAGTTAAATATGGAGAAATACCAAGGCAGCATGCAAAAAGCCGAAGCGCGTCTCAAGGGATCAGGGAACCGAATTCAAGCTGAAACGGTTCAAATTCACTCACAAGAGACCTATACCCTCCAAGATGCAACCTATACCCACTGCGCTTGTGGCCCCGGTGAAAAACCGGCCTGGGAATTGGCAGCCAAAACCATTGATATCGATCGTACCAAAAATACCGTAACAGCCCAAAGTGCCCAACTGCGGATGGGAGATGTGCCTGTGTTATGGGTGCCGTGGTGGGAACACCCCTTGCTGCCCAAACGACAAAGCGGATTCCTATTTCCGACAATGCATGCGGCAGGCGGCAATGGCTTTGAAGCCGATATCCCCTATTACTGGAACATCGCCCCCCAACGGGATGCCACCTTTACACTACATCCCACCTCACGGCGGGGAACGCTGACAAAAATGCAATATCGGTACATGGGGGATCATTACAAAGGCTCACTCGATACCCTTAACATCTACGACACGGTTGAAGAACGGCATCGGGGATTGACTCTGATGTCACATCAACAAAACCTTGGCAACTGGGATCTGGATACCCGATTAGCAGCCAGTCAGACACGAGATTTCTTGAATGATTTTCAACAAAAAAAATTGATCGATTCCCGCGAACGGCGTCTTGAATCACACGTGACAGCAGATCGTCTCTGGTTACGACAGAATGGCTACAGCAATTTTCAAGGCGGTTCACTTTGGTATCAAAACCTAGACGCGCCCAACGATCTGCATACGGTTCAGCGTCTTCCTTTTCTGAGTTTTACCGATGATCGTCCTTTAAACGGGATCCAACGGGCCATTGAAGGACAAAATTCAAGCCTCGGTCAATTCAAACTGCACAGCAACGCCAAGTTTGACAGCTTCTATCAACAATCAAACGATGCGGCCCAACGTCTGAATCTGGCACCAGAAATCCAATACTGGCGTTCCCTGCCCGTTGGTCATCTCAGCGGGGCAGTTGGGGTACAAGAGACGGCCTACATGATTCAAGGAGACCCCAACCAGACGGGACGAGACTTTGATTCCACCATGTCTCGTGAGTCGGCCTCCATGCGCATGAGGATGGATCTGGACCTGGCCCGCACCTATGGGGACGGGGCTTACAAGCACACTCTGGAACCTGCCATCCAGTATGTCATGCTGACGGCCAACGATCAAAACGGTCTGCCCAACTTTGACGCAACGTTGCGCAATTTCAGTGTTAGCAACCTGTATGGCGGCAATCTTTATTCTGGGGATGATCGCATCAGTACTGGCCAATGGGTTGCTTATGGGGTCACCTCCCGTCTGTTCGGGCGTCAAGATAGCGGCAACATTCGCAATATAGCGACCTTCACCATTGGTCAACGTTGGGCCCCAGAGGGCGACCGCGAATATCAAGAGAGCCATCCACTCTCTGATTTAGTCTCCGGTCTGGAGTGGAGTCCCGGTGGACATTGGACCATCTCCATGGCTGGTCGCTACGACCCATACCGCACAGAGATGGAATCTATGGAGTCGGGTGTGGGCTATTCCGATGCAAATGCCACCATCCATGTCGGCTATCATCGCAACCAACCCAAAATCGCCACGGTATTTGCCACCGAAGAAAATATCGCTCCATTGGAGGATCTTTCCTTGCTGGCCAAGCTGCGTTTGAACGATAACTGGCTGGTGAAACAGCATTCCGATTATTCTTTAGAGACGCAGGGGATAAAAAGCTGGCGCACCGGCGTCACTTACGAACAAGAGTGCTGGAGTCTGGATTTGTCAGGTGGACGAAACCTGTCGTCACAAACCAAAGAGCATGGTGGTGGTTTCATTGGCTTCTTCTTGAATTTACGGGGGTTGGGCGGCTATGGCATCACTTCATAAAGGTCTCATTTCTGCTTTGGCTTTCGGCTTTTTTTTCTGGATGACGATTTTGCCAAACTTGGCGGAAGCGGTTGTTCTGGATCGAATTTTAGCTGTTGTTGAAGCCGGAATCGTTTCAGACAAACCGGTCAAATCAACCATCATCACCGCATCAGACGTCGATGAGGTCGCCCGGCCATTGCTGGCGCGGATGGACAAGGGCGATGGTACTGTGGATACCGAAAAGGTCCGCAAAAAGGTATTAGAAGAGTTGATCATGCGCGTCTTGCGTGAACAAAAGGCAAAACAGATGGGTGTGGTAGTCTCAGAGCAAGATCTTGACGCCGTCATGTCCCAAGTGGAACACAACAACAATTTACCTCCTGGTGCCTTACCAGGGGCCTTGGCAAAACAGGGTATCGATTTGAACGACTATCGCCAGGGTCTGCGGGATCAATTGATGAAAAGTCGCTTGATCAACAAAGTGATTCGTCCATTGGTTTCCGTCTCTGCCGATGAGATTCAAAATTTACATAATGCCTCCAGTGGGACGAGTGCCCCTCAAGAGGTCCATTTGGGACAAATCCTATTGGCATTGGATCCGACCTCCTCACCCAGTCGTGTCGAGGAAAAAATGCAATTGGCAGAAAAACTGGCGGATCAATTGCGAGGTGGAATCTCACTATCCACCCTGGCCGGGCAGTACTCCGATGATACCAGCGGATTGAACGGGGGTGAACTCGGCTGGTTCAAACGGGGCGAGTTGTTGCCTCAAATGGAGTCGGCGGTTTTTTCCATGAAAACGGGAGATGTCTCCAACCCAATACGCACCTCACAGGGATTGCACATTTTGGTACTGCTGGACAAACGTCAGGTTGCAGCCAAAAGATCAGGACAAGCCAAAGTAAAAGCGCGTCATATTCTCATCAAGGTGGCCTCTGGGGCGGATGCAAATGAAGAAGAGCAAGCCAAAAAACGTATTGAAGAGATCCATCAAAAACTGGTCCAAGGAGCCAATTTCGCCGAACTGGCGAAACAGTATTCTCAAGATGACACGGCCAAAGAGGGCGGCGACTTGAAGTGGTTCGGTCCTGGTGTTATGGTCGGCCCATTTGAGGAGGTGGCGTTTCGTTTGCGCCCTAACGAGGTGTCCGAACCGGTACGGACTCCATTTGGCTGGCATCTTATTTTGGTAGAAGAGAAAAAATCCTTGTCTTCAGACTCTCTGGAGGCACAATCGAAGGAACTGGAAGAACGGGTAATGGAGTCCAAACTTCAAGCCCGTTACAATCAGTGGTTGCGGGATCTTCGTCAACGGGCGTTTGTGGAGTATCGATAATGCACAGATTACCAATTGCAGTGACTATGGGGGATCCAACTGGTGTGGGACCAGAGATCGTTTTGAAGGCCTTTGCGGCCCCTCCTTGGAAGATCAGTAGCCGATTTCGTCTGATCCATATTGGCGACCCTGAGGTTTATGTCCGAACTGCGCGCAATTTGGGCTTAAACATTGGTTTCCGGGTCGTTGACTCTTTGGAGGCGGGAATTGGCTCTTCGTCCGACAGTTTTGATATCCTGGCGACCCAAGCCAAAGTGGATATGTCTACCTTTGATGTGGGCAAACCCAGTGCGGCACATGGGGCCGCTGTGGTGGAAAGCATCAAGACCGCCAGCCAGTTGGCTGTCGAGGGACGAGTGGCGGCCATGGTCACCCCACCGTTGCACAAGGCTTCCGTTCATGCCGCCGGTTTTGATTATCCGGGCCATACCGAAATGATCGCCCATTTTTTGAAAGTTGAACATCCCGTAATGATGCTCTCTGGCAATGGTTTGCGGGTGGTGCCAGCCACCATTCATCAATCCTTGGCCTCGGTTCCCGCTTCCCTGACCCAAGATGGGTTGCGGCGGGTGATCCAGATCACCTTGGATGCCCTACATCAAGATTTTGCCATTTCACGTCCCCGCATCGTCGTGGCAGGCTTGAATCCCCATGCCGGTGAAGGCGGGGCGTTTGGCGATGAAGAGCTGAACATCATTGGACCTGTCTGCCGGGAATTCGCTGGATCAACCCGTTATTTTGTTCGCGGTCCCTTGCCAGCAGATACCCTGTTTCACGCCAGAGCGCGGAGCGGATACGATGCCGTAATCTGCATGTATCACGATCAAGCATTGATTCCATTGAAGATGATTGCTTTCGGTAATTCAATTAATGTAACCTTGAATCTTCCCATTGTACGGACCAGTGTGGATCACGGCACAGCGCACGACATTGCTGGTCAAGGAATTGCCGATCCCAGTTCCTACGTAGCCGCCTTGTTGGCAGCCGAAGAGATTGTCGGAAGTCGGGCGCGCAAGAAAGGATAGAAACATGCATAAAAATCGTGAGGCTGGTCACCACGATACCAACTCTCCCCGTTTCGCCGTGGTACTTTCAGATACGGACAACGATCTTGCCTCTGTTCAGTACGCTCTAAATGTGGTTGGGGTGTGTGACAAACAGGGCGCGTGGCGGACGGGGATTCGGGACATCCGGGTAATTCATACCGGGGACTGGCTCAATAAATGGAATCCATCGGCTGAAATTGTGGATTATTTCATGGAACTGTCGCACACGGCCCCGCCTAGTTGCGACCTGTTGATTTTAAACGGCAACCATGAATTAAGAATCTTGCAACGCGCCGAAAAGGGGGAACACCCTCATCTTGGAGAGAAGCGTTTGGCCTTTATTCGCAGTCGTGATCTGTTGCACGTCTACGGCAAAACATTGTTTTTGCACGGATACCCAACTTGCTATTTATTAAAATTCCTGCAACAGATCAAAAACGAAAAAAAGGGGTTAAACCGTTTCAACGAACGCATTCGCAAGGCCTTTTATGAAGGGAGTCACGCGCTTTTTCGCAAGGAAGAGGGGCAGGTCTTGATGGGAAATATTAAAAAGGCCCAGCATTACTATCGGGAACCCTGCCAGGATGGCGAAATTCGCGGAATCAAGATCAGCGAACTACTCAAGACCATTGGCATCCGCACAGTGGTCCACGGTCATCGTCCCAACATCAAGGTGCAACAAGATAATGAATTTAACCTAGAAACCCCAGGCATTCGCCTTGTCAACAACGACAATCAGCCCAAGACAAGTCTGCTTGGGGCAGCCATCGTGGACATCAAGGGCGATGTAACCTTCGTGAACTCCCGCGAGATGATCTGGCAGGGAGGGGAGAAGAAATTTAAGAATAAAATTCGCAAGTTTTTGGGGATTGAGACGTAAAGCATAAGCGTGTGCAATTTCACTGTGCAGTGGGAACAATCGCCTTGAGAAATGAACGGATAAAATCTGGGTAGATGGATGCACCTGCCATGGTCATAATAATAATAAAGATAGTCGCAGCAATCGATGATGCGAACCCAGACCAGAATCCCCGCAAAAAGTTGGTGGATTGTTTAAAGCTTGCTTGCAGATCTTCTTGCATGTGACCCAAAGTCTCCTGGACAATACGATCACGATTTCTCTCCAAAT
This sequence comes from Magnetococcales bacterium, assembly GCA_015232825.1. Taxonomy (GTDB): domain Bacteria; phylum Pseudomonadota; class Magnetococcia; order Magnetococcales; family Magnetaquicoccaceae; genus Magnetaquiglobus. Next base: position 9,461 of record JADFYY010000040.1, read on the forward strand.
AATCTTCTCCATATTGCAATACGACTTCACTGGCATTTTTTTCAAATGATTCAAGAACTGTTCCTGTACATCTTTTATGGTAATCGCGCAAATCTTCCGGGGATACTGGAGTGCCAGCCGCATCCATTTCACAACAATATTCAACTTTAGTTCTTTTATAAATGGCGTAAGCAACCATACCAATCAAAGGTTCATTATCTTTTTCTGCACGATCGCTCAATCTTTTATAAACATCATTATATGGACTCATGGAAACTAACCAATCCTTGAGTATAAAAAGTTATTTTACGATCTCTGACTGTATCAACTTCTTAATGGCTGGATAATTATTAATGAGTACTTGATTCGCCGCTGCCATGGATGCTCTGTAATCATCCTCTCGAACCAATTTCAAAATTTTCCCATCGCCAAATGTGCGAGTACCAGAAACGCCAATTTGCATTTCTTTTGATTTCGTTAATAAAACATTGAATTTGGATCGCATTTCAATCACCTTTAAAAAAAATTCGTCATGTCTCGCCTATCCATGCACTCAATTTAGACACATATCTGCAAGATTTGTCAAGCGATTCATTGATAAAAATATCTGTAAGTATCTACATTTCTCAATCACCCCAAACGATCCAGATAACGCACCCGAAAACGCACACCCAACTCATCGGTTGCAATCCGGCGACAGGCCTCGATATCCACCCCTTGCACCCCTTGAATGGCCGTAACAGTCACTTCGGGAACATGTTCCTTGACCGCTCGAACAAACGCCAGCATGGAGGCATAGGATCCACTTAACGCAGGTTGACAGATGCGGTTATAAGTAGCCTCATCTTGGGCACTGAGCGAAACCGATACCGCATCGATCAATCCCCGCATCCGGGGGGTTACATCCATGCCATACACACGATTGGCCAGACCATCGGTATTGATCCGTATTCTGAATGGACCCTTTTTCTTGATTTCGGACGCCACTTCCAACAATGTCTCCAACCGAAGCGTGGGTTCACCAAAGCCGCAGAAAACAATCTCTTGATACGAAGAAAAATCCCCCATGGCCGCCAAAACCTCACTGGCCGAAGGGTGACGCCGCAACGTCAGGTCATATCCATGAACCACTGGCTTGGAGGTCCATTTGGGACAAAATTGACAATGCAGGGTGCAGGCCTTGGTAATGTTTAAATACAGACCATTGCCAATGACATAAGCCAACTTCTCCTGTGCGGCCTCTAGGGGCTGTTGTGCGACGGACCCCACCCGGAACAAGCGACAATAATTCTCCGTGGTGATGTGTGCGACCTCCTCCAAGGAGCGATCCAAAAGAGTGGCTAAGGTCTCAGCAACATGCCGCACTAGGGCCGGTTCGTTGCGTTTGCCGCGATGGGGAACCGGGGCCAAATAAGGGGCATCGGTTTCAATGAGCAGGCGATCCAACGGCACCCACTGCGCGATTTTTTGCAACTCCAAAGCCTTGCGAAAGGTCAAAACCCCAGAAAAAGAGAGATAAAACCCTTGCTCAATAGCCCATCGAGCCATGGACTCAGTTCCAGTAAAACAGTGCAATACCCCGCCACACATGCTGGCCCTCTCTTGAGCCACCACCTGCTGGGTTGCCTCTTCCGCTTCCCGTGAATGGATGATCAACGGCAAACCCAATTCCCTGGCTGCCCGAATATGATTTCTGAAAACAACTTCCTGCTGCTCCCGTGGGCTGAACTCATAGTGAAAATCAAACCCAGTCTCCCCCACCGCAACCGTTCTGGGATGGTGACAGTGGGCCATGATGGTGGCCACAGAGGCATCTTGGGATTCAGCGGCGTAATGGGGATGAATACCAACTGCCGTAAAAACCTGTGGATAGGCCTGGACAAGCTCCAAAAGGGCAGCAACATCCGTCAACCGGGTGGCAATAGAATTGATATATTCAACACCCGCCGCAGAGGCCCGTTGCATGACCAGATCAAGATCTGGTTGAAAATCAGGAAAATTTAAATGAGCATGACTGTCTGCTAACCGAATCATGATTCTGTTTCTCCCCCAGTGGGTGCGACCGATTCGCCTCCCCCGCTTCGACGCTGCACAGAGCGACGGCGGCGACGACGAGCGGTTCCAGGAGGACGCGGTGCGGTTCCTTCAGGCTGTGGAGCCACGGCTACTTCAGGCAGTGCTGGTGTCTCGGATGGGACATTCGTGGCAAGAGCTGGTTTGGCACCTCCTCGACGTTTCCGACGTGCAGAGGTCCGTTTCTTGACCACCCCATCGGCAGCCTCCTGAACCTCGACAACCGGCACAACTGCAGCAACAATTTTTTCTGCCTCTTTTTCAAGTGACAAAGCTGGCCCCTTCCTGGGAGCAGGGGTTCCCCGTTGTCCCCTTTCCGGGTCAGACCTTCTGCCGGTTCTCTCTGGGGGCAAGGGCTTCTCCACAACCAAAGGCGTCTCTGGCACAACTGGCTTATTTTCCAACTCACCACCGACATCCCCGCATTGAGCGCAAAAATCGCCAACGAGTTTATCCACATCACACTTTTCAATGACGCCATCGGCCATTTGCAACTCAACCCGGTTCAATAGCGGATAAACCTCACGCACCACCCCTTCCCGACCATCCTTGAGTGTCACCCTAGCCTTGGCCTTGGGCATACCTTTACGCAAGGCGAGATAGGCGTCGTTTTCATAGGCCAGACAGCACATCAAACGACCACACACCCCGGAAATCCCTTCAGGTGTGAGGGAAAGATCCTGATTTTTGGCCATACGCACGGAGACCGGATGAAACTTGGTCAAAAATTCGGAGCAGCACAAAGTCTTGCCACAACTCCCCAGACCGCACAGGATTTTGCTTTCATCCCGCACCCCGACATGACGCATCTCCACACGCACTTTCAGTTCAGCGGACAACACCCGAACCAATTCACGAAAATCGACCCGCGCATCGGACGTGAAATGAACAATCGCCCGACTGCCACCAAATGGGTAGGTGACTTTGGAAAGTTTCATGGCGAGTTTCATCTCCCGGATTTTCTCTCGACACAAACGATGGGCCACCGGTTCCTGTACGGCCCGCCATGCCAGAAATTTATGATCTTTTTCATGCAAACGGCGGATTACTTTGCGAATGAGACCCGGATAAGGTTCAACCGGTTGGGTGAACAGATGCAACACCGAACCGACGACCTCTCCATCCTGGAGTTGCACCAATACTTTATCCCCAACAACAATGCCAACAAGCTCGGTCTCTACCCGATAGACCATGCAAGAATCAGGAATTCGCAAACCAATCATGGTTTTTCCAGAGGATTCGACTTGATTTAAGGGAGTCGGACTCATTAAAACGCAGCTCCTTGCATCCGCGCCAGACGAATAAAAATGGTCTCCAACGTCAATCGCGGGTTGAGGTTGACGACTTGGGCATCCCTGGCCAATTGCCCTGTGCGCAGTGCGGCCTCCAACCAACGCTCCGTATCCAATCGATGCGCCTCACCAGAGAGAACACTAGCACGGATTCGTTCCCTGAACCATGTTTCCAATAATTGCGGCACCATAGAAAAAAGTTCAGCCTTTCCCCACTCCTCAGCCAACGCCACCAATTGCGCCAATCCCCCATCAGGCAAGGCATCCAAATCGCGGAAAAAACGACGACGATTTTCAATGGCTCCCTTAACACACAACTGCACTGCATGTCCCACACTTCCAACCGCCAAACGGGCCGCTTCCTGACGTTCTTCAAGGGTTTTACCCACTTTCAACCGTTCCAGAATGGTTAAAATTTGTTCCTCGGAGAGGGGAAAAAACCGTTCTTTCTGACAACGAGACCCAATCGTCGGCAACAGACCGCCAGGATGATGGGTGATCAAAATCAACATGGAACCAGGGGGAGGCTCCTCCAAAGTTTTCAGCAAGGCATTGGCCGCAGCCGCGTTCATTTGGGCCGCATCGTCCACAATGGCCGCTTTCCAGGGAGATTCCAACGGGGAGAAGGCAATAAAATGGGCCAACTCCCGGACCTGCTCCACGGAGATGCGTACCTTTTTTTCCTGTAACTCCAACCATTGCAAATCTGGATGATTCCCCGTCAGACATTTACGACAAGAACTACAATCGCCACACCCAGAAACTCCCCCGTTTGGCAGACGAACCGGTTGCGGACAAAACAGACTCTGAATCAATGCCAAAGCCGTGGTCCGCTTGCCCACTCCCTGAGGACCGTGAAACAGCCACGCATGGCCAGGACGTCCATTGGCCAAAGAGTGACCAATACGGTTGATGATCACCTCATGGCCCAAAATGGCATCAAACACCGGCCCCGCCATGACTACATCGCCTCCCAAATCGCAGAAGCCACCTGCTGGGCATCCAAGGTGGCATCAATCACTCGAATTCTTGCGGCATGCTGTGCTGCCAACGCCAAAAATCCCGCTCGCACACGCTGATGAAAGGCCAAATGCTCTTGTTCGAAACGGTTTTCAATGGGTTGACGATTCTCCCCCGCACGCACCAAACCAATGGCTGGATCAATATCGAGCAAAAACGTGCGTTCTGGTTCCAGTCCATCCAAAGCAAACTGGTTGAGCATCTCCAGTTGTTCCCGCTCCAGGCCTCGACCATACCCCTGATAGGCCAAGGTGCTATCCGAAAAACGGTCACACAACACCCACTCCCCCCGCGCCAAAGCGGGTCGAATCCGTTGACGAATGTGTTCAATCCGGGCCGCCAGAATCAACAACAATTCACTGCGCATCTCCAGATCACCGGGCTGACCCGTCACCAACAACTCTCGGATTCGTTCAGCCATAAGGCAGCCACCGGGTTCCCGCGTAACCACCACCCCAGCCCCAGCCGCTTGCAAACGATCCGCTAACAAACGGATCTGCGTGGTTTTGCCAGCCCCTTCCCCACCCTCAAAGGTGATAAACCGGGCTTTTTGCAACACTGAATCACGGTGGGCCATGTTTTCCTTGCGGGGACGCCTGTTTATTCCCCTGCTGATAACGATTTACGTTGATCCTATGTTCCCGATAGTTCTTGGCAAACACATGAGAGCCATCCCCCTTGGCCACAAAATAAAGATCCTCAGAGTTCTCAGGATGAAGTGCCGCATGAATGGAGGCGCGCCCTGGATTGCAAATAGGGGTCGGAGGTAAACCAAAAATCGCATAAGTATTATGAGGAGTTGGTGCAAGCAGATGTTGACGGGTGAGATTGCCATCAAAATCAGCAATGCCGTAAATCACGGTAGGGTCGCTTTGCAGCCGCATACGTTTTTGCAATCGATTATAAAAAACTCCAGCAATCTTGGTTCTTTCCTGGGATTGAGCCGTCTCTTTTTCAATGATAGAGGCCAAAACCAACGCCTCCAAAGCGGTCAAGGAGAGATCCGTTGATCGATTAGCCCACTCCTGCTCCAAAACTTTCCGAGTCATGCGGGTCATGCGGGTTAACATCTCAAGGGATGAATCGCCACGAACAAACCGATAGGTCTCAGGAAACAACCACCCCTCCAAAGAGGATGCAGAGATGCCCAATTTTTTCATAGTGGCCACATCTCCAACCAACTTTTTGGCATCGGTCCACCCCAGAGCGACCATCCGTTCTGCAACATCGCGCACGGTCAACCCTTCTGGGAAGGAGAAATAATGGCGCACTACCGTGCCGTTTTGCAGACGCGCCAAAATGCGCGACGGGGTTTCCCCGCGTTCGAATTGATACTCCCCGGCTTTCAAACTGACCGACTTGGTGAAATCCAACTTGACCAGCAAGATAAACCCATAAGCCGAGGAAACGACTCCGTTCTCCTCCAAATGTTGAGCGATTTGGAGCAGATTCCACCCCTTTTCTATTGTCAGTTGCCGTGAATCCTCCAAGGGGGTATCCAGAAAACGCATAAAAAGAAGCGTCGCGACCCCTCCCAGGAGGATTCCCCCCCCTAGCAACCATACCAGAAACAGCTTGAAAAATCTGCGGTTCAATGAAAACGCTTCAATACCAACGTGGCATTGGTGCCACCAAAGCCAAAGGAGTTAGAAAGAGCATAGGTGGTCTGCACCTCTCTGGCCGTATTAGGAACATAATCCAGATCACAAGCGGGATCTGGGTCGGTTAAGTTGATGGTCGGGGGCAACACGCCAGAGTGCAATGCCAAGGCGGTAAAAATGGCTTCAACCCCACCAGCGGCTCCCAAAAGATGACCCGTCATGGACTTGGTGGAAGAGATCATCAGTTTTTTGGCATGTTCTTGGCCAAAAGCCCGTTTGACCGCCAAGGTTTCCATGTGGTCGCCGATGGGGGTTGAGGTGCCATGGGCATTCACATAATCCACCTGTTCGGGATTGATTTTGGCATCGTTTATGGCGGCCAGCATGCAACGGGCCGCGCCATCGCCATCGGGTTGCGGGGCGGTGATATGGTAGGCATCCCCCGACATGCCATAACCAACCACTTCGGCATAAATATTCGCGCCCCGTTTTTGCGCGGATTCCAGGGTTTCCATGACCACGATTCCGGCCCCTTCCGCCATGACAAAACCATCTCGTCCCTGATCCCAAGGTCTGGATGCGGCAGTAGGATCCTCGTTGCGACTGGTCAGGGCTTTGGCGGCAGCAAACCCGCCAACGGCCAATTCACAGATGGCCGCCTCCGCTCCCCCGGCCAGCATCACATCGGCTTCCCCTCGTTTAATGATCCGCATGGCATCGCCGATGGCGTGAGCCCCTGTGGCACAGGCGGTCACCACCGCATGATTGGGGCCTTTGAGTCCATAGCGAATGGCGACATGTCCAGAAATCAAGTTGATCAGGGACATGGGAATAAAAAAGGGTGAAATGCGTCGCGGTCCCCGTTCCTTGAGGGTAAAAGCTTGATTCTGGATGGCGGTGAGACCACCAATGCCAGAGCCAATGATCACCCCGATGCGATGAGCATTCTCCTCGGTAACGGTGATTCCCGCATCCTGCCAAGCCAAATGGGCACCGGCCACGCCAAAATGCATGAACAGATCCATTTTCTTGATCTCTTTTTTATCCACCCAATCTTCCGGTTGGAAATCGCGACACTCACCGGCGATACGGCAGGCGTACTCTTCTGGATTGAAGCGGGTAATAGGGCCGATACCAGAACGACCCGATGTTAACCCTTCCCAGACGGGTTTGATTCCCATTCCGAGCGGTGTCACCAGCCCAATACCAGTAATAACCACACGACGATCATCCACTCTTTAATATCTCCCTTGAATGGCAAAACTCCCTACTCCAAACCTCCTTGTCGGGGATGTGACTAAAGCTTAGGAGTCCGAGTTTTTCTTAATGAATTCGATAGCCTGTTTGACAGTCACGATTTTTTCTGCGGCATCATCTGAAATTTCGCAGCCGAACTCTTCTTCCAATGCCATCACCAGTTCCACGGTATCCAGGGAGTCGGCTCCCAAATCTTCCACGAAATTAGACTCTTCCGTGACCTGACTGGCTTCGACACCCAACTGTTCGACGACGATTTTTTTGACTCGTTCAGCAATGTTGCTCATGAAGGGTTTCCTTTAATTGTTGAATAAACAATGGACAATGACACGGTGTCACGCCATATACATTCCTCCATTGATATGGAGGGTTTCACCGGTGATGTACCGAGCCTTTTCCGAGGCCAGAAAAGCGACCGCATTGGCCACATCGTCGGGTTCTCCCATGTTTCCCATGGGAATGCGAGAGAGGATAATCTCTTTTGCCTTAGGATTCAACGAATCGGTCATCGCGGTACGAATGAATCCTGGTGCGACACAATTGACAGTAATATTGCGAGAGGCTGTTTCCAGGGCAACGCTCTTAGAAAAGGCCACCAGACCGGCTTTTGTGGCGGCATAGTTGGCTTGTCCGGGGTTGCCGGTCGCTCCCACCACCGAGGCCACATTGATAATGCGACCATAACGGGCTTTCATCATGGGTTTAAGCACCATGCGGGTGAGATGGAACACACTGGTGAGGTTGACGGCAACCACCCGATCCCAATCTGCGGTAGACATTCGCACCAACAAGGAGTCGCGGGTAATACCGGCATTATTGACCAAAATATCGATGCGACCAAATTTTTCCAAGGTCAGCTTGATCGACTCATCCAGACACGGCAGAGAGGTGACATCGGCTTCAAAGGCTTCGGATTCCGGGGAGATAGCCCTCACCTCTTCCAAGGCTTCCAGAATGCGAATGGATTCATTGCTGATCAAAACGACTTTGGCTCCCTGACGGGCGAGATGAAGAGCAATAACCCGACCGATTCCGCTGCTAGAGCCTGTGACCACGGCGACACGATCCTGCATGAGCGTTTCCTGATGAATTGACAACGTGGATGGTTTTAGCAGTGTAAATTATCAGAACATCCCCCCATTAGGCAACGCTTTCCGCGCATGGGCATATTTTTGCTGTTATCCGTAGGCATTTTGGGCAGGCGGGGCTTTCGGCAGAGGCAAAATGAACGGTCAATGCAACTTTATAATGGCGGCCAATGCGCCAAACCCAGCGATCATGAGTCCGCCAAGGCGGATGATGATGTTTTGACAATGGTCAAGCACCTCGATTTGGATGACAAGGATAATGGACGGTGGGGGTGTTCCACGTTGAAAATTTGGTTGCAATGGATTCAGGATGATGTTATACTTTTATATAACATGAAACCTTGATGACAAGGAGACCCAGATGCACACCTCAACGCTACGGAAGGTTGGCGGTTCAACCATGGTATCGGTTCCGCCAGTTCTCCTAGACACCCTAGACCTGAAAGCAGGAGTCACGGTTGGTTTGAGCATCGAGGATGGGCACCTAGTCATCAATCCCATTCCACGGCCCAGCTACACGTTGGAGGAGTTGTTGGCCATGTGTGACACCAACGCAGAGTCAACATCCCCAGAAGAACAGGAGTGGCTGAACTCTTCCCCAATTGGAAAAGAACTGCTGTGACACCGGAACAGGGAGACATCTATCTGGTCAATCTGGATCCAACATCCGACCATGAGACACAAGGCAGAAGACCGGTCCTGGTGGTATCCCCGGCTGTATTCAACAAGCTCACAGGGGTTCCTGTAGTGCTACCCATTACCACCGGTGGAAATTTCGCCCGTATGGCTGGCTTTGCAGTCCCTCTCACTGGAACCGCCACTCAAGGCATCATCCGCTGTGACCAACCCAGAGCGATAGATTTTCAATCCCGGTCTGCAAAGAAACTGGAACATGTACCGGCTTCCATCATGGCTGAGGTGCTGGCACGGTTGGCAACCATTTGTTCCTGATTGCGTGATTAAGCCTCACATGGAGCTTTAACTTGAACAGCTTTCGCTTTTGACAGATGATACGTTCATAGAAGAGCGTCACTGATGCGCTCCTCTCTTGCAAATCTAGCAAACCATCGGTTCTTAAAAATTCTCACTATTTTTCATTCCCAATTGAACAGGGACTCGTCAAAGTAATGTTTGCATATTGTTGCAGACATAAAATATGCAATGCCTTCCATGGTTTTGCAGCGAACTCCCTAGTTGCAGATGGTTGCGCCAGAAGTTCATACCAACGGGGCTGTTCATGGTACGCGACTGGCCGCACCTGAATGGTTTGCAGGATATTCGTTGAAACTGATTTGGTTATGGCGGAGTGTGTGTTCATGCCCCTAGTATACAAGAGGGCGAGAAATTGTTTTACAACCGCCCCCCGATAGATGGCGTTTTTTTGTGCCTGTAATTCATGATAGCACTCCAAATCCATGGATTGCGGGTAATAGCGGCATTATTGACCAGAATATCGATACGAGCCAATTTTTCCAAGCCGCACGCCATTGAACCAGACCCTTCAGCCTTTTATGAATTTCAAGTTATTAAAGAGCGGTCTTGAAGGGCAACAGCGCGACGAACAAGACCCTCCTGCTTAGGTTTCGTCCATTTCACGAAAAATAGTGGTCAATACGACAAAAGAGCATCCAGTTCAAAATATGACAGGGTTGCTCCAAGTTGATCAAATGATTTATCAATCGCTCATACACCCCCAAAACCGCCAACG
>JADFYY010000041.1 GCA_015232825.1 Magnetococcales bacterium
TGGCCAATAAATTGATTCAACAGGTCATGGATCGTTGGATTCAGGATCACTCCATGCAACCGGGTTTGAAGCATCAGACCCGTTTGCGGGTCATTCATGAGGCGCAATTGGCCCGCTTGACTGAATTCGCCAATGGATTGCGGGGGATTTCCGGGGTGAAGAATCCACAGGTACTCAGCTCTTCGGCTAGGGAATCGGTGTATGAATTCGAATATCATGGTCGTGACGAGGTGCTGCAGGAGGCCTTGCGTAAGCTGGCCGCGCATATGGAATCCACCCCAGAGGGGTTGACGCTTTGGTTGTTTGCCCCCAAGAATCCGGCTGCTCCTGCTCCCAAGGAGGCCAACTCCCCGGCCCCGGTTGCGGCAGATCCACCTAAATCATGGCTGTAGAGCATGGATGGTTTGGGTGTTTCAATGAAAGAAGTTTTATTGATTGCGTCTGGGACTCTGGGAGCCAAACAGGTGGGCCAGCAGTTTCAGCCTTACGTGCGAATCCGGGATAAGTTTTGTGTGGAGCATGTGTTGGATGCAGCCATTCAAGCCACCTCCATTGGCACGATTTATATTTGGGGAGACAAGGCGCGACTGGAGTCCATGCTGGCGGGAACCATTAGCCGGGCGGTTCAATTGGGGATTGAGGTTCGTATTGTCCAGGAGAAGAGCAATTTTGTGGACAGTTTTTTGTTCACCTACATGACCTTTTTGTGTCACCGCTTTGGGTGTCCCGATGAAGGGGTGTTGATGGCGAGCGAGATGGGACAACCCCATTGGGAGTTGTTGCAGGCGTTTGGCCAGAATCAAACCATTGCCCAGATGTCGATCAATCTCTTGTTAAGCGATACCCCATTGATTCGACCGGATGAAATTGACTGTTTGATTCAAAATAAAAATCCACAGGCCGATTTTGTTTTGGGGCGAACCGTCAAACAAGCCATGGATGCGGCTCTCTCTTGTGTGCCAGAGCCGTTCCAGTATAGTCGAGCGATCAAGAATTATTATAATTTTGTTTTCAAAGGCAACAGCTTTGATTTGATCGTAAACAGCTTTATGGCGGGGAGACCATTGTTGGTGCCGCGTTATGTGTGGAATCTTGCGGGACATTTGTTTAACAATCGGACCATTATCGAAGGTGGACGGTTTAATTTAAAGAAAATCAAGAGCAACGCTGTTTTTTTCAAGACGCTCTTTTCACAAGTTCATCTGCATGAAGCGGAGCAAACCCACCTTTTTCCTGGTTCTGCCGCAAAGAAATATTATCAACGGTTGAAGGCCTTCTCATTCCTGGTGCGAGCCTATTTCATTATTGTCAAGAACAAGAGTTCAAACAATAAGTTCAGAGATTTATCCATTCTGGAGGAGAGGGTTCAAACCTTGGCTCATTGCCGGATCACTTGTCAGATCAGCAACTGTATCGGTCCCGCCTTGGATATCGATACCGAGTATGAAATTGAATATATTGAGCGTTTTTTTGCTCTGTTGCAAGGCGACAATCAACCTGTCATCTATTCTTGATGAAATAAGGGAGGTTTGAAAGAGTTAGTGCAACACATTTTAGAATTTGGTGTGGACCCGGTTTTTGATTTTGATAATTTCATAGTGGGCGATTCCAATCGTTTGGCTTTGCACGCCTTGCAAATTTTGATGGACTCTTCGGCCACCAGTCTTACCTTAACGGGTGAGGAGGGGTGTGGTAAGACCCATTTGTTGCATGCGACGGTTGGTCGCAGACGGGAGACACATGGCAAGGAGTCGGCTGTTTATCTAGATCCAGAAACGCTTGGACAGGCATTGGCCAAGGGCGAAGAGGGGGATTTGACCCGTTTTTTGGCCCGATGGGGTCACGGAATGTTGGTGGCGGTGGACAGTCTGGAACAGATGGAGTTTGGTCTGCCTGCTTTGCAGGAAGGTTTGTTGTTTCTGTTCAATCAATTGCGGGAAACCAGTGGGCGTTTGCTGGTAGCCTCACGGGTTTCGCCGCATCATTTGGAGTGGTTACGACCCGATTTGCGGTCGCGGCTGTTGTGGGGTTCGGTTTTGCTCATTGCCCCACCGGATGACGCCGAGTTGGAATACATCCTCTCCAAAATGGCGGCAGATCGTCAGGTGCGGTTGAGTCCTGAATTGATCAAGTTTTTGTGTCTACGTCTGCCGCGTCGGATACCCGATCACGCCACGGCCCTAGCCCGACTGGACCGGGCTGGGATGGAACAAAAACGTCCTTTGACGGTCCCTTTGGCTAAGGAGATTTTGGGGGTGTAATGATGGATAATCAAGTACACTTTATGCGGTGCTGGGATAGATATTTTGGGCAATCTTAGGATCATCCATCATCAAGATGCTGCTCTACATCCATGCATTCGTGCAGAACGCGAACAATTTCAATTTGATCGAGTGCAAGGGCACGGTAAAAGACAAGGTGCTTGCCAACTTGGTATTTTCTGTAACCAGAACGGATGAAACCGCAATCCCGCCCCTTGAGTGGAGAACTTGCCAGATCATGAAAGCACTGATCCAACATCAACAAATAGCGATTGCGGTGTGTGCGTCCCCAATTGCGTTCCGTATAGCTCCCAATCTCCTTGAGGTCGTCGAGAGCCTTGCGGGTGAGGACAAAGCCGGACATCAGGACACACTGGTTTCGTCGAGTTCCTCAATCAGGTGAGCCAAAGCATAGTCAGTCCGGCCACTTGCCTCGCCATCCTCAAGGGCTTGCCGTAAAGCGGCCAAATGAATCTCTTGTTCTTCCAAGTCAAAGCGACCGATGGCAATTTGCCTAGTAATAAACCCCTCGAAGTGGGGACTAGGCGTGATGCTGGTATTCTTCAGCATGAGCCTCTCCTTACGAACCAAGATACGCTATACCCTCTGTTAGTATCAATTGGTACCATAAAAACGGCTTGTGTGAAAGTGTGGATGTGATGCATCCTTAAAAATTTGTTCAAAAAAAGTAGAGTGTTGGTTCAGGCTGGAACAAAAACGTCCTTTGGCTAAGGAGATTTTGGGGGTGTAGTCGAATTATATTGATTGATATAACTTCAAAATGTCTCCATTGAGATCAGGTGAAATGACAATCTTTCCGCTTGTCATAACCCCTCATATCCTTTATGATGCTGCCTCAACCGTGAATACTCGAAATAAAAAGAGTGGATCCCCATGACCTTTTTTGCTCACTACCGCGCCAAAATGCGTGGGGGTGGAACTTGTCCGCCTTGTGCTTCAACGGTGGAAATTTTTTGGTCCTGGCTGGGTTCCTTTTTGGGGATTCTTTTGGTGGCCGGGTTGGAGCAATTGTTCTTCACCGGTACGGATTTATTCTTGATGATCGGCAGTTTCGGTGCTTCCGCTGTCTTGTTGTATGCGGCACCAACGTCTCCTTTGGCTCAACCGCGTAATCTTTTGGGAGGCCATCTGGTGTCTGCTTTCATTGGTGTGGTCTTTTTTCAAATGGTGCCTCAGCAAGCGTGGTTGGCCTCTTCCTTGGCCGTCTCTTTGTCGATTGTCGGCATGCATCTGACCCGTACCCTGCATCCGCCAGGAGGGGCGACCGCACTGATTGCGGTCATCGGCTCCAAACAGGTGCATGATCTGGGATTCCTCTATCTCCTGATCCCGGTTTTCGTTGGGGCTTGTTTGCTGCTGGTCGTGGCTCTCTTCGTCAATAATCTGGCTCCTGGTCGCCGGTATCCTTTATGGTGGTTTTGATTGCATGAATACGATTCAGATTAAACAATCCTCAAAAATCGTTGGAACCATCCTTGTGCCATTGTTGGCGGTCCTTGTGGAAGCCGGTTTGTTGGTCTGGCTGAAAGGGAGTTCTTGGTGGGTGCTGGTGTTGGTGACGGTGCTGGTGGGTGGCCTCTTTGGCGTGCTGGCATGGAAATGGTCTGTGATGGGTTTATCTTCGGACTGTAACGAGGAGTCCGACGGGGAGACCGCTTCCTCTTTATGGCGTGCTGTTCACATCATCGGTATGCAGGCCGGTAACGCCTCCGCACTCATCATGGAGTTGATTCAAATACGTAAATTTTTGGGCAAAGATGTCAACGCCCTTTTTAAGTTGGCTGGAGAGATCGATCAAAGCAACATTCAACTGGCGCAAGAGGTCTCTGGTACACAAAACCATCTGGGGCAGATTGCGACCAACATGGATGGTCTGGAACAATCTTCCAAGGCAATCTCCACGCAAATCGACCGGGTTGCGTTGGAGTCCAGAGAATCAGAGAGTAATCTGCGGGGCATGGAACAAGCCGCTTCCAACATGGTGGATCAGTTGCAACAGGTTATGGCACAACTGAATCTCTCCATGGGGGTCACGCAGACGGTTGGTGATGCTACAGAACGGATGGTTAGCTCTTTTGCGGCGGTGAGTGAGCAGTGTCACTCGGCCAATATGGCCTCTACGTCAGCCAATCAGGCAACTCAGGAGTTTGATCGGGTTTTGGCAGATCTGACCAATGCGGCCAGGGAAATTGGTACGGTGGTGGATTTTATCTACGAAATCGCGGATCAGACCAACATGTTGGCCCTCAACGCCTCCATTGAAGCGGCGGGGGCCGGGGAGGCGGGTAAAGGGTTTGCAGTCGTAGCCAGCGAAATCAAGACTCTGGCTAGACAAACCGGACGAGCAACCGGCGATATTGTGGTGAAAATTCAAGAAATTCAGGATAAAACCGCTGAGGCGACCGTGGTCGCCGGTCAGCTTTTCGGTTGGGTGGAGCGTATCGAAGCCGTCAATCAAGAGATTGCTCACGCCATCGATGGTCAACGTTCCGCAACCCAGTCCGTAGCCGCAAGCATGGAACAGGTTGGCTCGGCCATGACCAACATGATGTCTAGTTCCCATGAGTTAGAGGAGGTCAGTCGGAATGTTGCCGTTGAAGCCGCCAAGGGGGTCTCTAGCATGGAGGAGATCGCTGCTCAGGCCTCACAGGTGGCGGCCACAGCTTTGGATATGGAACAAAAGACCGGCGTGGCGCGTCAATTCGCGGTGACGAGTCATGAATCGGCCAGCAAGACCAATGCCCTCTCTTTGCAGGTGAAGGAAAAATTGGCTGTTTCACTCCGTTTGACCCGTTTTCTGCACGGTTCGGTCAACCAGTGCGGTGTTTTGTCGGATATGGCGCGGGAAATCAATGACGGGTTCCATGATGCCTGGGTCACCTTTGGTGGGTTTGAGGAACCGTTTGAGATGTATCGGTTCAAGAGCGACACCATGGCCATGATGGGCCAATTGGAAAAGGCCGCTTTTGGCAACGTACAGTTGAAAGAGAGTACCTTCTCTGAATGGGAGAAGAGCGAACTGGGCAAGTGGTTGGTGGCTAACAAAGAGGGAGAGGTGGCGGAACTTCCGTTGTTCCAGGAAGTATTGCTTGCTTGTCAAGCCTTGCATGCGGCGGCTTGCCAAGCCATTGCTCAGTTTAGTTCCAAGCAACCAGAGTTGGTTGAGCAGGCCATGCGAGAGGTTCACACCCAACGCAAGAGAATGTTCTCAGCCATGGATGAACTCTACCTGACCCCTCTGCCAGAGGAACCCAAGTCCATCGATCTGGTGACGTGGCCAGAATCTTTGAATATTGGCGTGGCACAGGTCGATTCCGAGCATCAGCATCTGTTTGTTTTGCTTAATCAAATGCACAAGGCTGTTCTATCCGCTTCAGGCCATGGGGCGGCTCAGCGTACCGCTCGCGAACTCTTTCAGCACGTCAAGGCCCATTTTGCCGGTGAAGAGAAGTTGATGACCCAATCATCTGATCCAAACTTGAATGATCACAAAGCTCAACATGCAGCGTTTCTTGCGCAGGCCGACTATTTTGATCGTGTTTTAAGCTCCAACAGCCATACCATCTCTCTAGATATGTTGAGTTATGTAAAGAATTGGTTTGTGTTCCATGTGACCCATTGGGATCAGAAGATGGGACGTCATCTGGCGGGTGTCACGTCTGGAAGTTCCACTCATTCTAAAAAATAAGCCTTGGCCGATGAACGCCATCTCCGCTCTTCGGTATGAATCCAATCTCTATCAGCAATTGAGGGATCTCCCAGAAGCTCAAGTCGGGGAGATTATCAATAATCAACTCTATACCCAATCCCGGCCATCCGGTTTCCATGGCGTGGCAGAAGGTGGGATTGTCACCGATATTCTGGGTGCCTATCAAAGAGGCAAGGGTGGTCCAGGTGGGTGGTGGATTATTCCTGAACCTGAAATCCATTTGATGCGGGATCGTGAGGTGTTGGTGCCTGATGTGGCTGGATGGCGCAAGGAGCGTATGCCCCGCATTCCTCAAGGTCATCGTTTTGAGGTTGTGCCAGATTGGGTGTGCGAAATTCTTTCTCCAGCTACGGCGAGCAAGGATCGTGTCCTTAAATTGGCCGTGTATGCGCGTTATGGTGTCCCTTTTTGTTGGCTGGTGGATCCTTTGCTCAAAACGTTGGAAGTTTTGGTTTTAGACAAGGAAAAATGGCGGTTGGAAGGGGTGTTTCAAGACAATGATTCGGTCAATGCACCCCCTTTTGATGCCGTGACACTGGATCTTGCGTGGTGGTGGGTGGAGGATGCATGAAAACAGAATTATCTACCCAGGAAAGCCATTTTGAAAAACTCTACCTTGAGGCCTTCAAGGATTACGGTGCGCGTGCTTTATGGAATATGCGTCCCGTTGATGCGCCGACACCAGTCGATGCACTCGCGATCACGCAAGCTCTGCGTACACATGGCGGGATGGATGGGCGACGGCTTGCAGAACGTATTGAAAGGTTATGTCGTGCCACTTACTAAATTACAGACCCATGTTTTGCGTGTACTGGCGACACAGCGCACTCCAGAGAGCTACATTGCAGGTGGGATTGCGTTGAACAGGATGGGACCGCGTTTTTCTGAAGACATCGATATTTTTCAAGATTCAGAGGCCTGTCTTGTTGCGGTCGCCGAAGCGGATCATGCGGCATTGGTCGCGGCTGGTCTTAAAGTCACATGGCTTCAAATGTACACTGGAAAGCGGCAAGCCCTCATTGAGGGCCTTGGCGCAACCATGCACCTTGATTGGGTTGCTGACAGCGATTTTCGTTTTTTCCCAGCCCAGCCAGATGACCTTTTTGGCTTTGTGTTGCACCCCGCTGACTTGGCAACGAACAAAGCTGCGGCTGCCGCAGACCGACGGGTGCCACGTGATATTGTTGACTTGGTGACTATCCATGAGAGCATCCTTCCTCTTGGGGCTGTGGTTTGTGCGGCAGTCGGGCGTTTCCCTGGGCAAAGCCCTGAAGGGATGTTGTCTGAAATTAGGCGTCATGGCCGTTTTACGGCAGAAGAATTTCGCGTGCTTGCCACAGAAAGTCCCATTGACGTGCCTGGAATGCACAGACGCATTAGACGCATGATCGAAGAGGCGGAAGATTTCATTGGCCGAATACCCAGTGAATTCGTTGGTTTTATTTTTTTGTCAGATGGCACGCCGGTTCAGCCTGATCTGGATGCACTGGAGAATTACCAGTGCCGAGCTGGAACGCGGTGCGGTCTGTGGCCGTCATCGCCTGAAATCTCAAGGGTCATGCTTGAACGCTACAAGAAGCCTCTATATCCTTAATCAAGATTGATGTTTTTTGTTGTGATTTGTGGGGTGACTGGCCGAGGCGTCAGGGGAATTAAAAACTTGCTTTCCATTTCTGCGGCTGGCAGGGGGCGACTGATGATGTAGCCTTGTAGCTCATCACAGCCGAGTTTGGTCAATAGATCTCGCTGTGCCTGTTCTTCGGCCCCTTCTGCTGTGGTGGTCAGGTTGAGCGTATGGGCCATGGTGATGATGGCGTGGGTGATGGCGGCATCTTCTTTGTTGGTGGTGATCTCGCGTACAAAAGATCGGTCGATTTTAAGAATATGCACGGGCAAACGGCGTAAATGGGCAAACGAAGAGTAGCCCGTGCCAAAGTCGTCCACAGCCAGATGAATCGACATCTCCCGAAAGGTGTGCAGGGCGGTCATGGCGTGGTTCACGTCGTTCATGACGATTGCTTCAGTCAGTTCCAATTCCAGGGCGTGCGGTGATAGATTGGCCTCTTCCAGCGTTTGCTTGATAATGGCAACTAGGTCTTTGCGTCCAAACAGGTGATGCGACATGTTCACGGAAATTCGCAAGGGGAGATACCCTTTATCGAGCCACGCTTTGTTTTGCCGACAAACCTCTTCCAACATCCAAAGATCAATGGACTCCATGAGGCCGATCTCTTCGGCCAAGGGGAGAAATTCGCCGGGTGATACCAGTTTTTTGCCCCCTTGACGCCAACGTACTAGGGCCTCAGCCCCCACCAGACGATCTTCTTGCAAATTCCATCGGGGTTGGTAATGGGCCTCTAGCTCGCCATTTTCAATGGCGCGGCGTAGGTCGCGTTCCATGGCTAAACGCTGCTCGCCTTTTTGGTTCATTTCCACCGAGAAGAAACTGAATTGGTTTTTTCCTTGGGCCTTGGCGTAATTGGTGGCAATGTTGGCGTGTTTGAGCAGTTCGTCTGTTGTGGAACCGTTATCGGGTGAGACACTGATGCCGATACTGGCCGTGATGAACACTTCTTGACCATTGGTGAGAATCATCGGCATGGCAATCGCGTGGGATATTTTTTTGGCCAACAAAATGATGTCTTCTGATTTGGCCATATCCATCAGTAGAATGAGAAACTCGTCCCCTCCCACACGAGCGACCGTATCGCCACTGCGCACACTGGCTTGCAAGCGGTTGGCCGTCTCTTTGAGCAGTTCGTCACCAGAACGATGCCCAAGGGTTTCGTTGATCATCTTGAAGCGGTCTAGGGCGCAATGCAAGATCCCCACGCTGGAGGTGCGCCATGGGGCGCGAGAGAGGGTTTGATTCAGACGCTCTACCAGCAAAGAGCGGTTGGGTAGTTGCGTGAGTGCGTCAAAGTTGGCTAGAAAATGGAGCTTTTCTTCATTGTGTTTGCGTTGCCGAATATCCTGGGCCAAAATGACCATGCCTGCGATGGCTTGCCCGTTATGCAATAAATTACTGGAGATGGAGACCGGGACTTCTCGACCATCCTTGGTGTGAAAAGAGGTTTCTTGTGTGCGAAACAGTCGATTGGACAAAAGATCGCGGAACATGAGGGCGCAAAAGGTCGGGTCAGGTAGCAGTTGATCCAGATGTTGCCCAATTAGGTTGCTCTCTTTTTCTTCCAGGAGAGCCAGCAAGGCCTTATTGACCCGTTGGATGCGGTTCTCCATATCGAGAACTAACAGTCCGTCCACCATGGCACTTAAAATGTTTTCGGTGTACTCCTTGGAATCGGTGGTTTTGCTCAAGGTGTCGAGCATCTGATTGAAGGATCGAGCCAAGATTCCCAGTTCATCGGTGGACGCTTCTGCGACGCGCATGGAAAAATTGAGTGAGCCACCCGCGATTTCTTGTGCCGATTGGGTGAGATCTTGTAATGGGTTGGTGATTTTTCGTACCCAGAACCAGACTGTCAGAGTGGCCAACAGGAGCGTTATGAGGGCTGTCAAGACAAACATCATGCGGATGTTGGTCAAGGATGTCTGACCTTGCAGCAGAGCATGATGGGGCCGGATATGGGCAATGCTCCAACCAAAGGTCGGAAGCGGACGGAAAGAGAGGTAGCTCCTTTCGTTTGTCTCCTCAAACCAACCGGAACCGGTTTCGCCTTGACGCATCCGTTCAAGAATGGCACTCATTCTGGGAGACGCGCTGATGGATGTGGCTTGTGGCAGATAGTGTTCTAGTTTTTCTTTCGTCTCTTGTGACGTAGAAGGTTTTTGATCCAACGGAATCTTCTGTTGGCTATCGGCTACGATCAGACCGGCTGGATCCAGAATGAAAAAGCGGCTGGCCTGATCGTGATTGGCTTTGTCGTGGTGGATGAGTCCCTGAAACAGGGAAACCGGCATTTCAAAATGAAGCATGCCGACCTTGGTGCCATCGGCCAACGCAAAGGGTGAGGTATAGGCGAACACCCATTTTTTAGCATCTGGAGACATGTAGGGGTAGTGGATATGGACCTCCCCGACCTTCATGTTCATGGTGGGTTTGAAAAACGGGGCGTCGGATTCCTCACTGGAAAATTCATCCTGTGGGGCGACTTTCCCAAAGGTGATGCGGGCATGTTCTTGGCCCGTTTGATCGATCAGGCAGGTCTCGACAATGCGCAGATGCTTTTGCAAGGAGAGAATCCAGTTGTTTAACGTCTTTTGGTGTTCGCTTTGAGTCGAGGTGAAGAGAATGTGGCCATTGGCGTCGTATTGGTTGCCTGATCGGGTTTCTGGCAGGTTGAAGTAGTCTAAGAAAATCGGATGCTCCATGGCCATCAGTAGGTCGCTTTGAGCCTTTTTATGGAAAAGGTCAATATTCTTAATAACCTCTATATTGGCTTGATCCATGCTAGTCAAGGCACTATCCACCATGGCCTGTTCGGTCACTTTGTAGGAAATGGCGGAACTGATACCGATACCAGCCAGCAGCAAGATGACAAACAGCAGGGTGAATTTGAATCGAATGGACATGGAGACCTGGGTGTATTTCGGTGATTGGCTTATGAAGATCTTTGTGAAATTAGTATACACATGATTATGTCTGCATTGCAAATTGTTGGCCATGATTGATGAAAAAATCGGCAGTGCTGTTTGTTTGAGGCTGTTTTGTTTGGGGGAAATTCAAGATGCGTGTGGGTGTTTTGTCCATTGGATATTGGGTGTGGCTGATCTGGTTTGCTTGGCCTGCAATGGGTTGGACAGAAGAGGTCCGGTTGCAGGCACGGGCGTTGTTGGCCGCGCAGAGGGAGACGATCCTCTCCAGTCGTATGGTGGGACGGGTGGAGAAACTGGCAGTGAAGGAAGGGGATACGATCCGTCAGGGACAGATGTTGGTGAACATGGATTGTGCCATTCACGAGGCGCGTCAGGCCAAGGTTGAGGCGGAATTGAAGGCTTCACGCATCAAACTGGAGGTGCAGAAGCGTTTGGAAAAATTGCAATCTGGCAGTGCGCAAGAAGTCGGATTGTCGGCTGCTGAAGTGCAGAAGATGGAAGCGGAACTGGCAGAAATGCGGGCGACCGTTGCGATGTGTGTGATTCATGCCCCGTTTTCTGGCCGGGTGACGGCCATCAAGGTGGGATTGCAGCAAAGCGTTGCCCAGGGTGTGCCTTTGGTGGAAATTTTGGATGATACCTCCTTGGAGGTGCGCTTGATCGTTCCTTCCAAGTGGTTGAGCTGGTTGCGGGTGGATGCACCTTTTACGTTGCACATTGATGAGACCGGCCAGGAATATCCGGCCAAGGTGGTGCGCATTGGGGCGCGGATTGATCCAGCCAGTCAATCGTTGAGCGTGACAGGGGTTATTGCTGGCAAACAAGAGGGGGTGATGGCTGGCATGAGCGGCACGGCTTTGTTTGTCGGCGTTGGCCCATGAGCAGTCTGGGCGAATCCCGCGAGTTGGCCGTGTGTGCGGCGGTATTGGACCTGGAACGGGAGGCGCGGCGGGCTGCAAACGAGGTGGCGTTGCGGTTTTTGATGGTCAATCAAACCCTGACACTGCTGCCTGCTGAGGTCATTTTTTTCTGGCGCGAAAATGGGCGTGTCGAGGGGGCGTCTGGGGTGTCGGAAATCGATGCCCATGCCCCTCTGGTGCGTTGGGTCTCAGGGGTGTGTGGCGAGTTGGCCCATGGGGAGGGATTAAAAGCTGTTCGGCGAGTTGTGGCTGTGGATATATCCCTCTCTTTGGGGGAGGAGTGGTCGCGATTGGCACCACCTCAGGGATTGTGGGTTCCTTTGGTGGCCCCAGATGGCATGTTTGTTGGTGGCTTATTGCTGTTGCGTGCTACTGTGTGGCGGGAGGGAGAGCAGGAGTTGGCGCAACGGTTGGGGGAGTGTTATGCCCATGCCTGGAGAGCGTTTGGTGGACGGTTGCGGCGGGATGCGCGGCGATGGTGGCGTTGGAGTTGGTTGGCTGTGGGGGTGGGGGTGGTGGCTTCCGGCTTTATTGGCGTGGAATACTCCTCTTTGGCTCCTGCATCGGTGGTTCCTTGGGAGCCTGTGGTGATCGTTTCTCCTTTGGAGGGTGTGGTAGAGTCGGTGGTGGTGGAGCCGAACGCCTTCGTGCGGGAGGGGGATGTGTTGGTCCGCATGGAGGCGACCGCATTGGCCAGTCGGCAGGAGATGGCGCAATTGGCCTTGGATACCGCACGTGCTGAGCTGTTCAAGGCGCGTCAACTCTCTTTTTCTGATTTGGACGCCAAGGCCAGTTTGCCACTTCTGGAGGCGCGCATCGAGGAACGGCGTGCGGAGGCCGATTATGCCGCATCTTTATTGCAACGCACGGTGGTGCGTGCCCCGCGTGACGGGATTGCCATTTACGCAGATCCCAATTCCTGGCGGGGCAGGCCAGTGGCGGTGGGGGAGAGGGTGATGGTCATTGCCGAGCCGAATCGTGTGGAGATTGACATTCGACTTCCTGTGGCCGATGCTGTGGTTTTAACGCCGGGAGCCAATGTGTTGTTGTTTTTGCATGTGGATCCAGTGCATCCCCTAGAAGGGGTGTTGACCCGTGCCGCCTATGATGCCGAACTGACGCCAGAAGGGATTTTGGCCTACCGGATCACCGCCCGTTTTGTAACAGACAACTCTCTGCCACGTATCGGCCTTAAAGGTACGGCTAAGATTATGGGGGAGCGAGTGACCTTGTTTTATTATTTATTTCGCAGACCCTTGGCGGCTTTACGTCAGGCTGTGGGGTTTTGAATGATATAAAGAGGTACAAATCGGAAAATTATTTTGGATAAGTGTGAAAATTTGTATTGCGTGCAACGTTTTTTTTGTATATAATTATTTGACGCTGTTTTATGGTTGGCAGCTTAAAATTCCGAGGCCCGTGCGAAAGTACGGGCTTTCGCGTTATTTGGGGTGGTGAATGCATTTTATCGCTTACCTGGATGAATTTGGACATATAGGACCGTTCGTAAGTCGGGATCATCCACAGTATAAGACCAGTCCTGTTTTTGGGTTGGGTGGATTCGTGTTGCCATCAAACAAGGTGCGTTCCTTTGCTACTTGGTTTTACCAACTCAAGAACAATCTCCTGAGATATGAGATCGACCGTGATGGCATCCCTGCCTACCAATGGGAAAAAAAAGGTGCAGCCCTTTATACGACAAATAACGTCATAAAATACAAAGAGTTGCGTCAAGCAACCTTTCGTTTGATCAATCGTATTATGACGGATGGGGGAATGATCTTCTACGTTGGTTTGCAGAAGACAAACTTGCTAACATCACATAATTCAAAAAAATTGTATCAAGCTGTATTGCGTGAGTCGATCAAACGGATTGATCAGTTTTGTAGTGTCCGTAGTGCGCACTTTCTGATGATTTTGGATGAACAAAATGAAGTTGATTTTCGATCACAGATCGTGGCAGAGGCATCAATTCAGATGTTTGCGGAGTCACGATCAACAATGATCGAACCACCTATTCAGGCTGAAAGTCATCTATTTCAAACTCTACAGTGTGCTGATTGGTTGTGTGGATTGATTGGTCGCGTTGGGTGTTATCAGGTCTTGCCGGATATGTACAGCGATTTGGACTGGACGCGCATCTATTTTATTGACCGCCTGAGACGTGCGGCACCGTCGAGCGGTATTCGTTGTGAACCCACCCAAGTGATTGAATGTTAATGATCTGACTTTGTCCTTTGTAGGTGTTCGTTATCGCCATTACCTCTATGGGGACAGGCTTCCAGAATGGCGTGAATTGCTCCAATTGGTTCGCGGAACGCATCAATGAATACCATTTTAATCGTTGAAGACTCTATCAGTTTTGCCGGTTTGTTGAAAAAACGGATCCAGCAGGCCTTGGGGGTTGAGGTGGTGCTGGCGAGTCGATATGCCGAGGCCAAGGCCTTGCTTGAAGTCAACTCTGGACGGTTTTTTCTCGCGATCCTGGACTTGAATCTTCCCGACGCGCCTAATGGCGAGATCGTGGATCTGGTGGTGGCCTGCCAATTGCCGGGCATTGTTTTGACCGGACTCTACAAAAAAGAGTTGCAAGAGATTTTCTTGAAAAAGGGCATGCTGGATTATTTTCTCAAGGATAATCCCAGTGTGGTGGACTCCGTCATTCATGCCATTGAGCGGTATCAAAAAAATCGGCATCTGTGCATTTTGGTCGTGGATGATTCGCGTAGTGCCCGCGTGGTGTTGTGTCGATTTTTGAAACGGTATGGATTTGATCTTCTGGATGCCGAGGATGGAGTCAAGGCGTTGAAGTGCCTTGAAGAACGTCGGGTTCATTTGGTCTTGGTCGATTATCAAATGCCGGGTATGGATGGCATGCAGTTCATCAAAAAGCTGCGCGCTGGGTACTCCCGCAACGAGTTGGCCGCCATCGGGCTCTCTTCTTATGGTAACGCCGATCTGGCCACTCAATTCATCAAGGCCGGGGCCAATGATTTTCTCATCAAGCCCTATCAGCCTGAAGAACTGCTCTGTCGCGTTTACCAGAATATTGAAAATATCGAACGGTTTCATCATATCGCCCGTCTGCTAGATCGGCATCAGGCCATCCTTACTCATGCCCTGGATGCCATGATCACTCTGGATCAGGAAGGACGGGTGTTGGAGTTCAACCCGGCTGCTGAACAGTTGTTCGGGTTCCCGAAAGATGCGGTTATGGGCCGGAAAGTTGCGGATTTTATTATCCCAGAACCGTTGCGTGAGGCCCATCAAGCGGCTTTGCATCGCTTTGTCTTGGAAGGAATCCATGGCCCCAGATTGCAACGTCGTCTGGAATGTTCTGGTGTGCGGGCCGATGGTCAGGTCATCGAATTGCAAATCTCTTTGACCTCGGTGGTGCAAGAGGGGCAAATCCAGTTTACTGGTTTTCTTCAGGACGTCACCGACAAAAAACAATTGCTAAAATCCCTAGAAGAGACCCTGATGGTCGCGGAATTGGCCAGCTTGGCCAAAAGCGATTTCATCGCCAATATGAGTCATGAAATTCGTACCCCCATGAATGCCGTGCTAGGCTTTGCCGAGTTGGCATTGAAAGCCGAGCTGACCCCTAGGGTGCGGGATTATCTGGTTAAGATTGAGAACGCCTCCCACTCCTTAATGGGAGTCATCAGCGACCTGCTTGATTTTTCCAAACTCGAAGCCGGACAGATGCTCCTGGATCCTGTGCCGTTTGATCTGAATCTCCTGCTGGAACGTCTGGCGGATTTGTTTAGTAAACAGGTGGCGGATAAAAAGATTGATCTGGTTTTTTCTTTGCCTCCCGCATTCGACGCCGTACTGAACGGGGATGTGATCCGCTTGGAACAGGTCTTTATCAACTTGATTCGTAATGCGGTGAAATTTACCGAAACAGGAACCATTCAGGTGGTGGTGATGCCCCGCATGGTTGAGGAGAATCAAGTCTGTTTGACCTGCCGAGTACTCGATTCCGGTATTGGTGTGGATCCCGATATTCTGCCCAATCTTTTTGCGCCGTTTGTCCAAGCCGATGGCTCCACTACACGAAAATATGGCGGTACCGGTTTGGGACTCTCCATTTGCAAACGCTTGGTCACGCTGATGGGGGGGAGGATGTGGGCGCAAAGCCAGTCTGGCGCGGGGAGTGAATTTGGATTTGAGGTGAATGTGCATTACTATGGGGAGAATCGACGGAAGCGTTTGATGCTGCCAGAACCCCTATGGGGAACCAAGGTGCTGGTGAGTGATGACAATTCGTTGGTGCGGGAGAGCTTGCAGGAGCTACTCAAGGATCTTCTGCTAGAACCGGTGATGGTCGCCTCTGGTCATGAGGCGATTTCGCATGTTTTGGAATGCAATAGGGGGGCAGACAAACCGTTTTCCCATGTGCTGCTGGATTGGCGCATGCCTGAAATGGATGGCGATGTCATTGCCGTGCAAATACGCGCCGCTTTGGAGGCGGCAGTGCCTAAGGCTTTTATCCCAAAGATATTTCTGTTGACCCCTTTCGGAGTGGCAGAAGCGGTCAGCAAGGTGGAACGGGCGGGACTCGATGGCTTTATCGACAAACCGGTGACCCGCTCTCGCTTGATTCGCGGTCTGGCAAACGAGGAGGAGTCGGAGGGGAGTCAACCGAATCGACGCCGGGAGAAGCTTCTGGGTCAGGAGGAGAAAACGGGAGAACGAATAGGTGGGGCTCGTGTTCTGTTGGCCCAGGCCAATGAGGTCAATCAACGGATCATTCGGGAGTTGCTGGAACGGGTTGGGTTGGTGGTGGAGATTGTCACGGAGGGCGAGATCGCTGTGGATTTGGCGACACGGTTTCGGTTTGATGTGATGCTGGTGGATACGCAGTTGCCGGAAATCGGGGGGTTGGAGACCGTGGCCCGGATTCGAGCCCTGGAGGCGTGTCGGGAGGTTCCGATCATTGCTTTGATGGCCAATGGGAGTTGGGAGGAGAAGAAGTTTTGTCTGGATGTTGGCATGAATGATCATTTGGTTTTACCTGTGCGCGCCGAAAGATTGTATGGGATGTTGTGCAAATGGGTGCGACCTTTTGAACAAGAGGTGGATCTGACAGGCTTTGAACAACAAGATTATCTGTTTTCGCGGATTTCTGGTTTGGATTTGGTGGCTGGATTGGATCGGATTGCTGGCAAAAGAATTTTGTACCGTCGCTTGTTGGCCCGTTTTCGTCAGGAATATGGTGGATTGGTGGAGGAGGTGCAGGATTGGGTTGCGGCGAGTCAAATGCTTAAGGCAGTGGTTCGGGTTCACGCGCTTCAGGGTGCGGCGCGTAACCTGGGGGCCATTTTGCTTGCGGACGCAGCTTTGGAGTTGGAAAATGCTTTACAGAAAGGGGATGAGGTGGGTCGTCAGGCGGCCTTGACCTCTTTTGCGCACCATCTGCGCTCGCTTCTGATCGGGTTGGGTGTCGAGGTTTTGCCGGTAGCTAGGAGCAGTGCGTTGGGTCAACGACCGGTTGCGTCGGGTGTGGATTTGGCAAAATTGGTGCCTCTGTTGGCTGTGCTTGCGGATCGTTTGGTCAATTTTAGCATTGAGGTGGAACCTTGGTTGACGGATTTGGGGCGGTTGTTGCAACCGACTGAGACCTTTTTCACCTTTGAGGAGTTGGCAAGACAGATTGAGCAGTACCATTTTCAAGAGGCTGTGGCGTTGTTGCACACCCTAGCCCATTCGTTTGATGTGACCTTGCCTGGGGAATTTCCAGAGGGGCCGGGACCATCTCAAGCCAATCGGGTGTTGATCGTGGATGATCAAGCCGACAATGTGGATCTGCTCAAGGAGTTTTTGTCTGATTACCATCGTATGGTGGCTTTGAGTGGGGCGCAGGCGTTGCAAGTGGCCTGTTGTAAGGATCCTCCAGATTTGATCCTGTTGGATATCATGATGCCGGAAATGAATGGATACGAGGTGTGCCGTCATTTACAGTCAAATCCACAGACTAAAGAGATCCCAGTGATTTTTGTGACGGCCAAAAAACAGGTGGCCGATGAAAGCGAGGGGTTTCGGTTGGGGGGAGTGGATTACATCACCAAGCCATTCAATGGGGAGATTGTCAAACGTCGCGTGATGACCCATTTGGAATTAAAGCGGCATCGTGACGCGCTGGAGCGTCAGGTGCAAGAGCGCACCGCCGAACTGCACGCCGCAAGAGAGGAGGCCGAGCGGGCTAGGGAGGCCGCCGAGTCAGGCAATCGGGCCAAGTCTACGTTTTTGGCCCACATGAGCCATGAAATCAGAACGCCATTGAATGCCATTCTGGGTGTCAACGAGTTGCTGGTTGAAACCGAGGCGACTGGAGAGCAGCGTCATTATCTGGAGATGTCTCGCAAGGCGAGCGAGTCGTTGTTGGCTTTGGTCAACGATGTCTTGGATTTCTCTAAGATCGAGGCTGGTCAGTTTGATTTGGAACACTCTTGTTTTGATCTCCCCTTATTGATTACGGGTGCAGTGGAAATTCTGGAGATTCAGGCTCGTGATCGTGGGATTCAACTGCTGGGCAAGGTGGAAACGGAGCTGCCGAGATATGTGATGGGCGATCCCAACCGTTTGCGGCAGATTTTGTTGAATCTCATGGGCAATGCCATCAAGTTCACAAAGCGAGGAGAGGTGGTGTTGCAGGTGACCTCCATGGGGGATGGGCGGATCTATTTTTCCATTGCCGATAGCGGCATTGGGATTCCTGCGGCCAAATTGGCCTCCATTTTTCACCCTTTTCGGCAGGTGGATCCTTCCATCACACGCCAGTATGGTGGCACGGGGTTGGGCTTGAGCATCTGTGCCTTGCTGGTGGAGCGTATGGGAGGGCAGATCCAGGTGGAAAGTACCGAAGGAAAGGGGAGTCTTTTTTATTTTACTTTGGTGCTGCCGACTTGTACTCCGAATGGTGAGGTTTCATTGGTTTCCGTGGTGCGTCAGGGACCACGGGAAGGAGGAGAAGTCGATCTGGGTTCTCAACCTGGACTCTCCATTTTATTGGCGGAGGATTCCGAGGATAATCGGGTGTTGATCCGGGCATTTTTGAAGAAAAGTCAGCACCGATTGGAGTTTGCCGAGAACGGGCAGTTGGCGTTAGAAAAGTTTCAGCAAAGCAAGTACGATCTCGTTTTAATGGACATTCAGATGCCTATTTTGGATGGATATGCCGCGACGCGCAAAATTCGCGCTTGGGAAAAGGAAAATAGTTTGGCTCCAACCCCAATAATCGCCTTGACTGCCCATGCCATGCAGGAAGCCTTGACTGAGGCTATGGCCGCAGGGTGTGATTTTTATCTGTCGAAGCCGATTGCTAAAAAACGGTTGCTGGAGGTTTTGCAACAGCTTGCTAGGAAATGATTGGAGAACGATAGGGGACGTCGGGTCGTGATTATGGTTTTGGCCATTTCTGGGGGGAGGTGGGGGGGGCGGGGGGGGCGGCGCCCGGCCCCCCCGCGCCCCGACCCTTCCTCCTCATACATAATATTATACTCTG
>JADFYY010000042.1 GCA_015232825.1 Magnetococcales bacterium
CTCGCGTGTATTCACCTTGGAGCAGAAAGGATGCGTCCGGTAGCAAAAGCGTGTTGATCGCTGCCGATGCATGGATCACGGTTTCCTTTTCCTGTGGCTCAGGTGGATTTATCAAAGAGTCAGCAACTGGCAAGGATCGAATCATGGTATCCTCGGTGGTGCGGGTAGGTTCACATTGAAATGTATAAATTTCAATGTGTTATTTTGTATTATATTTTTAAGGTAAGTGATTGTTAGAATATTATACTCAAATTCCATCTATCAATCAACAAAATTTTGTGGAATCTCGCTATCATTGCAGGGAAAGTCCTGGAGGAGGCATCTAGAGTTTCGTTGTGACGTGAGATGTGGTATTGTCGTCGAATCAATTTGTCCACCAAGGCTTAGAATTATTTATTCTGGTAAGCACAAAATCAGTTCGATTGCATGACTGGGAACACGGGCAGGAGGGAATCTAATGTTCAAGCGTCGGCAGGTCGTGGCGATGTGTGTGGGGATGTTGGCTGCGGCATGGTGGCCTACTCGGATTGAATGCGCAGAGGGAGAGAAAAACAGTGAGCTGGTCCTGTTGATCTGGCCTGATTACCTAGACCCAGAGTTGGTTAAGGAGTTTGCCGCTAGCCATAAGGTGATGGTCCGGCAGGTGCCGTTCGAAAGCGACCAGGAACGCGACCAACAGGTGGTGCGCAAGGGGAGTGACACCTTTGATCTGATGGTGGTCAATCACCTTAATCTCCCGATTTATGCGAAGCAGGGTTGGGTGACCCCCCTGGAAAAAGACAAACTGCGCCATCTCGCCCACATTGATACCCGCTGGCTGGCCGATGTCGAGCAGAACGACCATCTGCTGGGGATCCCCTATTTCTGGGGCAACATCGGGTTGGCTTATCGGGAAGACCTCGTACCTAATCCCCCGACGACTTGGCTCGAATTCTTTCGACCAGAGGAGCCTCTGCGTGGCCACCTCAATGCCATGGAATCGGATCGTGAGTTGCTGGGCATGGCCCTCAAGGCACTGGGACATTCGGTCAACTCCGAGGAGAACGCCCATCTGGCAGCAGCGGAGGCCCTGCTGGTTGGGCAGAAGCCTTATGTTAAAAGTTACCGCTACATCGATCTGACCAAGGACTCTCCCCTAATCACCGGGGAGGTGAGCGTGGCCATGGTTTACAATGGCGACGCAGTCAAACTAAGCGAGCTTCATCCGAGAATTCGCTACATCTATCCTGCGGAGGGGAGTGCCTTGTGGGTCGATTACTTAGCTCTGGGTACAACCACGCCTGCACGGCGTGCGCTGGCACTGGCTTTTCTTGATTTTCTCAACGATCCCGTCATGGCTGCACGCAATGCCCAGTCGCTCCATTTTGCGACGCCCAACCGGGAGGCCCGGCGTCTGTCCGCACCCGCATACCTGACCGATCCGGTGATTTTTCCGCCAGAGGAGATTCTTAAACGCTCGGAGATGATCCGTCCAGTGGCACCGCGTACCCTGCGGCGCATCAATGACATCGCGGCTCGACTGTTACGATGAACGAATCTTTGTCAGAGCAACGATCTGGATTGCGACGTCTCTTCTGGATACAAAACCTTCAGATTCGCCTAGCCTTATTGGTCCTGCCGTTATTGATGATCTCTTTGGTGACGCTGGGTTATTTGGCCTATGCCGAGCTGCGGACCTCGCGTATGGATGCGGCCAGGGACGGGCTGAACAATGTCCTACAGCAGGCCCACTCCAGCATTCGTCATCATCTGGAGACGCTGAACTCCCATCTGGAAGTCTTTACCCGTTCCGAGATCTTAGAAAAATATCTGGATACTGCGGATGCCCAGCAACGCTATACCGTGCTACAACCCACGCTCATTCGGCTCTTTTCCGGGTTTCAGCAGGCGATTGGGGCGTATTTTGAGGTGCGTCTCCTGCTACCGGATGGCTTTGAGGACACCCGTGTGACCACCTTCGATTTGCCCAACCAGAGCGAGGAGGAGGGGAACACCCCATTTTTCAAGGCGTTGCGGCATCAACCGGATAGCCCCTATCATGTCATGGCCATTAACCCAGACAATGGAGAGTGGGTGGTGCTGGCGGGCAAAGGGATCCGCAGCAGACGTGCAGTAGGTATTGGGTCGGGATCGGTTCCGGTGCAGGGTTTTTTGGCCGTGACCATGCGTCCTACCTTTTTGCGTGAACTGGCCGAGCATCATCATGTAGGCAGCGGAGGAGGATTTCTGATCGCCGATGGCCAGGGACGCATTCATTTCTCCTATCAGAAAGCACTGTTGGGCACGTTGCTGCCAGAGGAACTGCGCCAATGCCTTCAAAAATGCGCGGCGCGTGCGCCTGTGGAGGTGCGTCTACAAAATGTGTCCTATTTGGCGAGTGTGGTTGAGGTGGAACCGGAACTCCTGGTGGTGGCTTTAGAGCCGTTGGAGGTGTTGTACCGGGATACCAACCAACTCCTCTTTGTCACGCTTCTGGTAGCCATGATCGCCACGCTGGTCATGGGGCTGGCCATGCTGCTGCTTTTGCGTCGAGTGATCGTGGCCCCATTGAGACTTCTGAGTCGGGTCAGCGGTCGCATCGGCGCGGGGGATTTTGTCACCCCGGTTCCGCCGCTTGCCCACGACGAGATTGGCCAAGTGGCCCGCTCTATGGAGGGGATGCGGTTGCGTTTGGCCAACTTGTATCAGGAGTTGGCCCAGGCCAGAGATCAGGCTGAGGGTGCCAGCCGAGCTAAGAGTGCCTTTTTGGCCAACGTGAGCCACGAAATCCGCACGCCGATGAACGCCATTCTGGGCATGAGCTACTTCGTGCTGCAGGGCGAATTGGTGCCGAAACAGCGGGAGCAACTGACCAAACTACATGATGCCTCCCGCGCACTGGTGCGTATGATCAACGATTTGTTGGATTTTTCCCGCATAGAGGCCAAGCGTCTGGAACTGGAGGAGGCACCGTTTTATCTGGATGACGTGTGGCAGCAGATTCGACCACAATGCGAGGCGTGTGCGGCCCGTAAGCGTCTGAAGGTGAGTTATCAACGCGATGCCGTGCTGTCTGGGCCATTGATTGGAGATTTTCATCGGGTGCAGCAGGTGCTGTTTAACTTGGTGGACAATGCCATCAAGTTCACTGACCAGGGCCGGGTAGAGATTGAGGTGACCCCGGCAGACAGTCCAGAGGGAGAGGGGCGGGTTATCCGTTTTGCGGTGCGCGACAGTGGCATCGGTTTGCATCCTGAACAGCGCATTCATCTGTATGAATGCTTCACCCAGGGCGACGCCGCCTCCACGCGACGCCATGGTGGGCTTGGGCTGGGGTTGGCTATGAGCCGCACGCTGGTGGAGATGATGAACGGTACAATCGATGTGGAGAGCGAGCCGGGTGTGGGGAGTTGTTTTTGGTTTACCATTCGGGTACGGGAGGTGACACCGGAGGCGGTAGGGATGGTGGCCGCCGTGGTTCCGGTTTTGGTAGAGGCCCCGTCATCTGCGATTGACAATGCCGCCACGCTCCCTGCCGAGGAGACGCGCCGGGCAGCACAGATCTCCATTCTGAGGGAGATGCTGCCAGCATTGCAAAACCGGCAGCCCAAGGCGTGTCGGGATCTGTTACAGCGTCTGGAGGATGGGCCCTGTTGCACCGAGTTGCGCACCCATATCGAGGAACTGGTGCGCTTAGTACGCGGTTATCGTTTGAAAGATGCAGAGAAAATGGTGGATAATCTGCTGATCACCTATGCAACGATTGATTCACCCCCTAGTAGAGAGGACACCCCGCCATGAAGGTCATGCAGAAGGTATTTAAGGATGGTATCCCTAGGATAGAGCCGTTGCAGGAGATGGCCGCCATTGATCCGCAACTGGTTCTGGTGTTCGGCAGTGAGGCGGTTTTTGCGGCGGCAGCCTTTTACCCCACGTTGCGCGACGCTTTTCCTAATGCCCATCTGGCGGGCTGCACGACCGCAGGCGAGGTCGCCGGGACGCAGGTGTTCGATGGTGCCTGCGTGGTGACGGCTGTTCACTTGGCCAAGACCCCGGTACGTTTGGCTTCGGCGCGTATTGCTAACATGGAGCAGTCTCAGGCCATGGGCATGCAGGTGGGCAGTGCGCTGCAGGCCGCAGAGTTGCGCGGCGTGATGCTGTTTTGTAAGGGGTTGGGGGTCAATGGCAGCGCGGTGATTCAGGGCGTGGCTGCAGGTGTGAACACTACGGTACCAGTCACCGGCGGGTTGGCGGGAGATGGTGGTAAGTTCCAGCGCACCCTAGTGTTGGATAATCACGGTGTGAGCGAGGATGGGTTGGTGGGCATCGGTTTTTACGGGGAGGCGGTGCGCATAGGTTACGGCTCATTTGGGGGGTGGGAGCCCTTCGGGCCAGCGAGGCGCATCACCCGCTGCCAGGGCAATATCCTTTTTGAACTAGATGGCGAGCCAGCACTGAATCTCTACAAGGCTTATCTGGGCGACTATGCCAAGGATCTTCCATCCTCTGGCTTGCTGTTTCCCTTTGAAATGTTGAGCGGGGACCACTCCCGTCTGGGGTTGATCCGCACCATTTTGGGGATTGACGAGGCGGTAGGGAGTTTGATCTTGGCTGGGGATATTGATCCGCAAGGCTACTTGCGTCTGATGCACGCCTCCACAGACGACTTGGTGAGCGGGGCGGAAATCGCTGCTGAGCAGACCCAAAACATGGTCACAGGGAGCAAGGCTGGTTTGGCTTTGCTGGTGAGTTGCGTCGGTCGCAAGCTGGTTATGGGGGGCAACGTGGAGGAGGAGGTGGAGGTGGTAGCCGAAACCCTAGCACCTGGCACGGTGACTACCGGATTTTATTCGTATGGCGAGATCAGTCCGTTTTCTAAGAACACCGATTGCAAATTGCACAACCAGACCATGACCATTACCTTTCTGTCCGAGAATTGAGTGTACCATGCACCGACTTCTGGCGCGGCAGATTAAACGAATATTTGGCCTGCAGGAAGATGAGTTCATCGAGGCACTCGCTCAGTTGCGTGATGTGGAGCTAGGGCAGACGATGTCGGAGGAGGCGGCGCGGGTGTGCGCGGGACTGGGCGAGTTGTGCGAACGGGTTGGACAGAGTTATGAGCAACAGGAGCGCGATTTGGCGTTGCGAAATCGCAGTCTGCTGCTGAGTTCCAACGAGTTGACCCATTCCAACGAGTGTTTGCGCGCTGAAGCCTCTAGGCAGCGGACGGTGATCCAATCATTGCATGGGACCGCAAACCGCTTGCTCTCTTTGTCCGGGCAGGAGAGACTGGGGCAGGATGATGCGAGTTTGGAGCAGTTGACAACCCTCATGGCCACTTTGGTGGATGACTATCTGAAAACTCAGAGCCATCTGTATGAGGCCAATGTGCAACTGGAACGCCAGAAATTCGCACTGGATCAGCATGCCATCGTCAGCATCACCGATACGGCGGGGCGGATTCTGTACGCCAACGACAAGTTCTGCCAGATCAGTGGATTCTCCAGGGATGAATTGCTAGGGCAAGACCATCGTATCCTCAATTCGGGATACCACCCCAAGGCATTTTTTCAACATCTCTGGAAGACCATCGTCTCTGGTGAGGTCTGGAATGGAGAGATTTGCAATCGTAGCAAGGGGGGGTGTACCTACTGGGTAGCCGCCACCTTGGTGCCGTTTCTCAACGAGTTGGGCAAACCAGTGCAGTACATCGCCATTCGTACTGACATCACGACCCAGAAACGCATGGAAGAACAGTTGCTCACCAGTCGCAAATTTCTGGAGAGTCTGACCGAATCCATGGGCGAAGGGGTGTACGCCCTCAATTCCCAGGGGGAGTGTACGTTTTTCAACCGGGAAGCCGAACGGTTGCTCGGCTGGTCGCGGGAGGAGATTTTGCAACGTCCTTTTCATACCACTGTCCATTTCCAACGTGTAGATGGCACCCCTCTGCCTGCATCCGAGTGCCCTATGTGGTTGCAGAACCGGGCTGGGGAGACTTTTCGTTCCGAAGATGAGCATTTTACCCACAAATCGGGGCGCATTTTTCCGATCTCCGTGGTGGCAGTGCCGCTGAAAGAGGAGGGACGCATCGTGGGTTCGGTGGCGGTCTTTCAGGATATTACCGAACGTAAGGTGGTAGAGGAGCAACTCAAACGGGCTATGGAGGCCGCCGAGGCGGCCAGTCGCTCGAAGAGCGATTTTTTAGCCAACATGAGTCACGAAATTCGCACGCCCATGAACGCCATCATCGGCATGAGCCATCTGGCCCTGAGTACGGAGTTAACCCCCCGGCAGAAAGACTATGTGACCAAGGTCCACGCCTCGGCTAAATCGCTGTTGCGGATTTTAAACGATATCCTCGATTTCTCCAAGATCGAGGCCGGGCGGTTAGAACTCGAAACCGTCGTCTTCCGCATGGATGAACTCCTGGAGACCGTCACCACCCTAGTGGCCCCGCGTGCCTACGAGAAAGGACTAGAGTTACTCTGTTCCCGTGGGGGTGGGGTGCCACACCAGCTCAGGGGTGATCCTTTGCGGTTGCAGCAGGTGTTGCTAAACCTGTTGGGTAACGCTGTCAAGTTCACCGATACAGGCGAGGTGGAGTTGCGGGTGGAGGGGATTGAACAGAAAGGAGAGGTGGTGAAATTGTGCTTTTCGGTTCGTGATACCGGCATCGGGATCAAGCCAGAGCAGATCGAGCATCTCTTCGAGTCGTTCACCCAAGCCGATACTTCTACGACCCGCCAATATGGGGGTACGGGGTTGGGGTTGGCCATCAGTCGCCGTCTGGTGGCGTTGATGGGGGGAGGCATAACGGCGCGCAGTCAGGTTGGTCATGGGAGCGAATTTATTTTTACCGTGATGATGGGGGTGGTGCGGGAAGAAGAAGACCTCTTCCAGCCTATACCGGAGTTGCGCGGCTTGCGGATTTGGCTGGAGGTGGACAATCTGCGTAATCGGGAGATCCTGTTGGAACTTCTGACATCACTGACGTTTCGGATCGTTGAACCACAGCAGAACAAAACTAAGGATTGGCAGGAAAGACCCGACCTGCTGTTGGTGGACGCCGGTTCTGTCAGTCAGGAAGGGGTGCAATGGCTCCTCCGCCAGAGGGAACAACCTGAGTACGCTCGTCTACCCGCCGTGCTGCTGGTACCGATGCCCGAACTGGCTAATCTGCAGGAGGTGTGTGGGGGAATACCGGAGACGTGCGTGTTGGCCAAGCCGGTGACGACTTCCCAACTGTTTGATGCCGTGGCAGAACTCTTCGGGGCCAAGACGGTGCGCCAGCAGCGCGCCATGGCCAAGGAGACTGGTTGGATGGTGGGGTTCCGGGAATTGGCTGGACGGCGGGTTCTCCTTACCGAAGATAATCTGGTCAATCAGCAGGTGGCGGTGGATCTACTGGAACTGGTTGGGATGACAGTGGAGGTGGCGGGCAATGGCGCGGACGCCGTGGAACTGGCGCGCCGGCATCGCTACGATGTGATTTTGATGGATATACAGATGCCCGTGATGGATGGCTACGACGCCACGCAGCGCATCCGCCAGGATTTGGGACTCGATGTTCCCATCATCGCTATGACGGCCAACGCCATGGTGGGAGATCGGGAGAAGAGCCTGCGGGCGGGCATGAACGATCATGTTGCCAAGCCCATCGACCCGCAGCATCTTTTCAGAACACTGCACCACTGGATCTCCTTAAACGGCGTGGAAACGGCGGTTGGGGAGACCGTGCGTGAGGAGTTGGCTGACACGGGAGAGAGGTTACCCCTTCATCTGCCGGGGGTGGATTTGGAGGTGGCCCTCCATCGCTGTGCCCACAGCAAGGTGTTGCTGATGCGTTTGTTGCGTCGTTTTGCCGTGGACCAAGCTGATGTGATCGAGCGTCTGCGCACGAGCTGGGCGCAAGGGGCTGGGGCGGATGCGGTTCGGTTGGCACACACCCTCAAGGGACTGGCTGGCAGCATCGGGGCAGAAGCGTTACGTGATGCGGCTCACCATTTGGAGTTGGGCCTGTCGGACTCCCCAGAGGCGGTCATGGCCCTGCTGGAGCAGGTTGATC
This sequence comes from Magnetococcales bacterium, assembly GCA_015232825.1. Taxonomy (GTDB): domain Bacteria; phylum Pseudomonadota; class Magnetococcia; order Magnetococcales; family Magnetaquicoccaceae; genus Magnetaquiglobus. The sequence goes on from JADFYY010000042.1 coordinate 8,051, forward strand.
TCCTGTTGCAGCCTTTGTTGCAGGCGTTGGGGCAACTGCCTGCTGCCCCGGTTGTGGCTGGTTGTTCTGTCGCCAAACCCGTGGTATTGGAAGCGGAGCTGTTGGCCCTGTTGCGACCGTTCCAGGAACCGCTCCATGCCCGGCAACCCAAGGTCTGCCAGAGGCTGCTGGAAGACCTGGAAGCGGTGGAACCACCCCCCTCCTTGCGCGGTGCCGTGGCCAATTTGATCAAGTTGATGCGCAAATATCGGTTCAAGGAGGCGGAAATGGCGTTGCAGGATTTGTTGTCACCGCATCCACCTCAATCAGGAACATCTTAAATTAAGGAATCGTTGCATGGAGGAACAATATATATCCAAGGTTTTCGTTGTAGACGATACGGAGACCAATATCGACATTCTCTTAGAAACGTTGGGTGACACTTACGACGTGAGCGTGGCCCTTGACGGGATGACAGCCCTGGAGGACATTCCTGACCGGGCACCGGACTTGATCTTGCTGGATGTCATGATGCCAGAGATAGATGGCTACGAGGTGTGTCGGCGTCTGAAACAAGATCCTCGGACGCGCGAAATCCCGGTGATTTTTGTCACCGCCAAGCAGGAGACCGAAGACGAAACTTTTGGTCTAGAGTTGGGGGCGGTTGATTACATCACCAAGCCCTTCAGTCCAGCGGTGGTGCTGGCTAGGGTGCGCACCCACTTGCAGTTGGCGCAGGCCAAGCGGGAGTTGGCCTGCGCCAACGAGATCTTGGAGGAGAAGGTTCGCCAACGCACCGATGAACTGCATCAGAAAAATATTGAGTTGGAAGATACTCGCCTGGAGATTATTCGGCGTCTGGGACGTGCGGCGGAGTACAAGGACAACGAAACCGGCCTGCACGTCATCCGCATGAGCCATTATTCCCGGTTGTTGGCTATAGCGGCTGGAATGGGGGAAAAATGGGCGGAAATGCTGTTCCAGGCGGCTCCCATGCACGATATTGGCAAGATCGGCATTCCCGATGTCATTCTGTTAAAGCCGGGGCGATTGACGGACGAGGAGTGGGTCGTCATGCGTCGCCATCCCGGCATCGGCTCTGGGATCATCGGTCGTCACCATTCTCCCATGCTGGAGTTGGCTCGCGTGGTGGCTTTAGCCCATCATGAAAAGTGGGATGGCAGTGGCTATCCTAAAGGTCTGGCAGGGGAAGCCATTCCAATGGCAGCGCGCGTGGTGGCCATTGCCGATGTCTTTGATGCCTTGACTACCAAACGTCCCTACAAGGAAGCTTGGCCCATCGCCAAGGCGGTAGAATTGTTGCAAGAGAGCGTAGGCACTCATTTTGATCCCAGCCTAGTGCCTCTGTTCATCGATATCCTGCCGCAAGTGCTGGAGGTGCGTGAGAGTTGGAAGGAGCAGGATGTTGAAGAAAATCATATATTGGGTGTGTGTTGATCAGGCAAAGGGATGCGTCATCCATAGAGTGGTGGATTTGAGTGCCGAAATTATGGCATAAAAGGAGTGGTCGTTATGTATGGTGCAATGATTGGGGATATTATTGGTTCAATCTACGAGTTCGATAACCTCAAGAAGAAGCAGTTTCCGCTATTCGGAGAAGGCGTGTTTTTTACTGATGACGCTCTTTGTACTGTTGCGGTGGCCGATGCACTGCTAACTTTCCATAATCCAGCAGAATGTTTGAGGTACTGGGGAGCTAAATACCCTGATTTGGGATATGGCGTAAAGTTCAGGTTGTGGTTGCAGTCTTCTGATATGCGACCTTACAACAGTTGGGGGAATGGGGCCGCGATGCGGGTAAGTCCTGCTGGGTTTTTGTCCAGCGATGTCAAGCATGCCATGTTTCTCGCCGAGGCTGTCACGGTAGTAACGCACAATCATCCAGAAGGGGTCAAGGGAGCCAAGGCGACCGCATCAGCTATCCGTATGGCTTTTGACGGATATGACCCAAGCTCTATCCGTGCGCGGATTACTGCCGATTTTGCATACGACCTATCGCAAACCGTTGATGAAATTCGGTCGTGGTATGAGTATAATGAATCATGTCAGGGTACTGTGCCTCAGGCTTTGACGTGCGCTCTTGAGGCCACGGATTACGAAGACGCGATCCGCAACGCCATTTCAATCGGTGGAGACAGCGATACCGTGGCATGCATCGCAGGAGGGTTGGCAGAGGCTCTGTTTGGTTTGCCTCAGGATATTCTTGACAAAGGTAAAAGTTATCTGCCTGAAGAGATGATCTTAGTCATTGAACAGATGTATTCAAAAGGGATCCATGCCAAACGCATGAGCTTCACATCATCCCGCGTTGTAACTCCTTGGGCGCGATGTGATTGACGATCTGTTTTTTTTATTGAGTTTTTTCTGACGGATGATGGTTATTTTCAATAACCAAATTACCGTCTTCGTTTTCTGATTTAAGTTCTTTATAAATTTCCTTTAGATCCTGACGGTTGACTGTAAGAACCCACCAAAACAGTCCAGCCATTAAAATGAACGCAATAAGTAATCCAATCATGGCCATCTTCCAATATTCTCCTTGATAGAACAGACAAAGGGAGTGTAGGGGAGTGGGTCGGTGCCATTACACCATTACTCCCTATCGTCATTGAACGCGCAGTGATTATACATTTTATCCAGATATTCGTACATCTCGTGCTGCATCAGCCAGAGTGGATCGGCATTTTCTCTGATGAACATATCTGGACGCTTGCGTTTCATATAGGCTCTGATCCACTATGGTGATGGCCGGGCGTGTCACACGTAATCTTTGTATTTGGCCATAACCACGCCACTAACGATCAGTTCGCCTTGAATCTCGGTGAGTGGGTAGCGTGAATTCAATGGCTTCATATATCGCTTCGCGCCATGAACGATCAACTGCTTCAAGGTCGCTCGGCTATCCCCGTCTACACGGGCGACAATGAAATGGTTATGATCCGCTTTCATGGTGGGATCGACGATGATGATTTCACCTTCGTGAAATTCTGGCTGCATGGAATCGTCTGGCACTTTCAAAGCATAGGCCGTAGTACTGGTTCGCGGAGCAACAGGAATCCATGCTTGCACATTTTCCGGGTGGTGGGTTTCAGCCGTTTTTGGAGTGTATGCTTTGGCTTCTTCCCAGGAGATGAGCGGGATTCTGGCAATGACTGGGGTCCGATATTCTTTGTCTCCTGGTTTCCCAGGTTGACCACCGGGACCGCCAAGGCTCATTTCGCCACGGCCTGTGTCCAACCAGATGGGATCGACACCGCAGGTGAGGGCGATGGAGACAGTTTTTTTGGATGTACGGGAGAATCCACCCTCCAGTTTGTGGACAGCGGTTTGGCTGATACCTACGCGATTTGCAATCTGCTTTTGAGTAAGACCAGCAAATTTGCGGGCGGTTTGGATTCTTTCGCCAAGGCTGTGTGCGTCTGATTGGGCCTTAACTTTGGATGTGGTAATGGGATTGGGCATAGTCACGTCATCCGCATCGGTTGTGGTTTCTGCCATGTTTTTCTTGGCCATTGGTTTTTCGTCCTTGGTTTTATGTCTTATGTCAACTTGTCAGGAATGCTATTTTTTCTTCTTTTTGTCTTTAATCGATTTTTCATTATCTTTCGCACTCGGAATCTCTGCCGCATTCGGGGACGTCGTCACCTTCGGAGCATCATTCGTTTGCGGACCCGCAGTCTCAGTTGATTTGCCACCCACAGCATTTTTCAATGTCTGTCCGGGTTTAAATTGCGGGATACGAGAGGCAGGTATTTGAATTTCTGCTCCTGTTCTGGGGTTTCTGCCACTCCTGGCGGCCCTTTCGGCCACCGAAAATGAACCAAAACCAACCAATGTCACTTGTCCGCCTTCGGCCAAGGCCCCTTGAATGGCTTCCATCATGGCATCAATTGCCTTGCCAGCCTGTTCTTGGGTTAATTTGGTATCTTTAGCCACTTGAGCTGTGAGTTCTGTTTTGTTCAATTTGCATCTCCTTGCTGATGATCGATTGTCAAATAGATCAGATGGTCATGCGTATCGGCACTCGATGAATCAAAGTCACCATGTTATCATATTAATTTGTATGCGATAAAGGTGATCTGTTGATTTAACTGAATAGATTCTTGTATATGTGTTGGGCCAAAAATGGTTGATCTGATTACTGTCTGGGTAGGTGCTGGTGTGTTTTGCTTGTATACTCAAAATTTCTGTAGCACAGGGTTACGGATAGCAATTCCAGCAGGCGTGACAGAGCAATCATAAACCAGCACTTCCACACCGGCATCACGAGCCTGACATAGCGTTTCCGCATAGAGTGGATCGATTTCTATCGCTGGAGCAAACCATTGGCAGTCCTCACGCTGCACCACAAATAGTTGTACAGCTCTCTGCTGGTCGGCAACGGCTCTTTGCAGGAGGTGAAGGTGATTGCGACCTCGTTTCGTTACCGCATCTCTGACGCGCCATCCACAACTCCTGCCCTTGCTCCCAGAACTCTTCTCGCGTTGCCAGGGGAATATCGTCCGAATCCGGGAGATCCTCCTGGATGAACACGCCCTGGAGGTTCCCTACAGCACTTTGACCAGACTGGTCCGACAGGAAGAGTTACTCCAGTCGTTGCCCACTTTTCTGCCGCCAATTTATCACATTGAACATCGACTGGTGGACCTGGAAGGTTACGTCAATCTGGCCACCAACCGCTATTCTGTTCCTCAGAGGCTGATTGCCAAACAGGTAGAAATTCATCAGTATCAAGAGCAAATCAAAGTTTTTTATCAACATCGCTTAGTGGCCGAACACGCACGGTTGATCGGCAAAAAAAACGGGCGTAGCACCATTCGGGATCATCACCCGACCATGAATCGGCAACAAGCTCATAACGGTCCTTCATCCGAAGAGATTCAACTGACTGGCCACGATCCAATCCTTGATCTCTATTTGATTGAGGTCAAACAACGTTCCATCGGACGAGGCATCAACCGCTTGCGCCGACTCCTGGAAATGAAACGAACCTATCCAGCCGAACCTTTCTTGTCTGCTGTCCACGAGGCAGCCGAATACGGTCTTTACGATTTGTCTCGTCTGGAACAAATGATCCTACAACGGGTCGCCGGGGACTTCTTCAATATGGAGAATGATTGATGCATTTGGAACTGCTCGAACTCATGAAATCCTTGCGTTTGAAAGGAATGGCCAATGCCATGGAACGGGAATTGACCACGGCGGAACAGGAAGGCCTGCCGGTTGCCAAAGTGCTACAGCGACTCCTCCAAGAAGAACACCGCTATCGCCAGGAACAAAGTCTCGCCTATCGCCTCCACCAAGCCAAACTCCCATGGGAATGGTCCATCGAAACTTTTCCGTTTAAACGCCAGACTGGGGTCAATCCGTCACAAATCCGCGCACTACCTGAAAAATCCACTTAAGGATGATAAGCAGGTTTTGACTTTTTCATGAATTTTAACTCCGAATAGACGCCATGTTCGGTTTGAATAGGTATAATTGATATATCTGTAGATTGGCCCAAACAGACTATAAACAGATGATATCCATTCAAACCATCAATGCCTGATTTGCATCTCCTTTACAATCATCTGGATCCAATCGCTAACGATTGGAATAAAATCAATTTGCGCCAAGATATAAAGGAAAATTGAGACCACCACCGTTGCCCCAACCACCGTTCCAAAGCCTTGCAAAATTCCTCGGATGATGAATTCCAAATAAGGATGGACAATGGGAGGCGGTAGACTCTCACGGGTTTCACAGCGCAAACTGGTCAATTCTTGCCGAATCGCCCGTAATTCAAGCAAAATGGCATCCTCAAGAGATGGATCCGTCGATTTTGATATGCAGCTAGGTTTGTTTGCCAACTAAGACGGCCTCTCCCGATTAAACACTTAACCGATCAATTGGTTGTCACGTGTACTTGCGTCCCAAACAAATCATCCAGGGTAGTGGCGTCCAAAATTCTGTCAGCCCAGGTTTCTAGCATAGAAAGTCCAGCATTCTCCACTTGAGCCTGCACCTGGGATGGCACTGAACCAAATTTGCGTTGAATTAGGCGTAACAGTTGGCCACGACGACCACGTGTCTCACCCGTAGCGATCAACTCTCGAGCATAGATAGACATCATTTTCGTTGCCTCCTCTGGGATGACCTGCATGACGATCTCATGCACGGTTTCTTTTTGCATTAATGTGAAAGTCGTCATTAAATAAATCATTACAGGCACCAGAAGTTCCGGTGCATTGCGAAGAGCATCAACAATCTGGCCAAGGGCGGCCATTTGCTCTGCTGGAGTGCGGGTTCCGTATTTTAAAGCCAGAAATCCTGCACGAAGTCGGGCATGCTTGGGTAAAAATGGATCAGCCGTGATACTCAAATCAACAAGTATGTAGCGAACATTCAGCAACCATGGATGCATGTCACTGTTGGCATCAATCAGCGAAATCAGATCGTTGGGATGCTTCCATGGCGTGTTGCCATGATAAATCAGGAGTGAAATCACGGCTGGCAGCAACTCCCAATCATTACCCATCTCTCGAATGGACTGCTCCATACTGGCCATAATGCCACGTGTTATTTGCCAAGCTACTTTGCGGTCGGGATAGCTTTTGTGTTCGATCAATACATGGATGAAAGCCGAACTACCGTTGGTCGTCTTCACACGAAACAGCCTGTCGGAGATGAACAAGCTAAGGGCGTCGGGCACGAATGAACCTTCCACCAATTCAGGAAGATCGGCTGTGAAATAGTTCGTAATCTCCAACGGTAGGCGTTCACGGAAAAAACAATCCGCCGCTTCTGGTGTGGACAGCACGACCTTGATCAAACGGTCATGAGGCCGGGCGATGTCAGTCAGATTGGCGAGACTCTCTGGCTGAGCAGTCATATTTCTTCCATCCTTAGTAATTTGCTCCTGTGTGATATAACCATAAAGATCAAGAGGAACGAAACAGCAGATCCCCTTCCACCTGCAAACGCACTTCACGGCCAACCAGATTTTCAATGAGAGTCAAAGCGAAAACCATGGCTGTGCCAGGACCGCGAGAGGTGATCACGCGACCATCCTGCACCACACTCTCCTCCCGGTATTCCATGGAGGGAAGCTGTTCATCTGGGATACAGGTTGGATAACTGGTGACCTTCTTGCCTTGCAATAACCCCGCATTGGCCAAAACAGAAGGAGCCGCGCAAATGGCCGCAATGAATTTTTCTTCCTGATTCATCCTCTGCAACAGGGCATGAATACGAGAGTCGGCATCCAGATGGGTGGTGCCAGGCAAACCGCCAGGAAGCACGATCATATCAAACGGACGTCCCATAACCGCATCCAATGTGGTGTCAGGAACCAATACCGTCCCGCGACTGCAAGTGACTGGACCCGCCTGTAAACCAGCGGTGATCACCTCAACCCCGGCACGACGCAATAAATCAATCAAGGTGACGGCTTCCAACTCTTCGCATCCGGTCGCCAGGGGAATCAAAACTTGTTTCATAGATATTCTCCCAAATCCATAGTCCCAGTTTATGATTTTAAATCCTTTAACAAGGCTTTCATCTCTTGATGCAGTGCCGAGCCAGCAGACGAAGGGAGTTCCGCAACAGAAGTTTTTCGCTCCGCCTGATCCACCAAGGTCTGAATGGCGTCCCTGGCCGACTTCAATCCCTTGCGCTGCCGATAGGAGTCCAAGAGTCGCATGGCGTCTTGTGGAAGGGCACGGTTGGCCAACTCCAACAAATGCTTGACCGCCAACTCCATGGATCCCTGTCCCTCGCCAAATACCCGGTCGCGAAAGTTCTTCAAGGCGTTGCGCGTCTCTTGCGACAAAATGACCTCCGCCGCCTGTTTGGCCGCCTCGAATTGAGCTTCACGCAAATCGGCAAACATCATGGCGCGGGTTTTCTTTACCATATGACGCTCGACCCAGGCACCCAATAAAATCGCGGCTTGCCCCTCTTCATCTGGGGTGTCGGGAATGGCTTGCAGATTCTCCAAAGGCCAACCGGAAAAACTCATCCGACCTTTTTCAATGGCAGCGAATATATATTCACGCACCATGGCGAAATTGATATTGGTAACGGTATCGTCCGACTCACCCTTGACGATCATTTTTTTGTCCTCATTGGGTTGAAAAGGTATCCAATATCAGATATTTTGACATGTCGTTCCACTTTTCGTCAACGACTTTTCACTAATAATCGCACCAATCTAACATTTTAAACCCCAAGGTCACCATCGGCAATAGTCACAACCATTATGAAATGATATAGTGTCGTCAGATCTAAGGGATGTTGCGGGAGAAAGGCAAAAACCGCAACAATGACTTGCTCACTCATAAACCAAACCGGTAAATGGTATCAATGGATAAAATCATCGTTCGGGGCGGACATGCCCTACGGGGAACCATCCCCATCAGTGGAGCCAAGAACGCCACCCTGCCCGCTCTCGCCGCCACTTTGCTCACCGGTGAACGAGTCCACCTGTCCAATATTCCACACCTTAAAGACGTCACCACGATGTTGGAACTCTTAGGCCAACATGGAGCCGCCATCACGGTGGATGAACGACTGGGTGTTGAAATCAACAACAGCGGCGTCAACAACTTTCGCGCCCCGTATGACTTGGTGCGCACCATGCGTGCCTCCATCCTGGTGATGGGGCCCTTGCTGGCCCGGCATGGCATGGCCGAGATTTCACTCCCCGGCGGTTGCGCCATCGGCTCCCGCCCGGTCAATCTACACATCGAAGGACTGCGCAAAATGGGAGCCGATATCAGCCTGGATGAAGGCTATATCCGCGCCAAAGCCGACCGACTCCACGGTGCGCATATTTTCTTAAATCCGGTCACCGTCACCGGTACCGAAAACCTGTTGATGGCCGCCACCTTGGCTAAAGGTCGCACCACCTTAGAGAACGCTGCCAAAGAACCGGAAGTCTCAGACCTCGCCGTCTTTCTCAACAAAATGGGGGCTCGTATCCAAGGAGCAGGCACCTCGACCATCATCATCGATGGCGTGGACGAACTCCATGGCACCCAACATCGCATCATCCCAGATCGCATCGAAACAGCCACCTTCATGGTGGCCGCCGCTGTCACCCATGGCGATATCCTCTTGACCAATGTTGACCCAGATGCCCTGGAAACCCCAATCCAAAAGCTGCGCGACGCTGGAATCTTGGTGGAGTTCCCTGAACCAGACCGCATCCGCGTCTACTGTCCCAATCCTTTGAAGCCCGTTGATCTCGAAACCTCTCCCTATCCCGGTTTTCCGACCGACTTGCAAGCACAAATGCTGGTACTCAACAGCCTTGCCAAAGGGGTCAGTCAGATCACGGAAACCGTATTTGAAAATCGTTTCATGCACGTCTCAGAACTCCAACGTCTGGGTGCAGATATCCGCATCAACGGCAATATGGCCGAAGTACACGGGGTCAACAGCCTGCTTGGGGCCCCGGTCATGGCCACGGACCTACGCGCCTCCGCCTCCTTGGTACTGGCCGGATTGGCGGCACACGGCTCTACCACGATTTCACGGGTCTATCACATTGATCGAGGCTACGAACGCATCGAGGAAAAACTGCAGGCACTGGGCGCGGATATTCAGCGTACCAACTCTTAAACAAATGCTGGCGTGGGCTCTTGTCGGCCACACGCCACTTTAATTGACTTTAAGTGAGCGATACATGATCACAACGGTCATTGATTACGGCTCTGGCAATTTGCGTTCCGTGGCCAAGGCATTAGAGACCGCCGGGGCAACACTCCTGGTGAGCAGTCGGGCCGAGGATATTCAACAGGCCGACGCTCTCGTCCTGCCCGGCGTCGGGGCCTTTGCTGACTGCCACCGCAATCTGACGGCCTCTGGTCTGGTTGGTCCATTGCTTGACCACATCCAGTCGGGAAAACCCTTTCTGGGTATCTGCGTGGGCATGCAACTGCTGTTTACCGAAGGCCATGAATTTGGCATTCATCCCGGCCTAGACCTCATTCCTGGCAAAGTGGTGGGATTCTCCAAACAAATGAGTGATCCGGCCCATCCAGGAACCCATCTCAAGTCACCCCACATGGGCTGGAATCGCATTCATCTGGTCAAACCCCATCCCCTGTGGCAAAAAATCTCTGATAAAACCCATTTCTATTTTGTTCACTCTTTCCATGGTGTAACCAAAGATCCCGACACCGTCGCGGCGTTGTGCGATTATGGCATCTCTTTTCCAGCCGCTGTAGCCAAAGAGAACCTCTTTGCCACCCAGTTTCATCCCGAAAAAAGCCAAACCGCTGGATTGCAACTGCTCAAAAACTTTGTAGAATGGAGACCATGACCATGATTCTCATCCCGGCCATCGACTTAAAAGACGGTCACTGCGTCCGTTTATTCCAGGGAGAAATGGCACAAGCCACTGTCTATTCGGACAATCCAGCAGCCATGGCCCGGCATTGGCAATCCCTCGGTGCGAAACGTCTCCATGTGGTGGACTTAAACGGGGCCTTTGCCGGTGAACCCGTCAATGGTGCCGCTGTCCGCGACATTCTCGCGGCTCTGACCATTCCTGTGCAACTTGGTGGCGGCATTCGCACCCTAGCCACCATTGGTCACTGGATCGAAGCTGGCATTCAGACGGTCATCCTTGGAACCATTGCTTGTCGCAACCCAGAACTGGTCAAAGAGGCCTGTCGCCTCTTTCCCGGTCGCATCTCTGTTGGCATCGATGCCCGTGACGGGCATGTTGCTGTAGAGGGGTGGGCCGCCACTACCGACATCCTGGCCGTGGATTTGGCCCGTCAGTTTGAGGATGTAGGTG
>JADFYY010000043.1 GCA_015232825.1 Magnetococcales bacterium
CGATTAATCGGTTAATTCACGGTCAATTTGATTCTTGACTTTATTTACTGTTTTTTGGTTTTTTTTGGCTTACGCCAAGCTTGTGATTGAATCTTACATTTAATGCGCTGACATTGTGTGATGCATTCAGCATAAACATTTTCTTCATTCACAAGTGTGTGCTTTACGCACAGACACGCTTCAGAAGCCAACGTTCACGCCGATGATCGAATTGAATTGTCAAAGAACAAACTCTCGCTTGGGGCCTTGCCCTCAAGGAACCCGTAATCTAACAACATCCCCGACAGAAGTCAAACAGAAAAATGTATCCAGATTGATTTTTTTATAATCAATTGATATGCAACAAAATTTCCTTAACAAACTTCACCCCCAGAAATGCCAGTGCCAACATCAGATAACCCCACAGGGTAAAACGATAGGCTCGACGTCCGCGCCACCCCTGAAAATGACGCCCGACCAGCAACGTGCCAAACACCAGCCACGTAGCCCAGGTAAAGACCACCTTGTGGGTCAGGCTAAAATAGACACCACTCTGTTGAAAAGAATAAAGAGTTCCGCTTAAGATGCTCAAGGTCAGCAACGCAAACCCCATGCGCACCATGAAAAACAAGGTCGTCTCCAGGGCGTTCAAAGGCGGCAACACATTGAATAATACTCCCAGATGCTTGCTCTTCAAGGCGTGTTCCTGCAAGGCGTCCATCATGGCAAAAACCGCCGCGATGCTAAACAATCCATACGCCAGCAAGGAAAGCACCAGATGGGCAATCAACAAAGGGGCGGTTACTGTGCGCACCTCTGGCGCAGATGAGGAGATGAACAGCGAGGCTCCCAAGGTCATGGTCATCAAGGGCAACAACAGGACAGCAGCAGAACGGGCCTCCTGTCGGCGCAAACGCCACCCGACCAGATAGAACAATCCCATTACCAAGGCCGACCATTCCAAAGATGCCGCCAGGTTCACGGGAATCACCCCGCCAAAGGCCACCATTTGCTTTAGAATGGGGATACATTGCACTACCCAGCCCACAGCCACCAACCACCAAACCACGATGGAATGATGAGAACTCTCACGCAACTGGTGATAGGTGATCAGGATGGCCGCCAAAGCGTACAACCCAGTCGCTGCCAAAAATTGGTAATCCATGGTCTGTGCCTTTTTTTTGGTGTTTGTTTTACCGGTTGACGCCGCCGCCTTTTTCCCCTACCAAAGGATGCCGTTTCATCCCTGCAACCCGAAGACGGAGTATTCAAACCAATGACCTCATCCACTGCTCCCGTGACCATGATCGTCGTTGCCGCCGGTCAAGGCCGACGCTTCGGCGGGGCGTTGCCCAAACAGTACCAGAACCTTGCAGGCCGTCCGATCCTGGCCCATGCGGTGGAACGTTTGCACGCCCATCCCCTGATTCAAACCATTTTACCCGTTATCGCTCCCGATGGCGATGCCCTTTGGCATGCGATTATGGGGCCTTATCTGGCCAATTGGCCCAAACTATTGCCTCCAGTTCCTGGCGAAGCCGAACGCCAGGGATCGGTCTTTAATGGTTTAACCCACCTCGAACTGTCAGATCAGGCCTGGGTGGGCATCCACGATGGCGCACGCCCCCTGCCCAGTCAGGAACTTCTGGACCGACTGTTCCAAGCCAGAAACCAAGCGGATGTCATCATTCCCGCCATTTTAATCCATGACACCATCAAAATGGTAGACGAATCGAATCATATCCAAGAAACTCTGGATCGTTCAACGCTCCGTCGCATCCAAACCCCGCAACTATTCCGCTATGGCCGATTGTTGCAGCGTCACCAGGAGGCCAAACAACAAGGATTTCTGGGTACGGATGACGCCTCCCTATCGGAACAGGCTGGCGATCCGGTTTTTACAGTTCTAGGCGACGAAGAGAATCTCAAAATCACCCGCCTCCAAGATCTCTCCTTGGCGGAACACTTTCTACACACAAGGAAACCCACCATGAAAATGCGCATTGGTCAAGGATTCGATGTCCACCGCTTCACCAAGGATCGTCCCTTGTTTCTTGGTGGCATCCCCATTCCTCACGATCAGGGGTTGCTGGGCCACTCGGATGCGGATGTCCTGCTGCATGCCATCATGGATGCCTTGCTGGGAGCCGCTGGATTGAGAGATATCGGCCATCATTTTCCCGATACCGACCCACAATACCGGGGAGCCGATAGCAAGGATCTCTTACGCTCTGTCAATCGTGCCTTACAAGAACGGGGATATGGCGTGACCAACCTGGACGCCACAGTCATCTGCGAGGCTCCCCGTCTGGCGGCCATCATCCCGACCATGATCACGACGATTGCTGATATTCTGAATATTTCCCCCACACAGGTCAATATCAAGGCCACGACCACCGAGAAACTGGGTTTCACAGGACGCCGCGAAGGGATCGCAGCCCAGGCTATCACCCTGCTGACTGACTTAGGAGGGGTTGACAATGGATGAAAAAATTATTAAAAATCCAGTTTACTCAACTTTCAAGGATCTGCCACCATGTCCGATGAGACCAATCAAAGACGACGCCATGAACGGTTTGCATTCCACAATTCCGTCATCCTATTACTAGCCGATGGCCGTGAACTTTATGGAACAGCCGATAACATGGGATTCGGTGGAGCTTCCATGACCGTAACCGGCGAACCACCCGAAATCCAGGCAGGAAGCGAAGGTACGCTCAAGGTGGTCTTTTTTGGTCGTCCTGCGGACTACCCCTGCACGATAGTCAGTGCGAACGGCACCAAACTGGGCATCAAAATTCACCGTGCGGATTACAACGGCGCACCTGAGGCCCTATTACAAGTCAAGAAATAGCAGCGCACGACACGCCATAATATTCCCGATACCAGGCCACAAACCGCCGAACCCCTTCTCGTACTGGAGTTGCAGGACAAAAATCCACATCACGCATCAGGTCATCCACATTGGCCCAAGTGGCTGGCACATCTCCCGGCTGCATGGGCAACATATTTTTACGCGCAGGCATTCCCAAGGCCTCCTCTAGGGCCGCGATATATTCCATCAACTCAACTGGCTGATTGTTGCCAATGTTATAAAGCCGATAAGGGGCCGAACTAGAACATGGATCCGGCTGCATACCAGACCACATTGGATCTGGTACGGGAATCCGATCTAAAACCCGTATGACTCCTTCCACGATGTCATCCACATAGGTAAAATCCCGACGCATCTGCCCATGGTTGAAGACATCGATAGGTCGTCCTTCCAAAATGGCGCGGGTAAACAAAAACAACGCCATGTCAGGCCGTCCCCAGGGACCATAAACCGTAAAAAAACGCAATCCCGTAACCGGCAGACGGAACAGATGGGCATAGGTGTGAGCCATCAGTTCATTGGCCTTTTTGGAGGCGGCATATAATGAGAGGGGGTGATCCACGTTTTGATGCACAGAAAAAGGCATGGCTTCATTGGCCCCGTACACCGATGAGGATGAAGCGAACACCAGATGCCCAACCTGAGTATGACGACACCCCTCCAGCACATTGGCAAATCCAACGAGGTTGGTATCCACATAGGACATGGGATTTTCCAGCGAATAACGTACCCCAGCCTGAGCGGCCAGATTGACCACGCCATCGAACCTTTCGCGTTGAAAAAGGTCGGCCATGCCGTCACGATCCGCCAGATCCATTTTGACAAATTGAAATCCTGGATATCCAGTCAAGAGGGCAAGACGGGCCAGTTTGAGATTAACATCATAATAATTATTCAAATTATCCAACCCAACCACCGAATCACCACGTTCGAGCAACCGCAACGCCAGTTGAGAACCGATGAAACCCGCTGCCCCTGTAACCAGAACCTTGCCCATACTCTCCCCTTTCCTTAAACTGACGATGTCAAATGAACTCTCAACCGAGTATAATCAACTTTAACTTGAAACAAAACAGCCAACGGACATGCACTCCATGGATTTGGAAATCGACTCACCACCACCGATACCCCCCTCTTTGACTGAAGTCCATATCCACACGGATGGCGCGTGCAGCGGCAATCCTGGTCCGGGTGGATGGGGCGCGTTGTTGGAATACGGACATCACAAGAAAAACCTGTCAGGATTCTCCCCTCAGACTACCAATAATCGCATGGAAATGCTTGCGGCCATTCATGCTTTGGAAGTTCTGAAACGGCCTTGCCAGGTTGTACTCAACACCGATTCCATTTATGTCAAAAATGGCATCACCCAATGGCTGGAAAACTGGAAAATGCGTGGTTGGAAAAAAAAGGATGGCAAACCGGTCCTGAATGCGGAATTATGGAAACGATTGGAGGCTGTTTGCTTGAAGCACAAGGTGGAATGGCGTTGGATCAAAGGACACGCAGGCAACCCCGGCAATGAAATGGCCGATCAGCTTGCCCGCGAGGCCATCCGCTCTGGACAGATGGGCACCCTGCCCCCAGACCCGGCTGGATAACAAAGTCAACAAAAAGCACAAGGAGAAAGAGATGTTTGAAGATCAATTACAGGCCGTCAATGAACTTTTAAAATCCAGCAAAAAATTTCGTGATCTACACGACAAACACGAAGCACTCAGAAACGAAATTGACGATACCCGCGATGTACGGAATCAATTCGATCTGGAGCGACTCAAAAAAGAGAAACTCCGCGTCAAAGACATGATGGCGGTTATGTTGGCCGAATACACATCGGGCAACTAATCGGCTCATTTTGCTCCGGCTCCGGGATCCCCCGGAGCCTCAATACCTTCTCCAGGATTGTCTGATTTTAAAGATCGATTGACCACCACTGGGCACGACCGGTTCAGGGGGCGATGGAAGTGGCAACCAATGGGTCGGAACCAGATCATCCTTCGTATCCACGGTCAGAACTCCCTTGGCATCCACCCTTGCCAATGCCAGTTCCTTACAATCGCTCACCAGCACCCTCTTGTTGACCGGTGGGGCATTCTCCTCTAGAGGACGCCAGCCTGCATACATCTGCTTTTGCAACAGAACATCGGGGGAGTCGTCTGGTTGATCAAACCAATCAATCACACGCTTAGGACCGTCAATAATGGATTTTTTTGGTGGCACCATGATAGACCTTTTTAGTGTTTAACCAGTTACAGATTCCGCAACAAAAGATTGGACCGGTTAACAGGGTTTGCTGGATAAAAAATCGGATCAAAACTACCCGCACCGAGCGGGTTTGGAATACCAAACCAGTCTGAAATATCCTGAAACAATGAACGAATAATCGGCATGTCGCTGTGGCATTTTGGCACATTTTTCCAATTAATCTCCTTGAGTGCCTCTTTTCCATGATCCGTCTCTTTGTATGATCCCTTAGTTAAATGTTCCAAATAGTGTTTGGCGTGACACTCCTCGCGCCACCAAGGCGCATTATCTTTCTGTTTCTTTGTATTATTTTCTTGTTTACAGTGAATAAGATAAGCAGGATCGTTGGTTTCAAATTGCTCCACATCGGTGGGATGGACCAACCGGGGATTGTGGGGAGCCTGAACACAAGCGATTTCCAATGCATTGGCATCGCCAAACAGGTAAGCCTCCACCATGGGCTTGAACAGGTAAAATGAGCATTTATCGCGAAGAACTGTACGAGTGGCAGAATTACGCTGGACTAACTCATCCTCTACCGCATTTTTTAACACCTGAGCAACAACACTCTCCTGCCCAAGATTATTCAATTCCACATCATCCAAGACCACAACCAAATCGGCTGGTCTGCCCGTTTTACCGATCATGGCTTCAGCAATCATGGCTTTGACCAATCTCTTCATGGGATCGTACAATTTCTTTGCTGGTTCAAGTCTATGAGTAGTGACGCCACCAATCTTGGACGAATCCCAAATCACCTTCTGGTCATTGCGCATACCGGGAAAAAATCTCTTGAGGAAATCGCATATAGCTCCCTTTTCCATATCTCCGGTCACGATCAACTTGATCCGGGCACTGCTGCTCATGCATCATCCTCATTACTACCGATTTCCCCATTTCTGTATAAATCACCCAGCATAAACTCTTTGAGCCAGTCAGGATTGCAAAGCTTATCCAGTGACGTCGGCATGGAGTCTGCTGTATCGCCAACCTTCATGACGTATACCCGTTCTGGCATTGCATTGAATTCGTCTAGCAAAACCGTTGAATGCGTAGCCAACAGAATCGTCAAATGATGTTGTTTTGCCCATCGCGATGCACAACGTAAAAAGGCTCGCACGGCATAAGGGTGCAGACAATTTTCCGGTTCGTCGATAGCCACGATGCTTTCGTCCTCAGCACTCGCCACAGCGCACAACAAAACAAGGAGTTGCAAAACCCCATTGGCCTCGTTGGCCAAAGGAGTGGGACGTTCCGAACCAGGACGATAGATTCTCGCCACCAAAGTGTTACCAGCTTCCTCAAAATCCAATGCCTCAAACGTATTAGGAAACGCGCTATTGAGTCCGTCAATCACAAACTCATAACGGTGTCGATTTTTTCGATCCTGATACCAATAGCGCAACACAGCAAGGGCATTGGTGCCACGCACATCCAAGATGCGGTTATCCGAAGCTTTTGATCCCGAACGTAAAGAGTACAGATCTGGGTCGTAAATGACAACAATACGTTGAAGAAACGATGCGATAGTACGAAGTGCAGGATCGAACTCCCCTTTATCCATCAACACCCGCAAACCCAATTTAACACTTGGCGCGATCCTCTCTCCCCGATAAAAAAAGGTTCCCAAGCTGTCACGCAAAAAAATCTCACCCTTTAGATCCCATAAACGCTCACTGGTCAAATAATCCACCGTGCCGTCCCTAGGTGTCAGTTGAACTCGCCAACACACATCGCCAATGTCCAGACCAAGCTCCACCACTTCATCTGTGGTACTCCCAAAAGAAATCAGATTGCTGCTACCATTCAGCATAATGCTCACAGCCTCTGGTAAATCACGCTCATAGGCTATACGTAACAACCGCAACACTAAAAAAAGCGTTGTTTTACCTGTCCCATTTGCACCAACAATCACACTCAACGGCTCTGGTCGAAAGTTTACCCGACCCAAAGCACGCAAATTGCGCACATGAAGCGTAAACCGTGGAGACTGAATCGGTCGGGAAATCTCATTCATCAATGGAATAATCGTCTCTGCATTGGTTTTTTCGTGGGCCGTCAGTTTCTGTTGCCTGCGGGACCAATCTTCCAGATGATCAATGACTCTATTTATAAAGCCTTTGCCTTTTCCCCATTCATCTTTACATAAATCCCAGACTTGGTCATTGACAAGCAACTTCCAGACATCCTCATGGACCCGATCTGCATAAGAACGAATCAATTTAATCCGTGCATCCGTGTACTGCCTTTTTCGCAATTTTATATGATCTTCAACACTTTTAAATACTTGATCCCTTTCAAAGTCATCCAACGTCTGATGAACCGCTTTGATTAAATCATCCAGCCACGCTGTTGCTGCCCTAGCCGCTTCAGAAAATACGGCTGCATACAAATTCAAATTTCTATAGACACCCTGGCGTCGGCAAGTCGCATACACGACTGCGGCATAAGAAACACGGATGCCTTTGTAAAGTCCCTCCAGTGGATCACGCAAAGGAGGATCTTCGGCAGGCAAATGGTTAATCAGCGTTTCGCGTAGCGCATCATCAACCCTCGTGCGGAGTAACAAAACTTTCTGATCCTGGCGATTATGACTCTCTATAAACTGCTGCGCCTCTGCAAGCCGTGCATTGAGTTGACTTTCAACGGTCTGACGCAAATGAACAACACGATCATTGATGCTGGCTACCAATCGACTGCGATCATCTTGCAGTACATCAAAGGCGATAAACTGCCTCTGATCAAATTCCAGAGGCAAATTCAAGTCATCCAATACGCGATGACACTCATCACATTTTAGATCTTGCCCACTCTCCCGATCACCCTCAGCACCATGAACACCTTCCGCATTTCCATGATCCAACAACAAAAAAAGTATACGTGGAATCGCCAAACGCAGTTCCGCATCTTCGACCATCATGCCTAACAAGGAATGCATACTCTCCCCTGGGGCATCGTTAAAAGGAACACACAGGATGATTAATGCTCGTTCATCTCTAAAATAATTTTGCAGATCCTCCCGCGTTGAGAGCGTTCCCGTAAGATCCAATCCCCTGGTATCTATCAGTGTAAAATCAAAGGTCTTACAGCCAGGGAGAGGATCAGGAACTACAACGGTCATCCTCTTTGGCAACATTGCAAGCGGTTCCTTGCCATGATTGATTGCCGCAAAACAACGTTTAAGTTCCATCAAATTCTCTACCGTATGAGCATTCCACCACCAATCAACCCTGTTTCGTTCAGGCAATCTGGCACATTCGATCAGATGTCGAGCGAATTGATCATAAGAGGGATAATTCGAGATGACCGCATCAATCGGGCGCACCGGGCGTTCAACATAGCCCGTCATGCCACAAATCGCACGCCGAATCTCTAAAGCTATTGGACTTGTATTGTCATCCTTATTTGAAATTTTATTAAATCGATTATACTCAATCTCAGCATACAATGAAATTTCTTCTATCATTTCATCTTCAGTGAATGGCTCACTCAGCAAACCCACTTTCGCATCGTTACCGTCGGACGCTTGAATACGAACCTCACATACCGTGGTTCTCCCCGATCCAGTATCCAAAATTGAATGCTCTTTGATCTCCTTAACACTCTTGATCGGCGCAAGGAGAAGGTCGGCGACCACACCAATCAGGGATGACTTCCCAACTCCAACATTACCGACAAAAACAATCAAATGCTTTAAATTTTGCAAAAACTCATTATTCTTTTCAATCTCCTGAATTAAATAAATAATATTTTCATTAGCCTCTAACTCTTTCAACCTATCAAGAACTTTTAAAGACATAAAAAATACTCCAAAAAGAGAATGCGTTCACAATCCAAAAACACCCGATCACGCCTCCATCTCCTCCTTCTCCAAAGAATCAATCAAAACAAAAATCTCCTCCCGGCACTGTTCCATAACAGACAAGCGTTCCAAGGCCGAGGCATGATCTCCCTGATTGACCAAAGCCACAATCTCCCCGCCCAGTTGATGGCTTTGTAGAAACTGTTCCCGCAGCCTCTCCAACTTCTCTGGGGTGACATCTCCCTCCTTTGCCAACCCGTTGAGCCACTGACTCACCTTGCTACGCCCCATATCCCGCACCTGGGCCTCTTCCAGCACAACACTGCCACGCAGATGTGCAACCAATCTACCCAACCAGCGCAAATGGATAATTTTGATGTCACTACCCGTAAACCCACTCCCCCAACGTTCCTGAAGAACCACACCCTCCGTGGTTTTTTGCAAATAATCTCCCACCCGTTCCAGTTCATTGACAACAAAAGCCACATGATAGGTATTGCTTTGTGCCAACATCTCCTGCCGATAGAGCGCGTCAATTTCTCCTTGAATGTGATGAGCGGCATCCAGGACTGTGCGTTCCACCTGTAAGACACTATCCGCCGCACTCTGCATGACACCACTCCCTTCCACCAACTGCCGGGCCGAATCGGCCATTCTCTCTGCCACCTGAGCCACGCCTCTGGTGTAGGCCGATGCCTCATCAACCGCCCCAAACACCTTACCAGAACCACTGGTCAATTCCATAGAAAGGTCATTCGCCTCGCCAACGACGGATGCAACTTCGCTCATGGCCTTTTCAATGCGTCCGGTCAAGTCCGCCTGATGGCTGGTACTGTCATCGATGGTCTGAATGGCACTGCGAATGGTGCCGATGACCTCGACAATCCCATTAACCGCACCCTGCGCTTCGCTGGAGGCCTGAGCAAGAGCCGTCACCCGATCATAAATAGAACCGGTTGCCGTTGCCGTCAGACGGGCCAACTCCTTGACCTCGTTGGCCACCACCGAAAATCCCTTACCAACCTCCCCGGCCCCAGCCGCCTCAATGGAAGCGTTCAAGGCCAGCATGTTGGTCTGGGCAGCAATGTCGGTGATCTCTGAAACAATAAAATGAATCTCACGGGCCGCCGCATTAAATCGCTCCATGGCATTGGTGGATTGATGGGCAATCTCTGCGGCCGCCTCCGACTGCTGACGGGTGACCTGACACACCTCACGCACCCCCTCCATTCCCTGGTTTAACTCCGTCACCGAACCTGACACCCCTGTCACCACGCCAGCCACCTTGGCCATGGCGTTGTTGAGACCGTTGATACTCTTGTCCATCAACTCAACTTCGGCGGTAATCGTGCTGACACTTTGTGCCGTATTCTCAATGGATTGAGCAACACTTTCAATCTCTTGAAAAAACGCTTCAGTGGCAACCACTCCATCATGACCCTGTCTGGTAGAGCGGTTGAACGCCTCATTCAGACCACGAATATTCTCCACAATGCGAGCGTTCTCGCCCACTATCCGCTTCACCATCTCCAGACTAACGCTGGCATCCACCTTGAGCCAGCGATGACTTTCACGCAATTCATTGATAATGTGTGTAACCAGCAAGGTCTCACGTACCATCAACTGCAACTGCTGATGCAGTTCGCTCGACATCAGATTAAAACAAACCGCCATGGCGTTAAGTTCCCGCCCACCAGAAGTTTCGTTCAACCGCACATCCAGAAGGTTATTACGCTCCACACGAATCATTTGCACCATAAATGCCAAAATATGGCGTTGTAGATGGCGTAAAAACCACCCCATCAACCCCATAAGCACAACCCCAACACCCAAAATCACATAACCCCACTGCTGTAACCGATGAAAATTTTCCTGGGTGTGCCCCTGAATATTGACAACAATTTCTTTTAATATTTTTTCCAGATTAACCAGCAAAGGGATAACATCGCCACGACTGTCCTTCCACTCCTGAAGGATCTTCACCAATTCCAATTGAAAATACGAATGATCGGCTGTAGGGGGCAAACCAAGCATCTCTTCCTGGACACCGTGTGTCAAATGTTGGATTTGTTGCAAAATCTCCTCCAACTGAACAAATTGCTTAGTCTGGTCAGAAGGAGAGCCTCCATTTTGTTGGACATCCATCTTCAATTGACTGATAGCCTGAAGATGTTTCATAGCTACACCTGCCAGTCCGACTTCCCGTGCGTTTTGGTTGGCAGATTGCATAATCAAAAACAACAGCAAGGCGATCATGGTGACCAGGACACCTCCAAGCCCCCATCCCACCGAGAAAATCCCTAAACGATTCCCTAGCCAAGAAAATACCGTTTCAGATGCGAAGGAGGCTTGGCTTTCGTGTTCCGAAACGCCATCATCCGTTAATTTTTGAATGACCTGTTCATCTAATTTGGACATATTTTCAACCCTTACCAAACTAAGGAGTCTCACCAAGGAAAATGGCACACCAACTGTTTCATTTAAAGATACAACACTTGGTCAGTTGTGAGCAACCTGCTAAAATCATGGCAAGAGTCAAAGAACCTGGTTATTCATCCAATCAAGGATATCTAAGTGACAGATAATCTCCCCCCCCCATCAAACCAGCCACCTAGCCCCTGGAAACCCAAAGTCCATGGACGCAAACGGGGCTTTCTGACCCCTCGTGAAAAAATCTGGCTCGATCAGACCCTACCTCTTTACCGCTTTCCCGATTGTACGGATCGGGAGAACCTGCTTAAGAGCCTAGGAGCGGACCCCTTGCAAGCACGACTGATATTAGAGATCGGTTTTGGCAATGGGCAATTTCTCGCCCCTCTTGCGGCCCTCCACCCTCAAGACCGCTTTATCGGGGCGGAGGTATTTCAAGAAGGGATGGCAGCCTTGATCAAGCGTCTGGAGCGGGATGCCATCACCAATGTTTCCATTCTCCCAGACGACGCCCGATTGGCCTTGCGTGACGACCTACCACCGAGCAGCCTAGATTGGGTCATTATCAACTTTCCCGATCCCTGGCCCAAAAAACGCCATCATAAACGCCGCATCATCCAGAGTGAATTCCTCGACCTTTTGGCAGAACGGATGCGACCCAACGGAATGTTAACGTTAGCCACAGACTGGGAGGAGTATGCCCATTGGATGGCGCATACCCTGGAAACTCATCATGACTTCATCAACCTTGCCGCCCCTGAACCCTTTGCGCCGCAACCGGAATTCTGGCAAGAGACCCGTTTTGAAACCAAAGGAGTGAATGCAGGGCGAACCATTTTTCACCTAACTTGGCAGAGAAAAATATAAAATTCAGATTGTACAAATCCCAATAGAAAGGATAGAGTACCTCGCTGGTGTTTACAGATCCTTTCATTGTCATCGAGGAAACCACTCAAAACCCCATGAGACCACGCGCATCTACCGGAATTATTTTTGTGGCTGTTTTTTTGGATCTGCTGGGGTTTGGCATGGTCTTGCCTCTCATGCCCCTTTATGCGACAGATCCACGCTTTGCAGCCACACCCGCCCAAATTGGCTGGCTGATGGCGAGCTATTCCATCATGCAATTCATCTGCGCCCCCTACTGGGGATGGCTCTCGGATCGTATTGGACGCCGTCCGACGCTGCTCATGGGGTTGATCGGCTCCACGCTCTCCTATGTGATCTATGGACTGGCCAATACACTGTGGGTTCTCTTTGCCGCCAGGACCGCCGCTGGCGTCATGGGAGCCAATATCGCTGTGGCCCAAGCCGCCATGGCGGATCTCTCTACGCCCAAGGAACGCTCCAAGGCCATGGGCCTGATTGGTGCCGCATTTGGCTTGGGATTTATTCTAGGGCCAGCCTTTGGGGGATGGCTGGCTGGCTATGGCATTGAAACCGCCCCCCTGGTTGCCGCCCTTATCACCGGTCTTAATGCTGGAGCCGCCTTTTTTTATCTTCCTGAAACACGCCCGAAAACCGACTTCACCCTTCGCACCTCTCTTGCTCACCCACTGCTCTCCACAACCCCTTTGAAGATCCTGCATCACTCTCCAGGAGGTTGGATCGTCTGTCTGCTCATGGGGGGATTCATCACCCTTTTTTCCGCCTTTGAAGTGACGCTCCCCTTGTGGGGACAGGATTTATTGCACTGGAACATGACCACAACAGGCTGGGTTTTTACCTTTGTCGGGGTGGTTGCCGTGATTACTCAGGGCGGCGTGGTGCGACGCTTGGTTCCCAAAATCGGCGAAAAAAAGTCCGCCATGATCGGATTGCTGCTGGTAATTTTGGGCCTAATGATTCTGCAACCCGGAACATGGCTCCTGGTTCTCACGGCCTTGGGACTCATTGCCTTGGGAAGCGGATTGATTCATCCAAGCTTTTCCAGCCTTGCCAGCCTCAACACCGATCCAGCCTTGCAAGGGGTGATGATGGGACTGTTTCAATCTATGAGTGCGTTGGGACGCAGTGTAGGCCCGATTCTAGGCGGCAGTGCTTACGACTTTATCCAAGGGAGCGTCTTCACTTTTACGGCCATTGGCATTATCGGGGTTCTGCTGCTGTTCGTGATGGTGCGAAGCCAGATGCTTGACGCCCACTCACTCCCTGAGCCAATCCCATCACCAAACGTTCCATAACTCGGCCAGGAACCCCGCCGCTCTTCAACTCCTGATCCGCTTCCTGACACCGCATCAGGCCATTGGCCAGACGTCGTGGGGCAATTCCCCGCGCTTGCGCAAAAAATTCACCCTTTTCCTTCCAGAAAATTTGCAACCGAGTGGCAACTATTTCTGGATCGTCCCCTGAGGCCAACAGGTGAGCCCCCTGAATCAATCGCCGCAACCGTTGGGTCAACAATCCCAACAATGCCAACGGTTCCTCGCCCCCTTCCAAAAGCGGATCTAGAATCGCCAAGGCCGCATCCACCCGACCCGCAAACACAGCCGCAGCCAAGGCAAAGCCGTTCTGCATGCCAGAACCCCCAATCGACTCCAGAACATCATCTAAAGTCACTCGACGCCGTTCGCCCAGGAACAGCACCAGTTTTTCCAATTCAGCTTCTGCGTTGCGGGCATCCCCTTCCAGGCGTTCTCCCAAAAGAGTGACCGCATCCTCCTCCACAGCAAACCCCGCATCCCGCAACCGTGTACGGATCCAGACCAAAAGTTCCCGCCCTTCCAATGGATAACAGGGTACACACCAAGCGGTCGCGTGGGTTTCAAACCCTTTTCTCAAAAGGTGTTTCGCCTCCAGAGGAGCGGCCAGAACCACCAGCACCGACCGTGGGGATGGCGACTTGAGATAAGCCAACAGTGCGTCCCGCGCAGGCACCGAGAGTTGCTCCGCCTCCTTGAGCAAAACAGCCCGACGACGCGCAAAAAAAGGAAAAGCGTTGCAACCACTCAAAAACCGTCCAAGATCCAAGTCGCCACCATGAAAAGTCTCGGCGTCCATCTCCTCTTCATCCTCCTTTAAAACCGCCCGCCGCACCAATGCGGCCTGACGGGAGGCCAGCCCCTGCTCCTGTCCATAAAACAAGATTGCCGCAGGGGGAGCCTCCTTTTGCAAACGAAGCGAAAAATCACGAGAACTCAATTTCATGCTCTTCAATCCCCAGTTAACAGTGACACCTAAAATGAAGAATAAAACCTCTCTGACAAAAATGCATCGGGATGTATTGAATTGAAAAATCTGTTATCCTGCCTTCCGCAATGCGCCACTCTTGCCAAACGGGTAATCAACCAATGAGAATGACCAACCATTTCAATCGTCTTGGGATCGCCAGCCAGATCGGACTGGCCGTGGGTCTTCCTGTACTTTTATTGCTGATCGCCCTCATACTCTATCACGTGGCATTGGAAGAGACCCGTCATCACAACGCGCAACCGGTCAATCAGGACCAAATCCCGGTCCAAGATAGCCGTCTCAAGGAAAAACTTGTTGCACTGGAACAGACACTCGCGCAAACCAGAACAACCCTGACAGAGCGTGAGGCCCAACTGGCTAAAATCCAATCCGAACCGCCTCCCCCTCCCGCCAAGGTGCTAGATCCCCACCCCCCCCTCCCCTTTCGTCCACCCATGGATAAAGCCGTCCCTCTCCTTGCTACGACTGCTCCACGAAGCCAGAGAGATTCAACTGACATTCATAGATCAACCCACCCCTGAGACGGCACAGCGATTCGATGCCCTGATTGGCAAATCTCTGGAAAGTTTTACGCTAGAGCCAAACAAGCCGCAACAACTCTCTGCCATCCTGGCCGCCTTGACGGCTTGGCGAACCGGGTTTCAGGAATACGCCAAGCTTCGTCAATCTGCAATACCCGCTTCACCCCCGGTTGCAACCGATGCCATCCGCGCCACTCTCACAGCCACAGCCAAGAGCCTGGAACAAAAGCTCTCTTTGTACAATTTGGATTCCATAAACAGCCTAGTCTCCAATTTGCGCTTATCTGAAAAGGAGTACCGCCTCCATTGGAAGGCCAAATATCGGCTGCAATTTGATCAAACGTGCCAAAAGTTGCTCAAGGAACTCGATACAATCCCTCTGCAACCCGCGATTCATGACGAGTTAAGCAAGCTGGCCAAGGCCTATCAGGCCGCCTTTACGCGCTTTGAAACCAACAATCGCAAATATATTGGCACGCTCCAAGACACCCTTCAATTAAACAGTTCCGCCGAACACCTGGGAAAATTCCTTCAAACTCATCGCATTCCTGAAGTTTGGAATCTCTTCATGGGAGCCCGCATGGAGGAGGCTGGCTGGCTGCTCGATGGCAATCGTGACCGCATCGTCCGTTTCAAGGAACAGCTTAACAAGGTTCGTACCGGTTTAAACGCCGCCCCCCTCGACAAATCCACCCAAGAGACACTACAAGCCGACCTTACGGCCTATGAACAGGCCATGGAAAAAATGGTGCAAAGCGAGGGAACCTCGACAACTCCCACACCACCAACCCAACCGGATGACCGCGTCTTGCACAAACCAGCCCTGTTAGCGGAACGTTTAGTCCAAGAGATTCTGGAACATCTGTTACCACCAGCACCGACCTCTTTTAAGACCATGCATGAGGATTCTGGATGGTTATCTGCGTTGTTGTCTGGGTTGGTCGCTTCGGCTGAGGCTGCAACCACTCCTCCCAAAACTGTACCACCCGGTCTGGGCATAGCTCCCTGGCTAGTCGTGCTGGCTTTGTTGATCGGCAGCGGCTTTTCTTGGCTTTTGATTCGAAATACCCTTCGTCCCATGCTTCGTTTGGTCAAAATCATCCAGGCGAGTACCTCACCCAATGAGGATATGGAAGAGACCCTTGTTTCTCTACTGGATAGCCGGGCAGTTCAGGCCAGTCAACGAGCAGATATTGCGGACCGTCTGGTCCAGATCAACACCAAAATCACCCAAATGGTCAACACCATCGCAGCCTATCAGGCCCGTTTGAATGAACGAGAAAATCAAGTAAGCACTCTTTTTCAACAAGTTAACGATCTGACACAATCGATGCGTGACGCATCGCAAGCAACCTCTGGACAACTGAATCAGCTCACTCTCACTGTGGATACGACGGTCGCCAATCTATCCACCCTGATCCAAGAGATTCAACAAACCGAAGGTGAATTCCATGAAGTGGTCAGTACCACCCAACGTGCCAGTGATCATGCCACTCTGACGCACCAAAACGCGGAACTTTTTCATTTCAAGATACGCGAAACTACCGAGGCTGTGGAAAAAATCTCTTCGGCCTTGGAATCGGTGCGTGTTCGCTGTCGCACGGCCAACGAAGAGTCCCTTGCTGTCATTCATTTTTCTCATGACGACCAAGAGGTGATGAATCGACTCTCCACCTCGGCCCAGGCGATAGGTGCGGTGGTAGATATCATCAACCACATTGCCGAACAGACCAATATGCTGGCCTTAAACGCCTCCATTGAGGCC
Source organism: Magnetococcales bacterium (assembly GCA_015232825.1). Classification (GTDB taxonomy): domain Bacteria; phylum Pseudomonadota; class Magnetococcia; order Magnetococcales; family Magnetaquicoccaceae; genus Magnetaquiglobus. Next base: position 16,809 of record JADFYY010000043.1, read on the forward strand.
GCCGGGGCCGGAGATGCGGGTAAGGGATTTGCCGTGGTGGCCAACGAGGTCAAAGCGTTGGCCCGTCAAACTGCAGATGCCACTCAGATGATTTCTACCAAAACCGAAGAGATCCGCAGCAACACCCAAGAGGTGCAGGAGCGTTCTAATAAAGTTCGTGAGGGGCTAGAACGGATCGGAACCGCCAACAACGACACGCTCATAGCCATGAACGAACAAGGGGAAATGGTTATGGCCATGGCCAATCAAATGAGTACATTATCCAACGACGCGGTAGAGGTAGTCCGACAGGTAGCCGACCTCTCCTCCATGCTGCAAGAAATAGCCAGAAACTGGATGACCTCCGCAGCAGAAAACAGATTACAGCGCATGGGTGATGTGGCTGACCAGCTTGGAACGATTCAACAGATTGCGAGTGTTGCAGTCCAAATGGTTCAACCCGAAAAAGGCATGACCCCTTTTCAAGATCTTCCCTCTATCCCAGATGGGTGGGAGTCAGACGACCTATCGCAACTGAGTGCAACCATTCAGACAATGATCACCGAGTTACGCAAGGGATCCCATGAAACCTGACCCGGATATTGCCGAACCAGTGCGTCTGGACAAATGGCTTTGGTCGGCACGATTTTTTAAAACCCGTTCTCTAGCCATCGAGGCTGCCAACGGTGGCAAGGTTCACGTCAACGGCTTGCGAGCCAAACCTGGACGTGACCTCAAGGTAGGAGACCAATTGGTCATTCGCAAAGAGGCCTTTGTTTACGAAGTTGTGGTGCGTGCTTTGTCCATCTATCGCGGCCCGGCTTCTGTGGCCCAAACCCTCTACGAAGAGAGCGAATCCAGCCGCCAGAAGCGCGAGATGGTTGCCTTAGCCTTGCGTTCCGAACCCCACCCACTCCCCGGCGGACGTCCTACCAAAAAGGACCGACGCGCCATTATTCGGTTCCGATCTGACTCTCTGTCTGATTAACAAAAGTTAATCCCAACAAAAAAAACCACTCAAGCCACCGATCCAAATCATGAATTATTAAAAAAAAAGGGTGGAGGGGTCTGGGGAGGCGGTTCGCCGCCTCCCCAGGAGTGCCGAAACCATAATCAGGAGACTCATTTACAATTCATTTACAATTTGTTTACAATTCATTTACAACTTATAAAAAAATTATTCATTATCGAAGGTCAAAATTTTACATAAAAAAAACTTGATTCTAACATTTGACCCGACATAAAATGGACTATTGCTTATCTGTCAATGCAAACCAACAGGAGGATATTACAATATGTTCAAGCAAGAACGATCCAGGAAAAAAAAGTGGCCCTTATTGGTGATACTGAGTTCGATGCTAGCCGGATGCGCGGTTCCTTCGCACATGCAGGTTCGCACCGACATCGACCCAGCCAATGAAGATGACCAAGTCAGGTTTCGTACCACCTATTATTATCGGGTGGTGGATATGTGCGGTGACAGTCCGATTAACGTGAAGGCTTTGTATCGTTTCAAGATGAGTGGCAAAGCTGGCGCATTGGGGAACACGGTTCATTTCGAATCTGGCACCTTGAAAGATTATGAAATTGATCCCTTTGGTGCTAGTGTGTCCTACAATGGTGACACCAAGCGTTTCGAGTATAAAAACAACAACACCGATCAAGACTGTAAGGTGCGGGAGAAAAACGGCAAAGATCTTTTGAATGAATTCAAATCTTTATGTACTCCTAATGACGACGCCAAAAAAAAGGCATATAACGAAAAACCACTCCTGGTTGCTTTGAGCGAATGTAAAACGACACTCGCATCGGATAAAGAAACCTTACAAAAATTCACCCAGGCCTTGGATGCGTTAACAGCGTGTACCAATTCCACTGAAGAACCCACTTCAATGAATTGCGGTGACAACAAAGTACAAGAAGGTTTTCAAGTCTTTGGCCCGGAAGGGTGGAGAACCTTTAACCAGCATGATCGCTTGATGTTGGCCATGTATTCAAACGGTCAACCACTGATTCAAAGTTTGCAACAAGTTTCAAGAGTGATGCTT
>JADFYY010000044.1:0-4326 GCA_015232825.1 Magnetococcales bacterium
TTGGTCACACGTTTGAAAAACACCTTTGCCATGGAAGTCTGTCTGTCAGCGGGATTGATCGATCCAAATCAGGCTGCCCGTCTCAAGAGTGCGGGATTGGATCGTTATAACCACAATTTAAATACCTCAGAAGAACGCTACGGGACCATTTGTCAAACCCACGCCTATGCCGACCGGGTGGCCACCCTGGATGCGGCCCGATCCGTGGGGCTGGAGGTGTGCAGTGGCATTATTATCGGCATGGGGGAGGGGCCAGATGAGGTGGTGGAGGTGGCCCGTACCCTGAACCGACTCAATGCCCGTTCTATCCCAGTCAATTTCTATGTCCACGCGCCAGGATCGAAACTCGGCGAGCAGAACCGTTTGACGCCATCGATGTGTCTGCGGACCTTGTGCCTGTTTCGGTTTCTCAATCCCTCTGCCGAGATTCGTGCAGCGGGCGGACGCGAGGCCAATTTGCGTTCCCTGGAATCTCTGGCCCTTTATCCAGCCAATTCGCTTTTTGCCGAGGGCTATCTCAATACCGGTGGTCATTCCGCTGAAAAGACGATGCAGATGATCAGAGATGCCGGTTTTTATGTGGAACGGGTGGAAGAGCATGAATGATTCGCGTCAGGGGGTTTTTGTCACCGGAACCGATACCGGAGTGGGCAAAACCGTGGCTGCGGCGTGGTTGGTGCGTCAATGGTCTGGGGGGTATTGGAAGCCGGTCCAGTCTGGCCTGGAGGGAGAGAGCGATACCCAAACCGTGCAACGTCTGGCAGCCGTGTTGCCTGAAAGCCTTTTTCAAGAGACTTTTCGTTTGACTGCGCCGTTATCCCCTCATGAATCCGCCCGCCGTGATGGGGTCTCTATTGGCTTGGAGGATTTTATTCTGCCTGTGGGTAAACGGCCTTTGATCGTGGAAGGGGCGGGTGGGGTGATGGTGCCGTTGAATGGGCGGGAGTTGATGGTGGATCTTATGGTGCGGTTGGGTCTGCCTGTGGTGCTGGTGGCGCGAACCGCCTTGGGTACAATCAATCACACCTTGTTAAGTCTGGAAGCTTTGCGTTGCCGACAATTGGAGGTGGCTGGCGTGATTCTTTCCGGTCTACCCAATGCGGTCAATCGTGCAGCCATCGCCTACTATGGCAAGGTGCGGATTTTGGCTGAGATTCCCTGGCTGGAGCCGTTGACCTCGGCTGCTTTGGACGATGTTTTACCGTGTGACCCTTGGATCCAGGATTTCGCTTCATGAATGGTGCCAATCGTTTGATTTCCCTGGATCGCGCCCATGTTTGGCACCCCTATACACAAGAGGCATTGGCGGTTCCGCCCATTCCTATTGCTTCTGGGCGCGGGGCGTGGCTTAAGGGGGTGGATGGTCAGGAATATTTGGATCTCATCGCCTCCTGGTGGGTCTCCATTCATGGTCACGCCCATCCGGTCATTGCCCGTGCCATTGCCGCCCAGGCGGAACAATTGGAACAAGTGATTTTCGCTGGATTTACCCATGAACCAGCGGTACGTCTGGCTGAGGCTTTGGTGGCCAAATTGCCTGGAGGCTTGTCGCGGGTGTTTTTCTCGGATGACGGCTCCACGGCTGTGGAAGTGGCCATGAAAATGGCCCGACAGTATTGGCTTAATTCGGGTGAGGATCGTTCCCGGTTTCTGGTTTTTGAGGGGGGATATCATGGAGATACGGTCGGGGCCATGTCTGCGAGTCAATCGACCGGTTATTTCAATGCCTTTCGGCCTTTGCTGTTTGCTGTGGACGTTTTGCCCTATCCGGCGACCTGGGAGGGGGATGATGCCGTAGAGGCCAAGGAGTTGTCTGCCCTGGAGGCGTTGGATCGCTATTTGATGACCCATGGATCCCACTGCGCGGCTTTGCTTGTCGAACCGCTGATTCAGGGGGCCGGGGGGATGCGTATGTGTCGGCCTGAATTCTTGGTTGCCGTGGCTGCCCGGCTTAAGGTTGCTGGTGTTTTGTTGATTTTTGATGAGGTGATGACCGGTTTTGGTCGTTGTGGGACGCTTTTTGCTTGTGAAAAGGCGGGGGTCGATCCAGATTTGATCTGTCTTTCCAAAGGGTTGACCGGTGGATTTTTGCCAATGTCGGTGACTGTCTGCCGTGAGGAGATTTATGCCGCATTTTTGGGTGACTCCTTTGATCGCGCCTTGGCCCATGGGCACTCGTTTACGGCCAATGCTTTGGGGTGTGCCGCTGCTTTGGCCTCTTTGGGGCTGTTTGACACGGAGAACACCTTGGCCCATATTGCCGATATTGAGGCCATTCATCGGCACCGTTTGGCCTCTTTGGCAACGCATTCGCGTGTGCAGAGACCCAGGGTGATGGGAGTGGTGGCGGCCTTCGAGTTGGTTTTGGCTGATTCAACCTATGGTTCTGCGACTACGCCGCGTTTGATTCGGTTTTTTTTGGAACGGGGGTTGATCGTGCGTCCGTTGGGTGGGGTGATTTATCTGCTGCCGCCTTATTGCATCTCGTCGGGTGATCTGCATCGGGGATGGGACGGGATCGAAGCCGCAGTGGAACGGTTTGAATAATCAATCAAGAGGGGATGAAGCGTTATGAACCATTTTGCGGATCGTCTGATTGAACAAGCGTTAAAGCTGCAATCCAGGGTTATCGTGGGATTGGATCCCAGTGTGACGAGTTTTCCTCTTGCCCTTCAAACCCGTTTGCAGGCAGAACCCACAGAGGATTGTTTAGAAGAGATCCTGTTTGAATTCAATGATGCCGTGATCGAGGCGGTGATCGGGGTGGCGGTGGGGTTCAAACCGCAGATGGCCTTTTATGAACAGTATGGTTTGGCAGGACTCAAGGCCTTGCAACGCACTTTGATCCGGTTGCGGGAAAAGGGGATGCTCATCATTTTGGATGGCAAAAGAAATGATATTGCCCACACGGCAACAGCCTATGCCACGGCCTATCTTGCTGCCAAGCATCCGGTATTCAATACGCCCAATCCGTGGCAGGCGGATGCACTGACCATCAATGGCTATTTAGGGCGGGACGGGGTGCGACCGTTTCAGGAGGTCAACCCGAATGCTGGGTTGTTTGTTTTGGCCAAGACATCCAACCCTTCTTCTGGTGACTTGCAGGATCTAGCCCTGACTTTGGGGGGAAGTGTGGCAGAAAAAATGGCCAGTCTGGCGGAACAGTGGGGGGAGGGGAGTGTGGGAACTCATGGATATGCCAATGTGGGCATTGTGGTGGGGGCGACCTATCCAGAGGCCGCAGCCCGTTTGCGCCGTATGGCTCCTCATGCTCTGTTTTTGATGCCAGGGGTTGGTGCGCAGGGCGGATCTTTGGATGCTGTTGCGGCGGCGGCGGGATCCACGGGAACAGGGGCGTATCTTGCTTCTTCCCGTGGGGTCATGTATCCATTTCGGCCAGCGGAGATGGCTGGACCGAATTGGCGTTCAGAGGTCATGGCCCGAATTAGGGAGTCTGCCCAGGCTTTGCGATTTTGAGCCTCGTTATTGCGCCACAGCCGTGGCACGCATCTCGCGGATGACCGTGACACGAATCTGACCCGGATAGGTCATCTCGTTTTCCACACGAGCGGCAATCTCACTGGCCAAAAGCATGGCCCCCTCGTCCTTGACCCGCTCACAAGAGACCACTACCCGCAACTCTCGACCCGCCTGAATGGCGAAAGCCTTCTCCACGCCGGGAAACTCCATGGCGACACTTTCCAACATCTCCAGACGCTTGATGTACGTCTCCACATTCTCACGCCTAGCTCCAGGACGGGCGGCGGATAAGGCATCCGCTGCGTTGATCAATGGACCATAGACAGATGTCGCTTCAATATCAAAGTGATGCGACCAAATGGCGTTGACTACCAACGGGTGTTCCTTGTACTTCTTGGCTACCTGACCACCAATCACCGCATGCGAACCCTGCACCTCATGGTCCATGGCCTTGCCAATATCATGTAACAAACCACATCGCCGCGCCAGATTGAAATCCAAACCCAACTCTTCAGCCATCATGCCCGCGAAACGAGCGACTTCCACCGAATGCGACAACACGTTTTGCGTGTACGATGTGCGGAACTTCAGTGTTCCGACCAGTTTGACAATGTCGGGATGAATCCCGGTCAGACCCAATTCAAAAACCGCCCGCTCTCCTGCCTCGCGAATTTCGTTGTTGACATTTTTTTCGGCCTTGCGCACCACACTTTCGATGCGGGCCGGATGAATGCGGCCATCGGTGATTAGCTCCTCCAAGGCTTGTCGGGCTACCTGCCGTCGCACGGGATTGAAACCGGAGATGACGACCGCTTCTGGGGTGTCATCGATAATCAGGTCACACCC
>JADFYY010000044.1:4424-18761 GCA_015232825.1 Magnetococcales bacterium
GAGCTACCTGCCGTCGCACGGGATTGAAACCGGAGATGACGACCGCTTCTGGGGTGTCATCGATAATCAGGTCACACCCGGTAGCAGCCTCCAAAGCACGAATATTGCGCCCTTCTCGGCCAATAATGCGACCTTTCATCTCCTCCGAGGTGATCGCCACTACCGTGACGGTTCGCTCCGCAACAAACTCTCCAGCCAATCGTTGAATGGCATTTCCCATGATCTCCTGAGCCTTGCGGTCTGCGCCCTCTTTGGCTTCTTCTTCGGCCCGTTTGATAAAGTTAGCCGATTCTCGACGGACATCTTCTTGTAAACCAACCACCAGTTGCGCCTTGGCTTGCTCCGTAGTCAAGCCAGCCACCTCTTCCAGACGGCGTCCAATCGCCTCCTCCTGTTTTAAACAAGCCTCCTTGCGACTCTCCAAGGTACGACTTTCCTGTTCCATCTGTACACGACGTCGCTCAACATCACTCTCACGCTGGTCCAGTTGATCAAATTTGCGGTCCAACTGCTCCTCACGTTTGTCGAATCGCTGTTTCAGTCGATCCAGTTCTTCCTGTCGAACGCGAAATTTTTCTTTAAGTTGTTCTTCAATGCGCAACCGTTCGGTTTTGGTTAATAACTCGACTTCACGCGCCGCAGCTTCAGTTTTCTCCTCTGCATTGCGCAACATCAATTGAACACGCTCTTCCCTCTCTTCAAAGGAGAGAAGCTGTTGACGTCGCCATTGATATAACAAAAAAACAGGAATCGCGGCACCCAACAGTGCGCCGAGGATAAAGGTGAGGATATCCATGAATGAAATCCTTTGTTTAGACCATCAACCAGCAATAAAATGGCCGGTATGATGAGCAATGTAGAATCAAAAAGCGTTCAAAATTGGCGAACGCCATGTTCGGTCACCACCCATTCCATAAGCCTGTCATGGGGCTCACGAGGCAAGACCGGCACTTCCTGAAAACCATAGGCCAAACCAACTTGTACCGTAGCGGATGAACCGGATACTCCAGAATTTGCCAACGCCCGGTCATAATATCCACCCCCGAATCCAAGACGACATCCCGAACCGTCAAACCCCACCAGGGGTTGCAAAATGAGATCGAGTTGTAGACAATCCAGACCTTGCTCATCTGTAGTCGGTTCTAAAATTCCATAAGCCCCTACGCGCAAGGGGTCTCCAGACCGAAACGGCACAAAACGCAAAGAGTGTCTCTTTTTCTCGACAATCGGGAGAAAAATGGTTTTTCCAGCGCACTCCGCATCGTGGAGAAGAGAGGAGGGATCGACTTCGTTGTCTGTCGGATGGTACAACCCGATTGTGCGCGCCCGTTGATAAAACCGGGCCGCCACAAGATGACGCACAATGGCAGAAGAGAGAGTGGCGACCCTTTCCGAGGACAACTGCATGCGTGCATCTCGAAGATGCTGACGCAGGGCCGCCTTTAAATCATTCATGCTGGCCATTCGTGCCAAGTCATTCATACCAATGCCCCCACATGTGCCGTGGGATTTCACTCTCTGAACCCTTTAGTCAAGGTGGATCTGTGAATAATTGCTTCCGGTAATCCCTTAAAAAAGGGGCGACGATCTACAATCAGGGCACAGTTCCCAGGTTCATAAGTTATCGGCTCAGGAGGTTGCTCTCCTCACGAACACTGCAGGGGCCGTCTGGTATGGATTATCCCTTAAGCAGTTGATCGCTTTGGGCGATCAAATTGCTGATCTTCTCGTTTGCGGTTTCTGTTTGTAACGTTACCAACCGCCGGTGTTGCAAAAAATCATCCGCAATTCGCAAAGCGGCCATGATGGCCGTTCGTTCATTGGATGCGGCTTGAGACCCTTGCGACATCTGTGCCATCACATCATTCACATACTGAGCAAGCTCACGAACATACTCTCCACTGCCCTGAGATTTCAGTTTGAAGGCTTGGCCACGTATGCGTATTTCAATGGATTCAGACATGGCTCCCAAGTCCAGCACTGTAATGCGGCATCAGGCACTCACGTCCTCGAACCGGGCGAGCAATCCTTCGATTCTGGCAATGACAGCCGCCTTTTCTTTTTCCAGTCCATCCTGCCGTTCTTGCTGTTCCAGCAGTTGTGTTTCCATTTCAGAAATTTGTGTCTCTTGTTTGGCAACACGTTCGCGCAGGCTACGAATGATTCCAGCCAGTTCATCCCAACGGCGTTCTAACACCCCCATGGAGGTGGAAAGTTTATCTTCTTGATCCATCATTGATCCATTCCTATTATTTGCCTGTGTCTCTTTTGGTTAAGTATTCCATGCATTTTGATTTTAGAGGATTCTTAGCAAAGCTGTCAAGGAGGCCTGCACGTATTTCAGGTTAAAACCGATTTCTCTCCTCGCAACCATGCGTCAATGGCCTTGGAAGCCTTACGTCCACTGTCAATGGCGCGCAAGACCAGCGATTGTCCAGTGGCCATGTCGCCTGCAGCAAACACTCCAGGTACGCTGGTCATGAAGTTGGCATTAATCCGTACATTACCCCGACCATCCAGGGCGACATTCAATGCCTCCAGCATCCCCGCTTTGACCGGATGCAAGAAACCCATAGCCAGCAACACCAGATCCGCTTCCAGGAAGAACTCTCCACCCGGAATTTCTTGCATTTTTGGACGCCCTCCATCCTCTTGTTCGGCCCAGTGCAGTCGGACACAGCGGATTCCCGTGACCTGCCCTTGTTCGCCAACAAAGGATTGGGTCAAGATGCTCCAAAGTCGTTCACACCCTTCCAAATGCGAAGATGAAGTCCGCAAGACATTGGGCCACATAGGCCAAGGGGTCTCTGGAGCGCGATCTTTGGGCGGTTTGGGCAGTAATTCGATTTGGGTAACGCTGGCCGCCCCCTGACGAATGGATGTACCCACACAATCCGCGCCAGTATCACCGCCACCAACCACCACCACCCGTTTGCCAGCAGCAGAAATGATTTCATGATCCGGGATCACTGTGCCGTGAACCCGACGGTTTTGTTGCGCCAGGAATGACATCGCAAAATGAATTCCGCCCAACTCCCGGCCCGGTACAGGCAAATCACGAGGCTGTTCCGCCCCGCCGGTCAACAGTAAGGCATCGAAACTTTCACGCAACTCCGAGATCGAAAGGTCAACCCCCACATGCACCCCAGTGCGAATCGTCAATCCCTCATCGATCATCTGTTGCAACCGCCGGTCAATGATTTTTTTCTCCAGCTTGAAATCGGGAATTCCGAAACGGAGCAACCCGCCCACCCGTTCGTTCTTCTCGAACAGCGTCACCGCATGGCCAGCTCTGGTCAATTGTTGGGCCGCTGCCATACCAGCCGGTCCCGATCCCACCACCGCCACCCGTTTGCCGCTCTGCGCACGGGCTGGCATAGGAACAATCAGTCCACGGGCAAACCCCTCTTCGGCAACGGTTCTCTCGATCTCGCGAATGGCTACCGGCTCCCGATTGATTCCCACCACACAAGAGGCTTCACACAGAGCTGGACAAACGCGCCCCGTAAACTCAGGAAAGTTGTTGGTGCGATGCATGGCCTTGACCGCATCCTCCCAACGTCCTTTGTAAACCCAATCGTTCCAGGTTGGGATCAGGTTGTGCAACACGCAACCGTTATGACAAAACGGAATGCCACAATCCATGCAGCGCGACGCCTGATCTTGTAGCTTCTCAACGGGGAAATCCTGATACAGTTCATCCCAGTCCCGCACCCGCTCCACCACTGACCGCAACCGTGGCGTTTCCCGTTCCACTTCCTTGAAGCCCGTGATTTTACCCATTGGTTGCTTGCTCCCGCTTCTTTATATCCTCCAGCACACGCCGATATTCATGGGGCATCACCTTGACAAAACGGGTCAGGGCGGCCTCCCAATCCTTTAATAAACGGGCGGCCACTTGACTGTCCGTATGCTTTGCATGATCTTCCACCAACTCTTTGAGCAGAATCCGATCTTCTTGAGATTCCACTGGCTCCAATGCCACCATAGAGAGGTTGCACAAAGAGGCGAACTCGCGCCGATCATCCAGCACAAAGGCAACGCCCCCGCTCATGCCTGCCGCGAAATTGCGTCCCGTAGCCCCCAACACAACCACCACGCCTCCGGTCATGTATTCGCATCCGTGATCCCCAACCCCTTCGACCACGGCTTTGACACCAGAGTTGCGCACGGCAAACCGTTCCCCAGCCACCCCGCGAATCAAGGCCACTCCCCCTGTGGCCCCATAGAATAGGGTGTTGCCCACAATGATGTTCTCTTCGGCCACCAGATGGGACTTTTGGTGAGGTCGAATGACAATGCGTCCTCCCGACATCCCTTTGCCCACGTAGTCGTTGGCCGCCCCTTCCAGAAATAAAGAGACCCCCTGGACATTAAACGCCCCAAAGCTCTGCCCAGCCACCCCTTCAAAATGACATTTGATGGTCCCCTTGGGCAGACCGACCACCCCAAACAACCGGGAAATCTCGCCACCAAGCATGGCCCCAACCGCGCGATCTGTATTCTGGATGGGCAGGCGAACTTCTATGGGACGCAAATTGTCAAACACCCGTGAGACCAACTCCAGTAGTTGATGATCCAGCACCTTGTTAATGCCGTGATCCTGTTTTTGTACGCAACGAATCGCCACATTGGAAGGGGCGTCCGGTTTTTCCAGCAACGGCGCGAAATCCAGTCCCTTGGCCTTCCAATGGGTCACTGCATCATTGACCAGCAGGTGATCCGATTGGCCGATCATGTCGTCGATGGTGCGAAATCCCATACGAGCCATAATCTCCCGGACATCGTTGGCCACAAAATAGAAATAATTGACCAAGTGTTGCGGTCTGCCTGTGAATTTTTTGCGCAACTCCAAGTCCTGTGTGGCCACCCCAACGGGACAGGTATCCAGATGACATTTGCGCATCATCACACACCCTGACACCACCAATGGGGCTGTCGCAAACCCGAACTCCTCAGCCCCAAGCAGGGCCGCCACCACCACATCCCGGCCAGTACGCAACTGACCATCGGTCTGCAACCGCACCCGTCCACGAAGATCGTTCAACACTAGGGTTTGCTGGGTTTCAGCCAGACCCAACTCCCACGGTGCCCCAGCATGCTTGATGGAACTCACTGGACTCGCCCCGGTTCCCCCATCCCCGCCAGAGATGAGAATCATGTCTGCGTGCCCCTTGGCAACACCAGAGGCTACTGTGCCAACCCCGACTTCGGAAACCAGTTTCACCGAAACCCGCGCCCGTGGGTTGACATTCTTCAAGTCGAAGATCAACTGGGCCAGATCCTCGATGGAATAAATATCGTGATGAGGCGGTGGACTGATCAGGGTCACGCCTGGGGTCGTATTGCGCGTTCTGGCAATGATCTCTGTGACCTTGTGACCAGGGAGTTGTCCCCCTTCTCCTGGCTTGGCTCCCTGAGAAATTTTGATCTGCATTTCGTCGGCATTGGCCAGATAGTGACTAGAGACGCCAAAACGACCCGCCGCCACCTGTTTGATGGAGCTACGTGCCATATCCCCATTGGGACGGGGATGAAACCGTTCGGGATCCTCGCCCCCTTCGCCAGTATTGGAACGACCGCCCAGACGGTTCATGGCAATGGCCAGATTTTCATGGGCCTCTTTGGAGATGGAGCCAAAGGACATGGCCCCGGTCACAAACCGTTTGACGATTTCTGAAGCGGGTTCTACCTCGCTCAAGGCCAAAGGCATATCGGACTCTTTTAAGACAAACAACCCGCGCAAGGTGCAATGGGCCCGATCCTGATTGTTGATCAATTCCGCAAACTCTTTGTAAAGCTTGTAATCGTCGTTGCGGGTAGACTGCTGCAATTTGGAGATGGTCTCTGGCGTCCACATGTGACGCTCCCCATCGTGACGGAACTTGTACTCCCCGCCCACATCCAGGTCATCCTGACTGACCACTGTACCGGTGGTCGCCCGTTTGTGACGCTCTAAAACCTCTTGTGCGATACCGGCCAGACCGATGCCGTCCAGACGTGAGAACGTCCCAGTGAAGTAGCGTTCAAGGAAACGACGACTGAGTCCAATCGCTTCAAAGATCTGGGCTCCGCAATAACTACGCAGGGTGGAGATGCCCATTTTGGAGAAAACCTTCAACATGCCTTTGCCTAAAGACTTGACATAATTGGCATGGATATACGCAACATCCTTATCCGTTGGCAGTAGACCGCTATTGGCCATCTCTGTCAGCGTTTCAAAGGCCAGATAGGGATTGATCGCACCAGCCCCATAACCGACCAGTAAAGCAAAATGCATCACTTCCCGCGCTTCACCGGTTTCCAAGATGATGCTGGCTGCCCCCCGTGTTCCAGAGCGGATGAGGTGGTGATGGACACTAGAGACTGCCAGCAAAGAAGGCATAGGAGCCGTTTTCGGCCCCACTCCCCGGTCACTGAGGATGATTAAGCTGACGCCGTCCGCGACCGCATTGGAGACCTCTTCAAACAAGCGTGAAATCGCTTTTTTCAACCCATCCTTGCCATCCTCGACGGCAAACAAGGTGGAGAGGGTACGTGCCTTGAGACCATTTTGGTCCACGGCGCGAATTTTTTCTAGTTCCGCATTGCTCAAGATGGGCTGTGGCAGCCAAATCCGCGCCACATGCTGAGGAGTCTCCATCAGCAGGTTGCCCACAGGTCCAAGTTGGGTGAAAAGGCTCATGACCAACTCTTCGCGGATGGGATCAATGGCCGGATTGGTCACTTGGGCAAAGAGTTGTTTAAAATAATTGAACAACAAAACAGGACGATCCGAGAGAACCGCCAAGGCTGTGTCATTGCCCATGGAACCAACGGGTTCTTGCCCTTCCGCACCCATGGGACCAAGAATGACTGACAAGTCCTCTTCGGAATAGCCAAAAATCCGCTGTCGTAGCCGCAGGGGTTCGTCATCCAGGATTGTCGGAGCCCCTTCGGGAAGATGTTTCAATTCGGTTAGGTTTTCTTGCAGCCACTGTTTATAGGGCTGACGACGAACCATGCTCTCCTTGATTTCGGCATCATCAATGATGCGTCCTTCTTCTAAGTCGATGACAAACATGCGACCGGGTTGAAGACGTCCGAGTTTGACCTCTTCATCGGGCGGAAAGGTGATCGTACCCGCTTCAGAGGCCATGACGCATAAACCACTCTTGGTCACCACATAGCGCGCTGGACGTAGACCGTTGCGGTCCAAAGTGGCCCCGATATAGCGACCATCGGTGAAAGCCACAGCAGCCGGCCCATCCCAGGGTTCCATCAACGCGCCGTGATATTGGTAAAACGCCTTGCGATCATCATCCATATGTTGATGATTTTCCCAGGCTTCCGGGATCATCATCATCATCGCGTGCGGCAGAGAGCGTCCGCTGATCACCAGAAACTCCAAAGCGCGATCAAAGCTGGCCGAATCGGAGAGTCCTTCTGGGACGATGGGAAAAAGTTTTTTGATATCTTCCCCAAACAGATCCGAAGAGAGGGCCGCCTCACGGGCACGCATCCAGTTGATGTTGCCGCGCAAGGTGTTGATTTCTCCGTTGTGGCAGATCATCCGAAAAGGATGGGCGAGCCCCCAGGTCGGAAAGGTATTGGTGGAGTAGCGTTGGTGGACCATGGCAAAGGCCGAAACCAGCGAAGTATCCGAAAGATCTTGATAATAGGCGCGGACCTGATCCGCCAGAAACATCCCCTTGTAAACCAAAACTCTGCTGGAGAAGCTGCTGATATAAAAGGATTTTACCTCCTCTTGTCCATAGCCGAGAACCGCATTTTCCACCCGACGACGGATGATATAGAGTTTACGTTCCAGCCACATCGGATCGGCATTTTCAGGACGATTGCGAACTCCGATGAAGGCTTGACGAATGACCGGTTCCGCCCCTTTGGCGGTATAGCCGATACGGGCCTGTTTGCTGATAGGGACATTGCGCCATCCCAGAAAGACCTGTCCTTCTTCCGTGGTCATCTGCTCCACGAGTCGTTGGCATGAGGTCATGAGATCCTTGTCTTTGGGCAGAAAGATCATGCCCACACCATAATCCCCTGTTGGAGGCAAGGCGATGTCATGTTTCGCAGCCTGCGTCCGCAAAAAGGCGTCTGGGAGTTGGATCATGATTCCCGCGCCATCGCCAGTCAGGGGATCTGCCCCGGCTGCACCACGGTGGGTTAAGTTGACCAGGACATTGAGTCCCATGCGCACCACGTCGTGCGTTTTTTTGCCGTTGATCCGGGCGACGAAGCCAACGCCACAGGCGTCATGTTCTAGTCTGGGATCGTACAGCCCCTGTTTCTCGGGCAGACCGTACTTGGACATAGTGATTCCTTGAGATTGAGACCTTGTTTAAATCAAGCATTTTTGAGGGATCCAATGAGGATCCATTTTCAGGGTAACAAAAAAATGCGGGATCCGTCAACCGTGCAACCCAAATCCTGTCTCGAAACATTTTAAAAATTAATCAAACTTTGTTTGATATGGATCAATTATTTCCACTTTTAATAATCCTATATTATAGCAGCCTGTAAACCTTCTTTCCACTTTTCTGATCGTCCCTGGAGAAAAAAATGAAAAAAATGGTGTGTACCGTTGCTCTGACTCTTGGAATGTCCCTTGCTGCATCGGCTTTGTTTGCAGGTCCAATTGCGGATTCCGCCAAAGCGGGTATGTCGGAGGCGCGTGAGAATTTGCTGGCTTTGCTTGATAGCACAGACAAAAACGATCAGGCCAAGCGTATAGAAGCCATCAAAGCGGCCACCGCCAAGGTGGATGGTCTGGTGATGGCAAACGCCGAGGCTTTCAAATCCTTCAATGAGGTTTACTCAGCCTTTAAAGCAACCCGCGATGGTGAACTGGTTCCTATGGTTTTGGCTGGCAAAAAAGATGAGGCCAAGGCGATTGGGAAGGGTATTCAGGCAGAGCGATTCAAGAAAATGATGGAAATTCTTGGGACGATTGCGCAGTAATTTGGGGTTTGGGTTGGTGATCGGTTGGTGGTGGCGAAAGAACGGCTCCACCAACCGATCAGGCCGGAACAAGC
Organism: Magnetococcales bacterium; assembly: GCA_015232825.1. GTDB lineage: Bacteria > Pseudomonadota > Magnetococcia > Magnetococcales > Magnetaquicoccaceae > Magnetaquiglobus. The sequence goes on from JADFYY010000044.1 coordinate 13,460, forward strand.
TGCAATTTGTTAAAGGAACTTCATTCGGCCTTTGGGAAGGCAGTAACCGCTTCCCTAGGCCCTTCCACGTAAGTCAATCTTGCTTGTTATGTGAGAGTTCATTACTGTGATTTACACTTGCGCAAGTGCCAAAATGCGGATATGTTCTCAAGTCAATATTTTTTTGATGGAAGAGTAGATCGATAATAGCTTGCCAATATTTAACTATCTCTCTTGTATCAAACTAAAGAGCTTTCCGAGATCCATATTTTTGGCGACTGCTTGGCGTATTACCTTGAGTCAATCACAGGACTGGTTCTGTAATGAAAAGATTTTTATTTTTGGTTATGGTTCTGTTTTTGTTGGTTATTGCGGGAAATGCGGGATTTTGCGATGATTCATCCGATATCGTCCGGTTGCGTGAAAAAGCGGAAGAGGGGGATGCGAACTCTCAGTATAGCCTTGGAAATATGTATAAAGGCGGACGTGGGGGGCTTTACAAGGACTGTAGGCAGGCCGCTTATTGGTATCGCAAGGCCGCAGATCAAAACCATCTCGAGGCGCAAATCAATCTGGGGATCTCCTATGCCACTGGACATGGCGTTCCCAAAGATGATGGGCAGGCTCTTGCGTGGTATCGCAAGGCCGCAGATCAAGGACATGTCGGCGCACAGTATATTTTAGGAGTATTTTATACAACAAAAAGCAGTAATTCCGATGATGATAAAAAGGCAGTCGAATGGTATCGCAAGGCCGCAGAACAGGGGCATACTCAAGCACAGTATAATCTCGGCGTCTTTTACGAGACCGGGAGAGGTGTTCCTATGGATAACAAACAAGCTGTTAGCTGGTATCGCAAAACAGCCAGTTTCAGGCAATAATCACCACGGGATTATTCAATTTGACGCAATACCTCCCAAGCCAACCCCGCATCCTCTGGGTGATGGGCGTTGGAACCAGGAGAGATCAACACGCCACGCTGACGGCAAATCTCTAAATAGGGGGCCATGGGGTGGTGATAGGCTGGATTCAACTCAATGGCTTTGCCATGGGCCTTGGCCTGACACACCACTTCATCAAACAACTCCATGGGAAAGGGGGTTACATACTTGTGACATACCCCCCCTGGATGGGCAATGGCATCCACTTGAGGGTGACGCACTAAGGATAACAATCCACGAAATTCCAACTCAATGGCCCGTTCTGGCTCAATCCCGGTTAGATCCCAACCGTAACCAGGATAGGCATGTACCGCACCTAAAATGAATTCCGCCTCAGTATACATCTCTTCGCTGATCAATAAATGACCAGAAAAATTAAGAATCGGCACTTCTAACCCGATCAAAACCGACATTTCGTCCGCATAAGCCGGTCGCAATCCGGTTACGGTATCCACATACGACCGAAACCATCCTGGACCGGCCACCAATTCTGGCTCGGTATGCTCGGTGAAGATCAATCGCTGGATCCCTTTGCCTTGCGCAATTGCCATGACTTGAGCCGCTGAAGCGGATCCGTCGGAAAAATTGGAGTGAACGTGATGCTCCCAAAACGGCAACCCCGATATGGGGTGGTCCGCCGGATAGAATAGCTCGTCAGGATGAAACCGCTTGACTCTATGACTCATCGCACCATTACCCCACTTTGGTTACCCAGTAAAAAATCGTTCATCACGGCTGCCATCTTAAACCTGTTTTTCGTCAAGCTCAATCATTGGAAAGAATAATTGACAAACCGTCATAAATAGATATCATTTGTGAAAATGCACCAATCCTCCAAATGGGAGATTTTTCTATGTCACTGCTCAACTCCATAAAACTGCGCACAAAAATTATGTTTATGCTCCTTTTGCCTATGGCGGGTATGATCGGATTCGGGGTACTTGGTGTGTTGGAAAAGCATCGACTGACCCAACAAATGGACTCCATGGCTGTTTTGTCTGGTCTGGGTGTGCGCATCGGCGAGTTGACTCATGAAGCCCAAAAAGAACGGGGCATGAGTGCGGGATTTTTAGGAAGCCAGGGAAAAAAATTCAGTGATCAATTGCCCAAGCAACAACAGGATACGGACACGCAAACCAAACTGATGCTTGAATACATCAAAACATTCAATACCAAAGATCTTGGCTCAGATCTGAACACCTCCTTGCAAAATGCCCTGGGACGGTTGAGTAAAGTTCAAGATATCCGCCGTCAGGTCATGGCACTCACCATTCCGGCTGGGGAGGCCATTGGTTTCTATACCCAAACAATCACCGACCTGCTCAATGTGATCGCTGCCCTGCCTTTGCTCTCTGCCAACACTGAGATGGCCGCTTTGACTGGGGGATATGTCCATTTCCTTTTGGCTAAGGAGAGAAGCGGTCAAGAACGGGCCATCCTTACCAACACCTTCGCGAAAAATGGCTTTGGCGAGGGGATGTTTCAAAAATTCATCGCCCTCATTACAGAGCAAAATGCCTATCTTGGTGTTTTTAACTCCTTGGCAACCCCTTCCCAACGAAATTTTTATAAAGAAAAAATGGCCACACCCGCAGTTGCCGAAGTGGAGACTATGCGCACCATCGCCTTGACCAAATTTGCCACAGGTCAGTTCGACGTGGATCCAAACCACTGGTTCAAGACCATCACCGACAAGATCAACCTTTTAAAAGAGGTGGAGAATCGTCTTGCCAACGATTTAGACAATCGCACCACGACGTTGGCCAAGGAAGCCTCGGTGCTTTTCTGGACCTATCTACTCCTTACGGTCATTGTCTTGTTTCTCAGCGCGCTCTTTGGCACTTTGACCGTCCGAGAACTCCTTCACCAGTTGGGTGGAGAGCCCGCCGAAGTGGCGGAAATGGTCAAAACCATTGCCACCGGGCAACTCAACGTCTCGTTTGACTCCCGAAAAAAAACCGGAATCTATGCCGCCATGGATACCATGGTCACCAACCTGCGACAAACCGTAGGCACGCTCATGGATGTGTGTACCAATCTGGTGAGCCAAAGCGCACTCACCAGTGCAGGGGCGCAAACGCTTTCTCAAGGGGCTACTGAACAGGCCGCAGCCATTGAAGAAACCTCTGCCGCCATGGAACAAATGGCTGCCAACATTCAACAAAATACCGAAAATGCCCAATTAACCGAAAAATTGTCCCAAAAGGCTGCCGAGGATGCCAAGGAGAGTGGAGTTGCCGTGGGGGAGGCTGTTCATGCCATGCGTCAGATCGCCAACAAGATCTCCATTATTGAGGAGATTGCCCGTCAAACCAATCTGTTGGCTTTGAATGCCGCCATTGAAGCCGCTCGAGCTGGAGAACATGGCAAAGGGTTTGCCGTGGTGGCCGCCGAAGTACGCAAATTGGCGGAGCGGAGTCAAACCTCTGCGGGAGAGATTACCCATCTCTCCTCTACCAGCGTCCAGGTGGCGGAAAAGGCGGGGCAACTTCTGGCCGTTTTGGTGCCAGACATCCAAAAAACCGCCCAGCTTGTTCAGGAAATCACCACCGGTTCCGAAGAACAAGCCCAAGGGGCTTCCCAAGTCAATGAGGCGATTCAGCAACTCGATCAAGTGCTGCAACAAAATGCCGGTTCTGCCGAGGAGATGTCCGCAACAGCCGAAGATCTTGCCTCCCAGGCCACCACGCTGCAACAGGCACTGGAGTTCTTTAAACTTTAAAAACTTGTAACTGCCTAGGTGGGTCGTCTGCAAACAAATCCTTGACAGAGAAACACGATGTGTGCATGTGAATGGCGCATAGACTTGGCTGTGACGCAAAATTATATGTTCCGTTTGTGCGTCATATATTTGCATTCAACGAAAATATGGAACATACTGCATGAACTATGCGCCATAACACCCACACTCAATCCGTCATGAACCTGCTTGGCCAGAAGGGGATACTGCGTTCCAGTGATCTTAACGACATTGGTATACCCCGGGTGGTCCTGACGCGCATGACAGCAAAGGGGCTACTGGAGAAAGTCGGTCACGGCATCTATCGACTGCCCGACAGTCAAGGCTCCGAGCATGAGAGTCTCGCCATCATTGCAACCAAAGTGTCGCAGGCAATCTTTTGTTTGCTAACGGCTCTGCAGTTTCATGAATTGACTACTCAACTACCACGACAGGTGTGGATCGCCATGCCTCGTGGTAGTCATGCGCCCAAAATCGACTATCCTCCGATCAAGATGGTCCAGTTTGCAAGCGAAGCCTACGCCGAGGGCATTGAAGTTTTTGAGCGTGATCAGGTCAATCTGCGGGTATACTGTGTGGCCAAAACCGTCGCCGACTGCTTCAAGCACCGCAACAAGATCGGGATTGACGTGGCACTTGAAGCACTGAAGGATGCCCGTTCACGTAAGAAGGTCAACACCGATGATCTTTGGCACTACGCAAAAATTTGTCGTGTCGCCAACATCATGCGCCCATACCTTGAGGCTGTGGAATGACAAGGGACATCGCCGCATCTGTGCGCTCCAGGCTTTTGGCTGTTGCAAAATCACAGGGTGTGGACTTTAACCAAGTGCTGGTGCGCTTCGCCCTGGAGCGTATCCTCTACCGATTAAGCCAGTCGGCACATGCCGATCGTTTTCTGCTCAAGGGAGCATTACTGTTCACCCTCTGGTACGATATGCCCCACCGGACAACGCGGGATGCGGATCTGCTCGGCTTCGGACCGAGCGACCTCGAATCCATCGCCCAAACGTTCCGTGACATCGTCGATATCAAGGTCGATGACGGCATCATTTTCGATCCGAAAACGGTTATCGTCGAAGAAATACGCAAGGATGCGGGGTACGCTGGCACTCGGGTGTTTATGACGGGCGAAATTGCCAAAGCACGGTGCAAGACGCAGATCGACATCGGGTTCGGTGATGCGGTCACTCCTGGCCCGGTTCACGCCGTCTACCCGGTGCTGCTCAAAGATCTACCGGCTCCTCGGTTACGAACCTACCCGCTCTATACCGTCATCTCGGAGAAACTGCACGCCATCGCCTCGCTTGGTATGGCCAACAGCCGATTGAAGGATTACCTGGACCTTTCATGCTGCGGCACTCGTTGCCCCGGCAGACACCGTTGATGCTGACCAACAGGACTTGTCAAGGATTTGTTTGCAGACGACCCACCAGGATAGCTACAAAAACTTTTGACAAGGTCGTTTATCTGCCCTTGCCAATCGTACCATCGTTGAGGCAATCTGACGGTTTGTTTCACCCGACAAACGATCCAAAAAGGAAACAAACTTAAATGGCCGATACCGACGACATCAAAGAGACCCACGATTATCACCTAGACAAACCCCAACGTGCAGAGCCGTTTCCCCTTAAGGGGTGCG
>JADFYY010000045.1 GCA_015232825.1 Magnetococcales bacterium
CAGTTTGCCATGGCCTTAAGTGATCCAACGGATGGAGAAGCGGTTCAATTCATTCCGGCCTCGCATTAACATACTGGAACATTGAACACCCATTTGACACCAGAAAGGATCGCTCACTGTCTTAATGAAAAAAACGGGCCAACTTTGACGCCCACTTACGAAAACAACGCATCCAGCCTAACACAGGCTGCGGTACTCCTGCCTCTCATTGGGCACGAGGAGGTTTGGCATCTTTTATTCATTCGACGCACTTTGACGGTATCCCATCACAAAGGCCAAATTGCCTTTCCAGGTGGTCGCGCAGAGCATCACGATTCAACCCCTTTGGCAACGGCCCTCCGGGAAACCCGCGAGGAACTCGGTCTAGATCCCCGACAAATCCACATTCTGGGCAAACTTCCCCCGGTCCCCACCACACAAACCGGTTTTCTGATCCACCCGTTTGTAGGAATACTCCCATTGGAATTTCAATTGCGTCCTGATCCCAGAGAGGTGGCCTCCACACTCACGGTTCCGCTGGATTTTTTTCTGAATTCACCCGAAAGATCACGCGCCAAAAACCGTTACAACTATCAAAACGAAATCATTTGGGGGGCCACCGCCAGAATCATGACGATATTGACCAACAAACTTTTGACGGAGTTACCATGCGCCTCCTGATTCTATCTCTTCTGGCCCTCTTCACCATTGGAGCCCTTTATTACGGATTGCGGCAGTTATGGTACACCTTTCACCCAAACCCGACCGATCAACCTTCGCCCATGCCGACTTGGCTAACTGGACGACCCGGTCTGGTGCTATCGCTGCTGATTTTACTGTTCATGCTCCTGTTGGCTCTCTACGACATCACCTCCACCCAGGTTGATCCAGGAGAACATCAACCCCCGCCCACCAACACCACCCCATCCAACCTGCCCAAAAAGCCAATCCGTTCTACGAACGTCTCGCCTTCCACGCCTGATAACGGTCTGCGAAGAACGTTTCCAACTGAGTGATCACCTCTGCGTCACTGGCCCCCATGACTTTACCCATCAAAATACGGGAGGCCTCACCCAAAACCTGCTCATCGGCCTCAATCATGGGATAGCTCTTTTTCAAACGTTTCAACCCTGCCACAGCACTCTCAACTTCAGGCCTAGGAATGGGCAAAGGGGTATCAGGAATCGTTGGGGGTAAGGGCTCGCAGCCCTCCTTCTCCTGACGACTTGCCAAAAATTGCGCAAACTGCAACACCGATTTTTGCTCCTGTGGTTGCAATTCTCGCCAGAGTGCCAACAACTGTTTCTTTTCCCGATCTCCAAATCCCATCAACATGCGCTTGCACCACTCCAAACCGTCAAAGATTATCCGAACCACGCCGCACCATTTCAAATAGGTCATTGGTTTCGATCAGAGCGGCCCCTTGTTGCAACCAATACTGCGCCAAATTAAAGTCGCTGATTTCGTACACCACCCAGTGCCATGGACCGGCAAACAGTCGTTCCCCATCCGGTATCCGGGCATAATTGACAAACAAATATTCTGGAGAGATCCGCTTTGCCCGTCGTCGATTGGTCTCACTCCAGGTTTCAAAAATCCAGCCAATCGGCCAATTTTCACACTCTCGGATACGCATCAACAGGCTGGCATGAAAAGAAATCAACACACAACGGCCACGAATCGGTGCCAAAGTCGTCAGAATCGCCTCCATGGCTCGTTTGACGCCGCACCGCAAGGCAATGGTTTTGATCTCCGCAAAGACCGTTGTCTCTGGATAGTCCGCCAACAAAGCAACCACTTCCGCAAGGGATGGCAACGAACGAAGATGCAACTGCTCCCAGGTCAAATCCCCCACCCTGGCATCAACCCCTGTGGCCTTGAGCATATTGGCGTCATGAAACAGCAGTGGCACCCCATCCAGAGTGAGCTGAATATCAAACTCCACAAATCCAACCCCGGCCTCCAAGACCGCCCGCAACCCTTCCAGACTGTTATCTGGATAGTGGGCTGGAATGCCGCGATGGGCGACCCAATGACCACACTTACCGGGTAGCTTTTTCATTGTGCAGCATGTACCATTGGTTCAATCAAACACCCGAATCAGGAGGTTTCAATGACTACACTTTCAGAAATAATCCCAGTATCCGACCTACGCCAGGACGCTGTAGTCATCCTCAAACGACTAAAATATATTGAGTCTTACGAACAAACCGAGGAAGAGCGTCTTCTGCTTCGACGGCTATCCAAAGGAGAGCAAGAGATCCAAAGCGGTCAAGGATATTCTCTGGATGATATACTGATTGAGGCCAATGCACTCCTGAACAACAAGTTATAATGAATCTTCGATTCACAATCACTGGACGAACAGAATTTCTTGCGGCGATTGATTATCTCCGACTGGAGAACCCGGTCGCTGCGCATAAATATTTTCTTCATGCCAAACAGATTCTGAAACGACTGGAGCAATTTCCGAACTCCGGTCGTTTTCTTCCCGAATTTCCAGACCTGCCGCATCGTGAGGTCATCATCCCTCCCTACCGCTTCATTTATCGAGTCATTCACAATACTGTCTGGGTCGTCACGATTTGGCACGGAGCAAGACAACTCAAGAGGCCGGAATCCTGACCCAATGACCACACTCACCGGGTGACCTTTTCATTGTGCAGCATGTGCCATATTGTAAACCCCAAAAACAAAATCCCTGAGACGGTATGCAACGGATTCAAAGGGCGCAACACCCTAAACCCTGTCAACGTCACCGCTGTCAACGAAGCCACCATCCCAGTCTTTGCAAATTCCCTGCCCGGCTTGCGTATCTCGCCGATTACCGGAACCACACGCACCATACTCCTCGATGGTTTTTCCAACTTCATCAATCGCCGTTCACCCAAAGCCTCAAGGGCCCGTGAACCCGTCTTCTGCTCCACCTCTTCATGCTGACGCCTGATCTCTAACATAGCACACCCCTATGGCCCAATGTAAACAAGAATGATTCTCATTACAGTAGCACCATTCCGACATGCAGTCAAGCACGCTGAACAAAATTTAAAAAAATACGCTGCATTCAATTTAAATTCAGCTTGAACTGGTAAACTCAATTCTACTTGAATGCTTAAGGTCAAAAAATTTATCAACTACGGAGCTAAAATGGAAACCCAGTTCTTGCTGGATATCACACTTATTTTGCAAATTGCCTTGTTTGTCGGGTTGCTAGCCTGTTCGGCCTTTTTTTCAGGGAGTGAAGTTGCACTATTCTCTCTCAACCAACTCCAGTTGGATCAGATGGCCAAAGAAAACCATCCCAGATTGTCACTGATTCGCAATTTACTGAAAGATCCCAGGGCCTTAATCACCACCATCCTGATTGGCAATGAACTGGTCAATGTGGCGGCCTCCAATATTTCTGCCACTCTATTGATCAAATTTCTGGGTGGGGAGGAGAAATGGTGGGTCAACATTTTTGTCATGCTGCCCATTTTGCTGTTGTTCGGGGAGATTACTCCAAAGACCATTGCTGTGCGCAACAGCATTGTCGTCGCCGACTTGGTGAGTCGCCCCCTGACCTTGTTCAGAAAACTAATCACTCCGTTACGCATTGTGGTTGGCTGGATATCCAATTTTCTGATTACAAAGATGATTGGTGAACAAAAAAAGAAACACGCAACAGTTACCGAAGAGATGGTACGGACGCTGGCCGAGCAAGCCAGTCAGGACGGGGCCATCGATAACACGGAGCGCACCTATATCGACAACATTTTTAACTTTGGCAACCTGCGCGTCAAAGAGGTCATGATTCCACGTACTAAAATATTTTTCTTATCCAAGTCCGCAGACCTTAATGAAGTGATTCAGGCCTGCAAGCAGACCGGTTATACCCGCATTCCATTTTATGAAGGCCACAGGGATGATGTCATCGGCATTCTGCATGTCCGCGACTTGATCAAAAACCTGCCAGAAACAGGTGCCGTTGTTCTTCACCCAACAAGCCTGTTACGCAAACCCTATTTTGTTTCATCCAACCGCCTTGTCTCTTCTCTTTTTCAATCCTTCAAGGAAAAGAACCAGTCCCTGGCCATGGTGGTCGATGAGTTTGGTGGATTGGTTGGTATGGTGACCATGCATGACCTTTTAGAAATCATTTTCGGGCCACTGCATACCAAAGGTGGAAGCACCGACCAAGAGGAAAACAAACTCTTATCCAACGGGTGTTACCAGTTTGACGGGGTGATGCCGATAGATGAGTTCATTCGTATGACCGGTTGCCCCCTGACCGATATCCAAGCTGAGACCATTGGAGGTGTCGTGTTGGATGCCTTGGAAGAACTCCCGGAACCCGGCCAAAAGGTCGTCATTTTCGATTGGGAGTTCACGGTGATCGGGGTTGAACACAATCGCATTACCACTTTGATGGCTTGTCAGTGCAAATTGATTAAATCAGCCATCGCTGATACACTGACAGATGGTTCATTGAGTGAGGAGAAATAAGTCATGGATATTTGGTTGATTCCGCCATTAATTGTACTGTGCCTGTTTGTAGAAGCTTTTTACGCTGGCTCTGAAATTGCCGTGGTCAGCTCGGATCGCCTGAAGTTGCGCCATCTGGCAGCCAAGGGATCCAAAGGTGCGCAACTGGCCATGGATATGCTTCTCAAACCGGAACATTTATTAACAACTACCCTAGTAGGCATCAACATTGCCATTGTTACCAACTCCTCTTTGTCGGCTTTGTTCGCCATTGAGGTACTTGGACCAGATCATGCGTGGATCGGTATCGTCATTTCAGCACCTCTGATTTGGGTGTTTGGTGAAATCGTGCCAAAAAGTGTTTTTCAACAAAAGGCCGATGTATTGACACCAAAAATTATCTATGTGCTTAAATTTTCATCCTACCTCTTCTATCCTCTGATTTTGATATTCACATGGATATTCAAAATAATTACTTTTTTCTTTGGAGGCAAGGCACGGAAGAATCCGCTTTGTTTGCGAGAGGAGATCGATTTGGTATTACAAATGAAAGCGCATGAAACCGATATCCTTCCGATGGAAAAAAGCATGATTCGTCGTTTATTCAATTTTGGTGAGACACAGGTACGGGATATCCTAGTTCCCTTGATCGAATTGCAAACTCTGGATCGCAATGCCACATGTGGTCAGGCGATTCGATTATCGAGTGAACATTCCCATTTGGTTCTGCCGGTTCATGCTGGACGGGTGGATAATGTCGTCGGCTTTATCAATGCCATGGATCTGCTGGGAGTACCGGCCCAGGAATCCATCAAGCCATTCATCAAGCCAATTCGTTATATTCCTGGTGCGCAAAGCATCGAGGATCTTTTACTATCATTTCAAAGAGATAGTGATAATATTGCGATGGTAGTTGACGAGTTTGGTGGTTGTGAAGGGATGATCACCATGGAGGATATTCTGGAGCGGGTGGTTGGGGAGATGCAAGATGAGTACGATGTTGGAGAAAAAAGCACCACTTGGTGGCACCCTCTGGAGCCTGGAAAATGGCTGGTCAACCCACGCATCCGTTTGGTGGCCTTGCGGGATGAACTAGGCATCAGCTTGCCGGATGGTCATTATGAAACCATGGGGGGATTTCTTCTCAATCATTTCCGGGAAATTCCCAATCCTGGCGACAGCATGATCCATGATGGCGTCCAGTTCCGGGTTACCAAGGCGGCCCGTCACTCAATCCGAGAGGTAGAAGTCCATCTATTGACAAACCCGGTTCCTGTTGAGGACGAAAGTATGCATGCTCACGGGGGATGACAAAAAAGAGAGGGTCTGGGAGATTCATCTACAGATCCTCACCATTTCGGATATAAATTGTTGAAAATCCTCCATAAAAATAGAAATTACCCGATCACGGGAAAGATAGGTATGCCCCTCATCAGAGAGCATCCAGCGATCTCGTTCCTGTTTCAAAACAATGGAGAGATGATCTCCATCATTGAACAAAAAAGGCGTGAACACTCGAAAACGATTCAAACCTTCGCTGGCAATATGGGTCTGAGCGCAGACTTTTTCTCGAAAGTCATCTTCGATGGATGCCAAAATCATCGGAGTTCCTCCTCTCCAAATCCGCAATCCTCCAACAGGCACTCCAACGCTCCATGATAATCAGCATAACGGTTTGTGGCTTTGGCGTAAGTGTCCTCATCCACGCCCAGAAGCTGATAACGTTCCGTGGCTGTATGAATATGAAAATTATAGAATATTTCCTGCTCAAGCTTGTTGGTATGTTCGCCATGCTTGCCATTGTATCGACACAAACGAAAATTTCTGTTTGATCCCGGTGGTATGACAGCCAAAATAACCGAAAAATCAAGCTGATTGACACTATTTAAACGCAATATCAGCAAGAAGGAAGATCACGTTCCTTGTGACCACGCTTTTCACGTAGACGAATACGCTTTTCATAGTCAGGCGGAAGCAATTTCTTCTCCTTGAACAAAACTTCGATTTGCCGATCAAAAAAAATGACAACCATTTCATCACTCCAATGCAATCGACAAAAAAACTTGCCCATCACGTTTAAGGATGACGAACAGGCTGGAACGCCTCCCAATGGATCGTGCCTTGTGTTCCAACCACAGGATGAGCCAGTTGATCCAACTTCGACACTACTCTCCGCATGATCTCCCTCTCTTGCTCATCCACAACCGGAACAGCCGATCTATTCAACACTATGCCCGCTTGCGGCTTCCCGGTTGTCAATAAAGAGACCATCAAAGGCAATATCGTTGCCACACCAACCAATCCAATCACAATGGCCGAAACCAAACCAAGAGTTTTAGTTTTTACGCGCATGATCTACACCCAATGTAATGGTAAATTTCAATTCCGTGACATCGGAGAAAAATTCACGGTTAATCACGGAATAAGCACGATCCTGCAAGGCACGAATAAAGGCCTCCTGATCTTGACTGGCCTGATCAAAACCAGATGGGATGCGCCCTTTGAGGATCACCGTAGCCTTGGAAAGTTCATCATACTCAATAATTACCTGATCAAAACCAACCCTGCCGTTAGTCGCGGCGGAGATATCCGCCAAAAGAGTGTGCAATGAGGGAGCATTCTGCAAATGACCCACCTGATTGACAAATGCGACCGTTTTCTTGTAAACGGGATCCACTGGCTCCACCTTCATAGATGAAGCGTAATTGAGCTGCTTTTTGACTTCCGCATTCAAACGACTGGTCTGCCATTGCAACCAAAAAGCACCAAACAACAACGCCGCCACAATCATCAAAGAAACCACCAAAATCTTTGGTATAAAGGCTTCAGTCAGATATTGAACCGAATCCAGAGTAGAAGAGGAGGAGTCTGCCACTGTAAGGGATTTCATGACATCTTGAATAGACGAGCCGAGCGGTTCAAACTGGGCATTGAACATAATGGCCAAATTTCTGCCCCATTCTGGACTCTTATCCTCGTTATCCTCACCTGACAACCAACTAAAATAAACAATCTTCTCCAATTTCTCCAGCTTTCCGGCCATCATGGTTTGGAGTTCCTGACCAACGGTCTCGACCTGATTCTCTTTGGCTTCCGAGGTATTGGCATAACTAGAAACACGCGCTGAGGCCAACACCTGCCCAGAACGTCCCATCAAAAGATCGACATGCCGATCATGTTCAAACATCACGACACAGTTTTTTTTATCCGAATGGGTGCGAAGGCTGGCATACATGAGCGCGTAAACAGAAAAAAGCAAATGATGATCGGAATCCTCCAAGGCACGATCTTCACAGACTCGAAAATAATCCTTCTCAGCCAAGGTAAAAAACAGCTCCGTAGAGGTTTTACCCCTGGCCCGTTTCCAATGGGTACAAATACGGGCATCCTCTCCAGCCTCACCCTTTTCCTGGAGTCGCCGCAAGGCCACGATTTCCGCATGACAGGCCGGGGCGTCAACCGTCATAAATCTGGGTGGAAGCCCCCCAAAATCGGTCAGAACCCATTTATTCCCTTTGACGGATGAAATTTGGTCCAAAACCCTGGCTGTTCTACCCTCCAACTGACAGGTCACACCATCCGCATCAACGATCAATTCATACTGCATGGATTTTTCCTTGAGGTTACTTCTCTGGAACCACCAGATAGGTTCCAGAGAGAGATAAAACCACCTTTTCCCCTGGAGTCAATGCCGTGTTATCCAACTTCTGCATCTCCAAAGGAAGATACTCCTTAGCCGAGGTGGCGGTGATCACCAGTCGTTTGGGACGAAAATAGTAGCGCGAACTCGAACCAACGTTGCTCATCAGAATGGCCATATCCGCCACAGTCATCAACCGGTCCTTGATATCCACTGTGTAGGAGGTCCAGCGGGACTCCTGCATTCCATTGGTCTGGACCGCTTTCACAAAATCCTGAACCTCTGATGAAAACTTTTTATAATCCTGAATTTTCTCCTTCTGTTGGTCCAAAAACAGCCGTTCCTTCCTGGCACTGTCCAACCGAGTCAAAACCGCACGGTACTCCCCATGGGCATTCCAGACCAACTGTCCACTGAAGTGCATAGCAACAGCCATCAACAAGGCGAAAAGAAAGAGTGGATATCGCCCCAACCGGGAAAGCTCTTGGATCAAAACATTCATAAGAGATCTCTCTTTTCAAAAAATGGTGAATCTTGCATTCTGACCAATTATCAGATATGAATTTATTTTCAAAAATTTAAAAAAGCAATACCCAAACCAAGTTTTTCAGATAATCGTTTCTACGACCTGAAATCTTGTGACCATAAAAAAACAAACCTCAAGGAGACTCACCGGATGAACACCATTCGTACCGCCATCAAAAAACGCCCAGACGCCGGCTTCTCCCTTGTGGAAATGGCCATTGTGCTGGTCATTATCGGACTGATTGTCTCTGCCATCTCAGTGGGCAAAACCACCATGAGAAAAGGTGAAGCCACCAAGGCCTATCAACAATACATAAACCCCTGGATTCAAACCGCCCTCAACACCTATCAAGGCAGCGGAACCGCCAGTTGGGGGAGCAACTCAGACGTTGCAGAAACCTACAATTTTGGCTCTGGGGTCATCAAAAGGGAAGCCAATCCAACCGTCAGTGCTGGCTTGCTGACCATCGGCTTTGCGTTCAGTGGAACAGACCCTGATGAAATTCAAGAGTTGACTGGCGTTTTCAAAAATGCCCTGAGCAACTCGGCCTCCTCCGTCACCGTCACCACGACAGGGGCCATGACGGTGATCTTTAATGTCCCAAGCTACAACCCCCCAGGAAAAACTCCAAAATCCTGATGGATCAAACACTGTTTCCCAGATAGGCTCTGGGAAACAGTGTTTAACCCTAAACCATAAGGCGGGACAAATTGAAAATATTCCATCATAGAGACCGACATGAATCATATCAAATTCATAGACCCTCGCATTGACTTTGCCTTCAAGAAGATCTTCGGCAGCGAGGATGCCAAAGATGTTTTGATCTCCTTTTTGGAAAGCCTGCTTGGTCTGAATGGAGACCGGTGCATTGCCGAACTGACGCTCCTCGATCCATTTCTAGCACCACGCATTCAGAGTCTCAAATCTTCCGTTCTGGATGTCCGATGCAAGGATCAACGCGGTGTTTCCTACGTCGTGGAAATGCAAATGGAAAGAATGGCCGGATTCATCAAAAGAATTCAATACAACAGCTCCAAAGCTTATGTCGGACAAATCAGCAAGGCGGAAAACTACCCTAAACTAAATCAAGTAATTGCCGTCACCATTGATGACTTTATCATGTTTCATGATTTTGACCATTATATTTCTTGCCATGAAAATCGTGAGACCATCACGGGAAACTCATATCTAAACGAGATTGTGCATTATTTCGTAGAACTGCCAAAATTTAATAAGACGTTGAATGAATGCTCTGGCATTATCGACAAGTGGATCTATTTTATCAAATATGCCGGGAATCTTGATAAAATCCCTGAACAACTGAATCTACCACCATTCCGGCATGCATTTGAAAAAGCCATGGTGGCCAACATGACAGCGGATGAATTAGAATTATACGACAAGGCCGGTCTCGCCATAGCCGACGCAAAAGGGCGATTGGACCTTGCTAGAGAGGAAGGCAAGATCGAAGGCAAGGCCGAAATCCTATTACGTCTCATGCAACGCCGTTTTGGTTCTATCCCTAAGGAAGTTCAACAAAGAGTGACGTCTGCCCATGCCGATGAATTGGACGTCTGGAGCGACAACATTCTTGACACCGATTCTTTGCAAGCACTCTTCCATTGATCCATCCCTCTTGGAGCCTTAATCATCGTTTCGACCAACCACCATAATCCACAGTTAACTGTCAGGTATGGCGACACCACACCCGACACGCTGTTGCAATTCATCCAGCGTTACCCATTCCAACAGGTCATCCAAATTGTCCCCATGCAAATACCGAGGATGTGGAATGTTGCGGGTGGCCTCCGTTTTATCTGGGGCTGCCAGACCACCATTCACCATCCCATTGCTCCCATCGCTCCACAAGGCAAAAGCAACATTCAAAATCGCACCACTCTGCGGACATTCGGTTGCATTGGGACAGATGGAAAGGTTCGCGGTCGATCTGGCGCAAACAGAACCTGGAGTTGATAACCCTTTATCATAAATATAATGGATCCGATTGTGATACCCATCCACCAAACTAGGAACCACGGTCGCGCCTGAGTCCGATAGATACTCCCTAGCCTCTGGCAGACGCCCCTTGGCCGATGCAAAACCGATCAAGGCATTTCGGTCCGCCTTTAGAATGGCGACGCTCTTTTCCCGACTCGTCCTTTCCATGGCAGGAACCAGGAACATCAGGGTGGTGGAGAGTCCGATTCCCAATACGATCATAAGCATGGACAAACCGATCAAGCTGAAACCGGCACCGTTATTTTTCATCCGACTCTTTGACCTTGAAAACAAACAAGCGGCTTGTCGTTGCTGGAATCGGACTGCCATCCTTCAAGTACACATTTAGATCATACGAACCTGCAGCGGGCATGCCATTGGGTGGCTTGCCATGAATCATCAAGGAGGCTCCACCTGCCAGGAAGCGCGCCGCCGAACACTCCCCAAAGCCATTGACCGGCATTGTGGAGCCATACGTCAGAGCATCCTTGATGCTGTCAGAGGCCTCTACGCACCAAGAATAAGAAGAGCCGCCCATTGCCATGAATTGCGCGGTTCCATAACTCTTGCCAAAAACCCCATGCGGCACACTCCTGGCCAATATTTTCAAAGGTGAACTACACCCGGCTGCGGCCTTGAGTTCATAAATCGTGGCCCATCCCAATAGGTCATCTTTATTGGCAGAGGGATTATTTACCGCACCATCCGAATATTCGGCCACCGTATACGTGGTCGCCTTTTCTACCCCGCCAACGCTCCATCCGGCCTCCTCTGTGGTGCCATTGTATCCCTTGCTCCACACCACAAAAGCGATATTGGGGACGGTAAAACTCGCGGTGGCCACGGTCAGGTTGGTCACATCCTGATAATCGCAAACATTGGCCTGGATTAAGCGGGCATCATATGCATACTGCAATGGGTTGTTCTGGGCATCATTGGGGGTGTTCACCACGCCGGTGAGATCTTGTGGCAGACTCTTGTGTGCCCCTGAAAAGCCGATTAGGGTATCCACGGCATGCCGGACAATGGTTTCGTTTTTGGTTTTTAAGGCCTGTCTCATAGAGGGACCAAACACACTCAATCCTCCCGCGATAATCAGACCAACAATGATCATGACAATCGACATCTCGATCAAAGTGAAACCGCCGTTTTTAAAACGGGGAGAAAAAACCGGCTCCTGCTTCATGAAGGTGCATTCCTTATACTAAAAAAAATCCCCGTCAACCCGCCATGCTGTACAACGGCATAAACATGCCCACCAGCAAAACGATAAACAAACCGCCCCCTAAAACCAAGGCAATGGGTTCAATACTCTTACTCAATGTTTTCACAATGTCATCCAATCGGCGCGCATACTCCTCGGCGGCATAATCCAACTGGGTGGTCAAGGCCCCACTGACCTCGCCTATGCCGATCATCCGCACCACAAAAGGGGGGAAAATCTTAGCGTCGGCAAACGAAGTCCGCAAACCCAAACCATTGATCAAACCAACACGCACCTCCAGCATCTTCTTCTTGTACACCTCGTTATTCAAAGATCCCCCCAGGATATCGATGCTTTTGATCACATCCACCCCCGCATTCAGAAGCAAGCTAAAATATTCGGTGATAAACGCCAAATTAGAAGCATGAATTACTTTATTAATGATTGGAATAATCAATAAGAGTTCATGCACACGCAGACGAAATAAAATAAACTTCTCCATCAACACATTAAAAACAATAACAAACCCAACCCCGCCCAGCACAATCCACACCAAATGATTCCGCAAGAAATCGGCAGTGGCGATAATACCCACAGTCAATGCAGGCAGATCCTTTTTAAAGGCCATGAGCATTGGCAACATCATGGGAACCACAAAATAGAGCCAAAACCCCATGGCACTCAAAATGGCGGTGAACATAATAGCCGGATACATCAAGGCACTCTTGGTCTCTTTGCGGATCTTGTCCACTTTAAGCATGTGCTTGGAGGCATCTAGGATGGTCCGATCCAGCGAACCAGTCTCCTCGCCAATACGCATCAGAAACAGTGCGGTATCCGGGAAAAACCGTTTCCAGACCATGGCCGCCTCAGAAAGACTGGAGCCAGCCTGGATCCGTCTCACCAAATCATAGCCAATTCTGGACAAGGTGGGATTCTCGTTATCCGCCATAGCATCCTGGATGGCCGCCAATACAGAAATGCCAGATCTAAGCATAATGGCCACGTTGTTGAGGGCCTCGGCCATGGTCGCCACATCCACCGGGGTCTCAAAAAACCGTTCCAGCATCCCATAAACCATACCCACCCAATGCGGCAAAGGTCTGGCGAAAACCGCAACGCCCCCCCCTTTTTCCAGGTAGGAAATCGCCGAAATCGGATTTTCAAAGGGCAGATGCACCACGCCCCCATCAGGCACTCCGTCTTTGCCAATCCGTTTGTAATAAAAATAGGCCATAATCCGCTCAGTTGCCCCCAATCAGTGTCCCAACACCCGAATGACCTCCTTGACCGTAGTCTGGCCAAGTTTCACCTTACGCACTGCGTTATCAAAAATGGTCCGAAACCCGTCTTTCAAAGCGGCCTGCTCCATGGTCTCCACATCGACATCCCGACCAATCATCCCCTTGATCTCTCTGTTGGAACGAAGGATCTCATAGATCAAGGTTCGCCCCATATAGCCGCTCTGATGACAATGCTCACAACCACGACCACGCCACAAGGAGAGAATTTCCGTATCCTTCAAATAGGCCAGTTCATCAGGAGTGGGCGTGTACTCCTCCTTACATCCGGGACAAATCTTGCGCACCAGTCGCTGACTCACCACCCCCACCAAGGAGTCGGCCAGCATAAAATTGGGAATTCCCAAAGAACGCAGCCGGGGAATGGCCCCAAAGGCCGTATTGGTGTGCAAAGTGGACAACACCAAGTGACCAGTCTCCGAAGCGGAAACCGCTGTCTGGGCGGTCTCAGGATCCCGGATTTCACCCACCAAGATCACATCTGGGTCATGACGCAAGAAAAAACGAATGGCGTTTGCAAAGGTATAGCCAGCCTTGATATTGATCTGGGTCTGACGGATCAAGGGAATGCGGTATTCGATGGGATTTTCCACTGTCAGGATATTCTTTTCAGTTAGATTCAACCGCCGCACCGCCGCATACAAGGTGGTGGTTTTTCCCGAACCCGTGGGACCGGTCAGCAAAACAATGCCAAAGGGTTCGTTAAAAATCTGGGTCAAAAGCTCAAGATCCTCCTCAAACACCCCCAACTGCCGCATCCCCATGAAATCCCCCTTGGCTGGCAAAAGACGCAAGACCAAGTTTTCCCCATAAGGACAAACCGTGGAGGAGACACGGAAATCGAATTGATTGTTTAAAATCGTCTCCGAGAAACTGCCATCCTGGGGCAATCGCTGCTCGGCGATATCCATGCTGGCCTTCATTTTCAAGGTGGAGATGAGCCGCTTGAAGGTCAAAGGGAGGGCAAATTGGGCCCGCATCACCCCATCGACCCGAAAGGCAACGCTGATGGATTTGTCCATGGGGCGAATATGAACATCGGAGGCCCGCGCCTTGACCGCCAATTGCAAAAGATGTACGACAAAAGAGTCCAGAGAACGCACACCATCCCGGTCAGCGGCCAGCAGTTGAATCTCTTTTTGAATGAGGGTTTCAACCGGATTCTCCAGAAAATAATAATAATACTGGATGGCATTGATAATCTTGCTCTTCTCTCCCTGACGGACCTGCGGCTTAAGGCCCGTGGCACGGGAGATAATCTTCATCACCCCCTCCACGTCGTCCGAATAGGTGGCCACAAAAACCACCTTGTCGTCATGGAAATAGGGCAAAAATTTATTGGTCAAGCACCCATTGAGATTGAACAGACGCAACGTTTCATGTGCGGGTCGTTTCTGATCCACATCCACATATTTGCGTCCATCTTGATCGGCAATGGTGGTGGCAATGTCGTATTGCGAGATAAATCCCAACCGTTCCAGGATTTCACCGACCCTCTCTCGCGTTACTTTTTGGTCTTGCAACGCCAGTTCAATCTGGGAGTCATTGATCAGTCCCTTTTCCTTGAGTAACTCACCAATCTGTTTGGTTGCCTTCTCCGCCTCAGCCATGCCTCCTGACTCCTTGATGAGTATCGATGAATGATAAACTCCACATTTCCGTTTCGAGCGGATGGGTGTATGATCCAATGATTATCGTCACTTCACAAGATCCGCTCGAAAGGCCAATGCACGCTCTCTACTATACTCTTCTGACCCTTATCATCGCGATGACCCTACCCTTCTGGGTTTGGCGATATTTCACCACGCCCAAATACCAAGGAACCGTGCGACAACGCCTTGGATGGCTGTCACAGGCCGAAAAGAGCCTCTGGGCCAACACCAACCCAATCGCGCCCCGCATCTGGCTGCACGCGGTTTCGGTGGGTGAGATTATGGCGGCCCGTGCTATGGCCGCGCGTCTCCTAGCTATCTTTCCCGATCATCAACTGTTTGTTTCCACTGTGACCAAAACCGGCCAACAGGTCGCCCGACAACACCTGACCATGGCCACAGCCACTTTTTATCTCCCCATTGACCTGCCAATCTGCCTCAATCCAGTGATCGACGCCATCTGTCCGCGCTTCGTCGTGATCATGGAGACCGAATTATGGCCAGGAGTATTTCGTTCCTTAGCCAAGAGAAACATCCCGATCTTTGTGGTCAATGGTCGCATCTCTCCCCGATCTTTTCAAAGATACCACCAAATCCGCGCCATAACACGCCGTTTTCTCTCGGATGGTCACCTTTATCTCATGCAATCCACCCACGATGCCCAACGACTGATCGCCATCGGGGCTCCACCTGAACGGGTGAAAGTGGCTGGCAACATCAAATACGATCAAGCCCTGCGTCCCCCAGATCCGGCCCGGATGAAAATGCTGGAAGCCCGTCTGCCGCAACCCGATCAACCCGTCTGGATCGCGGCCAGCACCCATCCGGGAGAAGAAGAGGTTCTTTTGGATCTCTTTCAACAGCTTTTTGCCAATCTTTCAACTCCGCGCCTGATTCTGGTTCCCCGTCACCCAGAGAGAACGGCCTCGATCATGGCTCTTTTGACACAACGCGGCTTATCGTTTCAATGTTTTTCCCAAACCCATGGCGAATGGACCGCACCCATCCTACTAGTCGATGAGATTGGCTGGCTGGCCGGATTGTACCGCTGGGCACACTTTGTTTTCATTGGCGGCACTCTGGTTCCTCACGGTGGACAGAACATGTTGGAGGCTGCTGCATGGGGGGTTCCGGTGCTGTTTGGACCCCATACCTTTAATTTCCCAGATATTGCCACGCAAATGATCCAGGCTGGGGCTGCCGCACGGATCCAATCCCCCCAGGAACTCCATGATCTGGCGATCAAGCTGTTGACGGATCCTCAACACCACCAACGGATGAGCGATGCCGCACGCACGGTGATTCCGGCCAATATCGGGGCACTAGATCGCACACTAGATGCCATCCGCCACGCCATGGGGTCTTAATCCATGATGTTGCGTCTGCTTCCATGGCTAGACGGTCGCCAGAATCCAACAACAGGGCCCGCACGGCTTGCCCTCGCTGGTTTGGGAGGCGTGGGCATGCTTTACGGAGCGATTCAAGCCCTACGGGCCCAATGTTACCGCACCCAACTACTAACCACTTACCATGCCCCTTGTCCAGTCATCAGCGTAGGCAACCTGACGACCGGCGGAACCGGAAAAACCCCCATGGTTTTGTGGTTGGTCCGTTCCCTTCAGCAAGCTGGACGCCGCGTTGCGGTGGTCAGTCGCGGCTACCGGCAACAGGCCAAAACCTTAGTGACCGTGGTGGCTGACCCGAATGGCATCCGTCTGACCCCACCTTGGGCGGCGGATGAGGCCTTTCTACTGGCTCGCGCCTTGCCTGGAACCACCATTCTCACTGGACGCGACCGGCCAGCCCTGATTCGTCATGCCGTAGAGCGATTTCAATGCGACCTCATTCTCATGGATGACGGTTTTCAGCGTCTTGATGTCCACCGCGAGTTGAATCTCGTTCTGTTAGACGCCCAACGCCCCTTTGGCAATGGCCGCCTTCTCCCTGGCGGTTTACTACGTGAGTTCCCCTCCGCTCTAAAACGGTGCGATGCCCTCATTCTCACCCGCGCCGACGACCCTCACGCCACCCGAACAACACAAAAAATACTCCAAAACCGCTTTCCCGACAAACCGGTCATGACGGCGATTCATCGCCCAACAGCCTGGATTCCGCTATCCCACGACACACAACTTCCCCTAGATGGCCTGACAAAACCGGTTCTGGCATTCTGCGCCATTGCCACGCCAGAACGCTTTCTGCATACCTTGCAAACACAACCCCTTCACCTGACCGGTTTTCACCCATTCCCAGACCACCATTTTTTTTCCACGGACGAGATCACCCAATTGATTGCTCAGGCCCGCGCCTCTGGGGCCGAAGCCCTGGTCTGCACAGAAAAAGATGCGGTCAAACTCAACACAAAGAGTCTACCCTATCCTCTGTTTGCCCTGCGGGTGGAGATGACTCTACAAGACAATGCAGAATGGTTGGAAAATCGAATCAGGGTGTTGCTTGGGGTGGACTCTTCTGGTTAACGACTAAGATACATTATGCTTGACATTTTATTAAATATGAAGGAATGTCTTGTTCTTGAATGGCAATCGCTTTTGTCCAGGTTGAACTTGAAAAAGGCCTTATAAAATGTCAACATCAGGATATATTTACATTTTAGCAAACAGTGTTATGCCTAATATAGTTAAAATTGGCAAAACAACACGCGAGCCTTCTGATCGGGCAAAAGAGCTTTCGTCCTTCACCAGTACACCAGTACCTTTTATTGTGGTTTATGAACAACTTTTTGAAGATTGCGATAGCGCGGAAAATTATATCCATACAAAACTCGAGCAAAACAATCAACGAGTTGCAAACAATCGAGAATTTTTTAATGCACCCGTCAATGAAATTATCAGAATCATTGCAGAAACGCCGGGCATTTTGATTGCACAACCTAAAGAAAATAAAACAACGAATGACCAGAAGCTTGACACCAAAAATGATAACAATACACCTATACCCGTGGAAAAGAAAGTTTCAAATGAAGCCGGAAAAATATGCAGTATCTGTGGAAACTTTTTTCCCCATTCAGAGTTCAACTACGGAAACAAGCTAAAAAATTCATATTGCCGTCAATGTTGCAAAGAACATAGCATTGCTTATTCAAAGGGTGGTTCTCCTGCAACAAAATCATATAGAGAAGAAAAAAGAAGTAAATGGAAAGATAAAGCTTAAAATAAGTCATTAGACGGAAATACAATTTCATATTATTTAAATGATTATCACCAATGGAGACAACACTGTGACCATGACTGAAAAACGGCCCATCGACCCAATCCACCCGC
This sequence comes from Magnetococcales bacterium, assembly GCA_015232825.1. GTDB lineage: Bacteria > Pseudomonadota > Magnetococcia > Magnetococcales > Magnetaquicoccaceae > Magnetaquiglobus. The sequence goes on from JADFYY010000045.1 coordinate 18,046, forward strand.
AACAATTACATTGCTGCTTTTATAATTTTCTCAATTGCCGCATTAATAGCCTCTCACGAAACTCGATCCAGGCATTGGTGTCCCAATAGGCACACTCAATGCAAAGAACGCGCAAGAGAACCGAAGAAAAAAGAGATCATGGACCCTCATGATTCTTCCAGATATGGCCGGAATGAAGATAAGAACTAATTAACAGCACAATCAGTTATCACTAATTTTATATAGTTGCCTTTTATGACTGAACTGACCCAACCCCATGATCGACTATTCAAGGCACTGATTTCTACGCCAGAGAGTGCGGGGGCCTTGCTGCGTGAATACATGCCAAAGGAGATCGTGGCATTGCTTGCGCCAGAAGAGCCTGAATTGGTGCCGGGATCCTTTGTCAGCGAAGAGTTACGTCCATTTTACTCTGACCGCATGTTCCGCGCCAAGACCTTGAGCGGCAAGAGTCTCTATTTCTACACCTTGATGGAGCATAAAAGCTATCCAGATCGCAAAGTTGGCCGACAACTGTACCGTGGGATCAGCCGATTCATGGAACAAAAAGAACAAGAAAACCCAGATTGGACTCTTCTGCCAGCCATTGTACCCTTTGTTTTGTATCATGG
>JADFYY010000046.1 GCA_015232825.1 Magnetococcales bacterium
GGCCAACTGATCCAGCACCTCCCCAAAACGCTCCTTGTCACTGTTGCCAATCACGTAGCGCCTCCCCAGGAATGGCCGCCATGATCATGACCCAAAACCAAGGTCTCTGTTTTTAACCAAGGGGTCGGCAGGCCAAACCGATGCTGGCGCATTACAGCCCGCAACGCTCCCTCTTCTCGTTTTGCCAGATGAAGCCACTCCCCTTCCAAGGCCTCACGCCACACCGGATCCAGCCACGGATCCCACTCCACCACGTCCCCGGATCGCCACCCCATAATTTTCTTCAACAAACCAATCGCTTCGCGGTGACTAGCAAAAGCCACTGCACCCCGCTCCCAAATCTCCTCCCAACTTCGCTCCCAGGCCAACAGCTGCGAATTATCTTTAAAAGGTGCCCGCGCCAGTTGGGACAAAAGAACCCGTTCGTCCCCCAAGGTCAGGTCAGCGCGATACAATGGAATCTCCATTTAAAAAACCATCCTGTCGCCCATAAAAAAACCCTCCGAGCCATAACCACTCGAAGGGTTTTTCATGTTAGCAAAAATTTTGCCAAAACAATCAAACATTAAACCGAAAATGGAGGATATCGCCATCCACCATCGGATAATCCCGTCCCTCGACCCGCAACAACCCCTTCTCCTTGGCCCCCTGCTCCCCACCAGAGGCCATGAAATCCTTGTAGGCGATCACCTCGGCACGAATGAAACCCCGTTGGAAATCGGTATGGATCACCCCGGCTGCATCATAAGCGGTCGATTTCTGCGGAATGGTCCAAGCACGTACCTCCTGTGGGCCAACCGTGAAATAGGTCATCAAACCCAACAAGTGAAACGCAGAACGAACCAAACGGTCCAAACCCGACTCTTCAAGCCCAAGATCCGCCAGAAAGGCCGTTCTCTCTTCGGCATTCAATTCGGCGATTTCGGCTTCGATGACCCCGCAAATAGCCACAACCCCAGCCCCCTCCTCTGCGGAAATCTTGCGCACGGCATCCACCAAGGGGTGACGCCCTGGAATCTGGGCATTGGCCACCTCTTTTTCATCCACGTTACACACATACATCACGGGCTTGGCCGTCAGCAAAAACAGCTCTTTCAGTGCCTCTCTCTCTGCATCTGTCAGCTTCTGCCGCCGCACTGGGATGCCATCGTTGAGTCCCTGCATCACGGTTTCATATAAGGCGGCCAGATCCTTGGTCTCCTTATCGCCAAAACGGGCTTTCTGCGCTATCGTCTTGTGACGCCGTTCCAAAGCGGCCAGATCGGCCAGCATGAGTTCCGTATCGATCACCAGGATGTCATGGAGAGGGTCAACTCGATCATGGACATGCGTGATATCATCGTTGATAAAGCATCGCACCACATGCGCCACGGCCTCCACCTGACGGATGTGACCCAAAAACTGATTACCCAACCCTTCGCCCTTGCTGGCCCCGCGCACCAGACCGGCAATGTCTAAAAACTCCATGACGGCTGGCAACGTGCGTTTGGGACGCACCAAAGCGGTCAGTGCGTCCAGACGGGGATCGTTTACCGCCACCATCCCCTGGTTCGGTTCGATGGTGCAAAAGGGATAGTTGGCCATTTCCGCGCCAGCGGCTGTCAAGGCATTAAAAATGGTTGATTTTCCAACATTTGGCAAGCCAACGATACCACATCTTACCGCCATGATGATCTCCTTGCTTTAAGGATTAAGGCCCTTGCTGCCCTCTTGGGTCAAACGGTTCATGGCACCATTCAAATCATCACCAAGCAACAAAGGAACAACCAAAGGAATCGTCAATAACAGCCGATCCCGTTCAACCTGTTCTTCGGGCGTAAACCCAGACAACACATAACGAGCCGTATCCACACCGGGTGGAGGTCGCCCCACACCCAGACGGACACGAATAAAATCCGGTGATCCCAAAATTTGTTGAATGGATTTCAAACCATTGTGACCACCATTGCCACCACCGGATTTCATCCGCACCTTGCCGCAAGCCAAATCCACGTCATCGTGAAAGACTATCACCTGCCCTGGATCCAACCGAAAAAAACGCACCGCCGCCCCCACCGACTCCCCAGAAAGGTTCATATAGGTCTCTGGCACCAACCAAAAAACCCGCTCCCCGTCGATGCGACCATCCCCAAACAGACCTTGAAACCGTTTGCTACCCTTGGGCAATCCAAAACGTTGGACCACCTCCGCAAGCAGATCCCGACCCAAATTATGGCGGGTTCTGGCATACTGTTCACCAGGATTCCCCAACCCCACCAGAAGCTTCACGGCCTATGCGGTCTCTTCAACGGTGTCTTCGCCAGAGGCATCGCCATGAGCCCCCACAATCGTGATCACGGCATAATTGTCCTCAGATGGAATCTTGACGCCACTGGGCAGTTGCAGATCGTTGATGTGGATGGAATCACCAATCTGTAGTTTGGCTACAGAAACCGAAATGAAATTAGGCAGATCATCGGCCCGGCAATGAACTTCCACTTCCTTTGCAATCATTTCCAACACACCGCCCGATTTGACTCCCGGACATTTTCCTTCGTCCTCCACCCGCACAGGAACCTTGACATGGATGATTTGGTTGGGATCAAACCGCATGAAGTCCACATGCAAAGGCATACCCGTCACGGGATGGATCTGATAGTCCCGCAAAAGAACAGCCACGCGCAAATTGTCATCGATCACCATATCCTGACGATGGGTGCGCAGACCGGTTCCTTCGGTATCCAATAATTTAAGAAAGGTCTTCTGGTCGATGGATAAATTGCGATTTTGCCGCGTTCCACCATACAGCACGGCGGGGATGCGCGCTTCGCGGCGCAGTTGACGTGTCGCCCCTGTGCCAAGGTCTTCACGAACTTGAACTTGAATCATAGCCATAATACAACTCCTTGAAAAGATAGACTTTTAAACAAACAGTAACGAATCTTTGTCTCTGTCTTCACACAAACAGGGAACTCACGGATTCCTCGTCACAAATGCGACGGATGGCCTCACCCAACAGCGAAGCGATACTCCGAACTTCAATTTTTGGACAAGCCAAGGCCTCTGGCGACAGTGCAATGGTATCTGTCACCAAAAGACGACTCAACAAGGACGACTGAATCCGCTCCACCGCCGGTCCTGAGAGAACACCATGGGTACAGACAGCCGCCACCGAGAGTGCCCCATGTTTCAGCAAGGCCTCAGCGGCTTTGACCATGGTCCCAGCGGTATCGACCATATCATCGACGATGATGCAGTCCTTATTTTCCACATCACCAATAATATGATGCATTTCAGCCACATTTGGGGCTGGACGACGTTTATCGATGATGGCCAGATCGACATTCAGCCGTTTGGCATAGGAACGGGCGCGGACCACACCCCCCACATCTGGGGAGATTACGGCCATATTTTCATACCCCCACTTGCGCACCGCCGACAGCAAAACCGGGGTGGCGTAGAGGTTATCCACAGGCATATTAAAAAAGCCCTGAATCTGGCCTGCATGAAGATCCACGGTCAGAACCCTTTGGATACCTGCGGCATCGAACAGGTCGGCCACCAATTTGGCGGTGATGGGGGTACGTCCAGCCTCTTTGCGGTCCTGACGGGCATAGCCATAATAGGGAATCACGGCGGTAATGCGTCCAGCCGAGGCCCGACGCAAGGCATCCACCATGATGAGCAGTTCCATGATGTGATCATTGGTCGGATTCGAGGTGGGTTGCACCACGAAAACATCCCGTCCACGCACATTCTCGTTGATTTGGATAAAAATCTCTCCATCGGCAAAGCGGCGTACCGTGGCATTGGAGAGTGGCACTGAGAGATATTCCGCGATCCGGCGTCCGAGTTCAAGATTCGCTGTGCCGGAAAAAATACGCATTTTTTCGATAGACATGGGCCTGACAGATTCAAGAGTAGGGGAACGGTGGATCTTTTGGACCCTGGGATGACAGAAAAAAATTTCAGTGGACTATACGCGCCTTGAGGGGAAAGCGCAACCCGTGGCATGATTTTTTGCGATGGAAACAAAAAAAACTCCCCTGAAATGGTGATTCCAGGGGAGAAAAGCTCAAACGATCCACATATTATTTATTGTCAAACATCGTGTTGGAGGCCACCCGCATCGGGGCAATACCACTCTTGCTGGCCATCTTGACGCTGTTTCCCTGGGCAGTCAACAGTGCAACCACGGAATCATGTTTTTTCTGCTTGGCCAGAACCATCGCGGTATTACCCAGTTTATCCTTAACTTCCATATCCGCTCCCTGCTTCAACAGGATTTTCACCACCTCGTCTCGCCCCTGCAATGCCGCCCAATGCAAAGGGGTCTCCTTGAATTCGGCTTGAGCATTGATTTCAGCGGTCCAACGAGCCAAGAATTTCACCATACCGACGTGACCTTCTCCAGCAGCCCAATGGAGCGGGGTATCGCCTGCAATCGAGTGGACATCCACTAACGCCTTCATGGCAAACAAAAATTCAGCCATTTCCACATTGCCCAAACGGGCCGCCCAATAGAGCGGGGTACGACCCAAGGAGTTGGCCAGATTGGGATTGGCACCGTGTTTGAGCAACAGGGCCACCATCTCTGAATGTCCAGCTTCAGCCGCCCATTGCAAAGGGGTATCACCGGCCTCATCTTGAATATTGACATCGGCCTTGGCCTCCAAGAACCGCTTTGCCAAAGTCCGGTCGCCTTCGGCTGCAATCCAGTGGAGCGGCGTTTGTCCCGTGCGATTTTTGAGATTGGGTTTGGCACCTTGACTCAAAAGGGTTTGTGCCAAAGATTCGGAGCCACCGTTGGCCGCAATCATGTGCAGGGCCGTATCGCCTCGCTGGTCCTGGGCATTCACATCCACCTTGTTTTTGAGCAACAAGGAGACCAACGAATCATTCCCCTTGATCACCGCAAAATGGAGCGGAACCAATCCAAAGCCATCTGGGGCATTGACATCCTTACCTTGCTTGGCCAATTGCATGGCGATATCCAATTCATCATTTTCAATGGCTTTGTGCAAAGGGGTCCGAGTGGAGGTCCGCACGGGCTGTCCCGGTTCAGAACCCTTGGAAGCCGCAGCCCCGATGTCACTCTCCAGCACAACCGTCATGCCAAAGGCCATGAATCCAAGCAATAGATAACGATTGACGGTTTTCAATACAGACCGGTGGCACAAATCATTCATAGTCAGGGTATCCAGGTAAGCGGCCTAGTGGCACAATGAGGTTAAAGTCCTTCTCAATGTTGCAATAAGTATGCCTGACATATTAACCAATTGTTTGTATTTATAAAATGTCGTCAGAAATAGCCCTATTGAATAAAACTGTCAAAATCAACATCGCTTTGCACCAGAAGGGATGTGGTCTATACTCGAACGGGTGCGTTTGGAAAAATATTTCACACTTGGAACAACGATGCCCATTTGGATGGCTTTCTTAACGGTCACCTGCATTTGGGGCAGCACCCCACTGGCCATTCAATGGAGTCAGGAGGAGACGAGCTACCAGTTCGCCGTGACTGTCCGCATTGCCATTGGTGTGGTAATTTACCTGCTACTGATCCCGTGGCTAAAACGACGTCCGGTTCCATTCAGACAACTGCTAATGGTCTCCTTGATTGCTGGCTCCAGCCTTTTCGCAAGCATGTCTTGCGTCTACTGGGGGGCAAGGTATTTACCCTCTGGGTGGATTTCAGTCCTTTTCGGACTTGGCCCGATCATCACAGGCCTCATGGGTTCCTATTGGCTGAATGAACCGTTTCCGCCAATAAAAATCTTCGCATCCTTGTTGGGTTTGGCGGGTCTGCTGGTCATTTTCAACCAAGGTGGAATCCTGGGAGAGCATACCTTAGCCGGAATTGCTGTCATTATTCTCTCTGTCATAATCTATGCAGCTGGAAACATCGGCATCAAGCGGTGGAGTCACGAGGTTTCCCCTTTATGGGTAACGGCTGGTTCCATGTGGGTGGCATTTCCTCTATTTTTGGCAGCCCTACTGCTTTCTGAGGCACCATGGCCCACCACCCTGGGTTGGCGTTCCGCGACAGCCATTTTTTATTTGGGCGTTGTGGCCAACGGAATCGGATTTGTCTGCTTTTATTATCTGTTAAGCCGAGTCAGTGCTGCCAAAGCTACTCTGGTCACCTTGACCGCACCCTCTGTAGCCCTATGGCTTGGCGTGGCACTCAACCACGAACAACTCCATGGAGGATTGATTCTGGGAACGATTTTGATTCTTGGGGGATTGGGGCTGTTTGTCATAGAACCCAAAATACGACAAACTTAAAAGTTTGTCGATTATTCAGTTTCAATTCATATTGATTGGATAAACTATCCGTTCATTGTCGCTTAACCGGTTAAACAACACCGTACCAATAAAGGAAAAAGTCATGTCACAACCCGCAACAAGCAACAAGGATCTCCGTTACGCCGAGGCCAAATGGGTCACCCAGGTTGGAACCATGGGAGACACAATACTGACCTTTGGCAAACTCATTGCTGGCTTTCTGGCTGGCTCTGCCGCCCTAGTGGCCGAAGGGTTGCATTCCGCTGCGGATTTATTGTTTGACCTAGTCGTCCTGGTCGGCATGAAAATCGCTCGCAAAAAACCCGATGAAGGCCACCCTTATGGTCACGGAAAATTCGAAGGTTTAATCACGCTCGGATTATCCGCCATTCTGCTGATGGTGGCGGTGGGCATTGTTATGGATGCCATCCATCGCATCGGCCTGAAAGATCTGGAACCTCCCGGACAATTGGCCTTTTGGATCGCCTTTTTATCCATCCTTATCAAAGAGGCCTTGTTCCAATACACGGTGCGCGTGGGCAGACGAATAAAATCCAACATCATGATGGCCAATGCCTGGCATCATCGGGCCGACTCCATCTCCTCCTTTGCCGCCATGCTCGGCATTGGTGGGGCATTGATGGGATATCCCATCCTAGATGCGATTGCCGCCATTGCCGTGGCGTTTTTTGTCAGCAAGGTGGCCTTTGAAATCGGTCGGGACGCAATCAAAGGTTTAACCGACGCCTCGGACGCCGTCGATACGGAAATTCGGCAACGCATCACCCAATTGATCCACGAAATACCCGAAGTTCTCTCCGCCCACTTTGTCACGCCGCGTCAATTGGGACCGGATATCATCGTGGATGTGCATGTGGTCGTGCCTTTATGCCTCTCTGCGTCCGAAGGACATCAGGTGGCTGAAAAGGTCAAATTCAGTCTATTAGAACAAGTGGATTCCATCACTGAGGTGGTCGTTCATGTCGATACGGAAAATGACCTGGAAGAACGTCTTCCCATCCAATCCAGCCGCGACGAACTACTGACCTGGGTGGTCCAGGAGATTCCCCCCAACCATCCGATTGTGGGAATCAGTCGTCTGCAACCCAATTATAGCCGCGAGGGGATTCATTTGGATCTGGTGTTGAAAGTGGACGAATCGCACTCGCTTACAGCGATCCATGCCGATGCCAAAAAACTGTGCGACCGTCTACTTGGCGCAAAGAAAAATATTGTCGAGGTGCGCACCAGTATTGCCTCCGTGGAGACTCAAGGGATCGGTTGTTTATGAGCGAAAGATAAAATAAACCGCGCCCAACAGACAACACGCGGCCCAGAGATAATCGAGCTTCAAAGGAGAGCCCATGTAATACACGGCAAAGGGGACAAATACGATCAGGGTGATGGCCTCCTGCAAAATCTTGAGTTGCGGTAAAGTCAACACCGCAAACCCAATGCGATTGGCCGGAACCTGCAACAGGTATTCGAACAGGGCGATTCCCCAACTGATCAGAGCCGCCATATACCAAGCCCGTTCGTTGAGATGCTTGAGATGGGCATACCAAGCAAAAGTCATGAACACGTTGGAGCAGACCAGCAGACCAATCGTGAGGATTGTGGGTTGCATCATGAATGTGAGGACTCCTTCTTTTCGATTTGTCTGCTTTCCTTCTGCGTCCAGCGACCCTCTGGCGACTGGATCCAATATTCCATCACACACCCCAAAGTCTGATAACGCCGATACCGGTCACGGGCATTGGCCACAGGCTCACGAGGATCGACAAAATCAACAACCATATCAAATTGTTCTGGCTTATCTACCCCACGGGAGGCCGCCACCACCAACACCGACGCCCCGTTGCAATCATCCGGTTGCAAGGTGATTAATACAGGCTGTCTCTGCGGATCCGGCCCATCCCAAGGACCATGCGGCAAAAACCGATCCAATGGATAACGCCACAACATCTCATCGAGCCGCTTGACATGAGTCGCATCCAAAGCCAACAAACAGGCCCGGCTCCCCTGTTCTACCACCTTGAACAAAATTCCAGTCAAGGCGATATCTGGGGAAGAACCCGCGACTTGATAAAATCGCACCGTCGTTGGTCCTTCCCGGAGACGCGCCATGGGATTTACATCCGCTCCTTAAGGGCATAGCGACACAACAGTCGCACCCCGATCCCCACCGACCCCTTGGGAACGTGAGGACGACTCCCGGTCAGGTCCATAGCTGTCCCGGCAATGTCTATATGGGCCCAAGCGCGTCCCTCATCCACAAATCGGGAAAGAAAACAGGCCGCCGTAATGGTGCCAGCCTCTCGACCGCCAACATTCTTGATATCCGCCACTACAGACTTGATCTGCTCCTGATATTCTTGAAAGATGGGCATCGGCCAGAGCCGTTCACCAGAACGTTCCCCAGCCTGACACAGTTGATCTCGCAAGATATCATCGTTGCCCAATACCGCACTGGCATGGGCACCCAAGGCAATGACGCACGCCCCGGTCAAGGTGGCCAGATCAATGATGACATCGGGATCAAAAGATGCCGCATGATGCAGGGCATCGGCCAAAATCAACCGCCCTTCGGCATCGGTATTGATCACCTCGACAAACAGACCACTGGCCATCTTGATGACATCTCCAGGACGTTGTGCAGTCCCAGATGGCAAATTTTCCGCAGAAGGGACAATCCCCACCACATTGATGGGCAATTTCATCTCGGCAATGGCCTGCATAAAACCAAACACAGCGGCCCCACCGCTCATGTCAAACTTCATCTCCTCCATCTTTGCTCCAGGTTTCAAGGAGATCCCCCCGGAATCAAAAGTGACGGCCTTGCCCACCACAGCCAATACCGGACGATCCCCGCCCTTGCGGTACTCCATGACAATAAGACACGGCGGATTAGCACTCCCCTGCCCCACGGCCAGAATGCCGTTCATCCCCTTTTGCTCCAGGCTTTTGCCAGAGTGAATCGTGGTCTTGATTGGCCACTGCTCGGCCAACTCGCGGGCCTTTCTGGCCAGAACTTCCGGCGTCAAAAGATTGCCCGGTGTGTTACCCAAATCACGGGCCAACATCACACCCTTGGTGATTATTTCCACCTTTTCAAACAGCTTGCGACAACGGGCAACGCGCTCCTCCTGGACTGCAAACCACAATTTTTTCATGCTGTGACGAGGTGAATCCTTTTTGCCCACACTCTGCAAGCAGTCATACCGATATTTCCCCAACCACGCCCCCTCGGCCATGGTCTCCAAAATCTGCCAGTGTTTGAACCCATTATGCTTGTCCAAAGCCAACAAACAGATCGCATTCTCCACCGAACTCTTCTCGCACGCCTTAACCACCGACGCGCCCAAGGCCCGGAAACTCTCCAAGCTCAACGACTCCCGCTTGCCCATCCCCGCCAAAAGCAGACGCGAAATCCGCAACCCGTTCTGTCTGGCAACCGGCAGAAACACCATTTCGCCAAGCTCCCCCCGCATCCACCCTGCCTTCAAAATCTGCCGAATCTCCTGAGCCACCTCCTCCCCGCACAAAGAGATCGCCGCCTGAGGCTCACCACCCTGATAAACCCCAATCACCAAAACATCCGCATCCCATGTGGCGACATCAACAGCAATCCCATCCATCTTCAAAGGCGTTTCTGACATTGTGATTCTTCCTTTTTGAGTGTACAAAACAAAAACCGTAAAAAAAAGTGGCCAGTACGTGGATGTACACGGTTACCACAAGACAAGCCAAAATAAAAGATGATAACCTATTCCCCATGAACCGTCTCTCTCGATATATTTTCGCCGACTGCGCTCAAACCTCCCTTATGTCATTGGGGACATTGACCTTTCTGGTGATGCTCCCCCAGGTGCTGCTCCTCATTGATTTAAGCATCAATAAGGGAGCCTCCTTCGATGTCTTGCGCCAACTCATTCTATTGGCCACGCCGCAATTCATGGTAGGAACACTCCCCATGGCCCTCTTAAGCGGAATCTTGCTGACCATGGGCCGCATGGCTCAAGATAACGAACTGATTGTCATCAAAGCCAGTGGCGTGAGCATCTGGCAAATCAGTCGCCCCATCGGCCTGCTGATCGCCATTTTCACCCTATTTTCCCTATTACTCAACTGGATTTGGGTTCCACACGCCTTCTATGAGTTCAAAATCCTAAAAAAATCTTTAATGTCATCCACAAACGCCATGCAGATACAACCCAGAATATTCAATCAAGATATTCCCGGTCTAACCATCACCATCGACCATCAAGATCCCAAAACCGGATACCTGGAAGGGGTTTTGATCCATGACGCTCGCATCCCCGCAGAAGCGGTCACCATCACCGCCCGTCGCGCCCAACCCCACACACGGGCCGACAAAAAAGCCGCCCTCTTCCTGGAGGATGGCAGCCGCCATTGGGTCACTCCAAGCGGACACTATCGCCATTTGCAATTCACCAGCTTTGACCTTGGACTGGATATCATTTTAGGTCTCATTCCGCAACACAGAACCGAAGAGATCGATGAACTCAATCCAATCAAACTCTATCAGTTCCTGCAAAACGGCCCCCCAGAACGTCTCCATGAGGCGCGCATTGAATGGCATCGCCGATTGGCCTTTCCGGTAGCGACCCTGATCATGGGGCTGCTTGCCATTCCGTTGGGGCTCCAACACTCCCACCGTTCTGGTCGCGGCTATGCGTTCATTACCGCCTTGTTGGTTCTAATCCTTCACTTCCTGCTGTTGGCCTCTGGAGAGGCCATGGCCAACAAACAGCTCATCCCCCCCCTGCTTGGCTTCTGGCTGCCCAATCTCGGCATGGCTGGCCTGACCGCTTACATCTTTTTTCTCACCGATCAGGGACGAACCACCATCCTAGACACTCAACGGCTGTTCCAGACACGCTTCCGGTTCTCGCTCTCCAAGGGAGAACGTTAACACCATGTCTATTCTGAACCGCTATCTGCTCAACTTTTTTTTGACAGGCTTTCTGAAGACAACCGGCATCTTTGTGGGTCTGTTTCTACTCATTGATGGCATCGAAGGGATCCGCCGCTTTTCCCAAAAACCCAACTTCAATGCCGTGGATATCACCCTATTGATCTTAAGCAGAATTCCAAATTTCATCAGCATGCTAATCCCATCCCTAGTACTGCTGACGACCCTGATGGGAATCTCCAAACTGGTACGTCAAAACGAAATCACCGTCATGCGGGCCAGTGGCCTCTCCCTCAACCGCATCATGATCCCCTTTCTCATGGGTGGACTCATCATCGCCTTGGGTCACCTCCTGATTTTGGATCAAATCACCCCACGCACCAACCTGATCGCTCAAAAACTCGATGACCACATTTCAGACCGTCAAATCGCACCGGTCTCACAAAGCGGAGATCGCTGGGTACGTAGTGGCCAACAAATTATCCACATCGAACAGACAGACCCCGCCACCGATACCCTGCATGGCGTAACCCTCTTCACCTTCAACGCCGAACATCGCCTAGTCTCGCGCCTGGAAGCCAAAACCGCTCTTCTCAATGACGAAGGGTGGCAACTGATGTCTGGCATCAACTATCAATTTCTTCCCCGCTCTGCGGTCCAAACCTTCCAGAACCGCGCCTGGGATGTCACCCTCGATCCAAAACGGCTGACCAGCGAAACCCCAACACCCAGAATGCTCACCCTGATGGAACTCTACACCCTCAGCGAAAAACTCAGCAAAGAAGGACAGGATGCCACACGCCATCTGGTCACCTTCCATCGCAAACTCACCGCCCCAGCCACCATCCTGGTTGCCATTCTGTTGGCTTTTCCCTTTGCCCTGCGCATGCCCCGTTCTGGCGGCACCATCCGCTCGGTTCTCTATGGATTACTGCTCGGCTTTGCCATGTTTATTCTCAGCGACCTTTCCACCGCCTTAGGATTAGGCGGACGACTCCCCCCCATCCTGGCCGCCTGGGCTCCAGTGCTGTTCTTTTACGGTATTGCCGGATTCCTGCTGCTCCACCTCGCAGCCCCGCGCCACTCACATTGAGAATCCGCTAATTATCCACCGACCCTCAACCGATAACCTTAACCAACACCAAGGCAATCGTACTATTTTCTACCAAAGAATCCACACTGTGGTTGAGGGAGATGACGTCATGAAGGGATTTCTTGCCAATATCGGAAAAAAAAGCGGCACCCTGTTATTAATAGCAGGTGTTGGATCTCTGACCGCCGCCTGTGGTCACACCATTGACCCCACTCAAACCCCGCTGACGACCTACGAAATGCCAGCCGCCGTCGTGGTACAAACCTCTCCTGCACTCATCAACCAAAACACCCCATGGCAGGCCCCCATGCCGGGCAGTGGCGTGGCTGGAGCCTATAAAAACTACCCAACCGGAACCCAAGGAAGCGGCTCCACAGATGCCAATGGCTATCCGACCGGCTCGACTGTGGTACGCCAAGCCCCAATCACTGTAGAACGACCCTCCATAGTGGTCAATCAACCCCCGGTCTGGGTTGGCAATCCCCCGGTAGCCATTCCCCAACCCCCGGTGGTGATGCATCAGGCCCCCATCACTGTGGAACAGCCATCCTTTGTGATCCAACCACCCAAGGTGGGATTCCAGTTGCCACAAGCCCCAATTCAAGAAGCTGTGGCCGATACACCTCCCCCACAACAACCCAAAGTTGCAGCCCCCACCCCTGCGCCACAGGTTGAAACCAAAACAGCCGAACCTAGCAAAAAAGCACAACCGACACATAAGAAAAAACATAAAAAAGTGATTAAAAAAGCTAAAAAAGCAACTCCAAAACCAACTAAAGAACCGGAAAAAGAGATGCCACCGAAATAAAAAAAAGACGTTATTTACTAACAAAAAATATCAAAAGGAACAAAAAAGATGAACATCGCAGCCAAGCTTGTCACAATTCTGGGTTTGCTGACTGTATCGTTCACCGCCAATGCGGGTGATTTCGTCGTTCCCCATCAACCTGGAGACAAGATCGAAGTCCACGTTCGTCCTAGCCGTTACGCCCATCCAACCGATTACTGGTGGCAGAAAGATCCTTCCAGTCAAGGAGCTTGGGACTACTTCACGCCGGTCGATCACCTGTATCAACCCGTGAGAATAGAAGCCCCCATGGCCAAAAGTCAGGAAGAGAATCCCACGATCCCGGTGACCCACCGCCCAACCCGGTAAATCGGCAAGAATTATACATTTTACCAAGGAGAAGATCATGAACAAGAAGAGCAAACAGAACCGCCACGGACTCTCGACCACACTCATGGTGGCCGCTGCCGTTCTGACCGCCACGATCACGGTTCCGACGCCAGCCAAGGCCGATCCCTCCCTGACCGCCATTGCCGTGGTCGGTGGAGCCGCCATCATTGGTACAATGCTCTGGACCAACCGCGACAAGCCGTATGCACAAGCCTCCTCGACCAATCCGGGCACCCCCCCGGCCTACGTCACCCAACCGTATCCGGCCATCTCGCCCCCATACACCAATGGAGCGGTCATCTACTCCTCCGTCACCCCCACGGCCCAGACCACACCAGCAGCCGTTCAACCGCCTGTGGTCTATCAAATGGCCCCAGCCCCCGTGGCTTATTACTCACAACCAACACCCGTTGTCCAGATGACCATGCCCGTCCAGTATGCGCAACCCCAACAAGCCCCGGCTCAAACCATGCAGCCAAGTGGCAAACCGGGTGAACCCCATTCATTCTAACCGATCCTCAATGGATTATTGATTACGGGAAATACAGACCATGGATGCAAGCATGAAAGGGATTCACCCCAAAAGACCATTCCCCCATGAAGCCCTCTATGCCTTGGCTGCTGTACTGATCTGGAGCGTACCAAGCAGTGCGACCAGTGGAGGCGATCTTGAAAAGCGGTCACCGCCCCTAGGCGTCAAGTCGCAATATGTCTATTACCCGACCACGGCCCACTCCTTTTATGATTACCAAAGCACAGGCGCGTTTGCTGGCCGTCCGATGGTCATCCCCCCCTCGATTCCAGTTGTGACCCAACCGGCCTATCTTTATATGGAAGCTCCACAGCCCAGCATTATTCAAGCCCCGCTGCCCGTCCTTGAAACCCGTAAACAAGCCAAAAAATAACGGGTTGATTCCTATTAATTTCGTTCCTGGCCAGACTCCTCTTCAGCAAAAACCTGGAGCGCGGCCAGATCAAGCAGATGAATAACGCGCCCTTTGACCTCAATGAGATTCAATTTAATCAACCGGGCAAGAATGCGTGAGAAGGTCTCTGGTTGAATGGAAATGCGCGAGGCGATCACCCGTTTTGATGCATCCAAACGCACAACAGCCGCGCAAGCGGAACTCATACCAGAGATCTTGTTGGCGAGGAGATACCGCGTCAAACGAACCGGTGCGCTTTGCATGCTCAAGTCGTGAATTTCCGTCAATTGACCATGCATGCGTTTACTCATCTCTGCCATCACCCGGAAACAGGTCTCTGGCGACTCCCGCAAGATATTTAAAAAGGTTTTATTATCAAACGAAAGGATCTCACAAGGCATTAAAGCCGTGGCATAAACCGGATAGGAAGGCTGTTCCATAAACATCAAGGCCAAGGCAATGGCGTCTCCTGGTCCCATGATTCGCAATACCTTTTCCGCACCATTGACCCCCAACTGAAACATTTTGACCCGCCCACGCAGGATGATAAAAAACCGGTCAGCGGGTTCCATGGCATTAAAGAGTTGCGCATCCTCCTCCAAACGAATCTGCCGCATGCCGCGCTTCACCAGACCCATTTGCGTTTCTGACAACGCTTTAAATAACGGCGTTTCATGAAAAACTCTCTGAATCAAATCCTTATATTGCACCATGACTCACCCAGTTGAATTCAATCATTTTTATTGGTTTGAGCAGCACGGCGTTTACGTTTCATAGCTCTCTGCAAGATCAATCGCGCCGTTTCAGCCCGTTGCGACACATCCCCAACGCTACCCAGATTAAAACTGGCAGGCCACTCCTTGACTGTCTTAACATTGAACACCGAAATCATCTTTTTTTCAATTTTCAACAGCTTGTCAACACTTTTACTGAGCGGAGCAAGGATATTGACGACCATTTTCTTTTCCATAACCACCCAATCCTCCTCACGCTAAATTAAACACACGGTTCACAAAGCAACGCCATCGCTGGCAACAAGCAATTTTTTCCCGAAAACGTCCATCTAGGCAAAATCTTCCCCCCCGCGCATTGTGGATCATAATCCATAAAAAAGATCGAAATATCAAAAAAAAATCGACCGTTTAAAACAAATACTTTTTACACACATATTATGGCACAATTCTTGCTTAATTTATACTAACATTAAACTTGTCCCTTTAGGAGAGCTTCTCATGGCCACGATCATCACCACAAACATTCTCCCTTTAGCAACCCCCCGGACCACAGAGAGTCACGGCACCCTTGTCCATTCCCTGTTAAGCCGCATCACCTTATTCAACAATTTTGAATACAAGAGCTCCACAGATCTAGAAAAAGCCAACCAATTGGCCACACAAAAGCGCGGTTTGTCACGCGCCATGCCCGGCGACCCCCACGCATTGACCCACACGGCCCGACTGGCCACTGAGGAAGCCATGCTCCAACCCATAAAAAGCTCATTCAAACCCAAGGAGTCCCATTGGACGCCACGGATGATCAACCAAACCTCCTCCCCTTCCACCTTGTCATTATAGGGACTTAAACGCCATGGCGGTTTTGGAGGTACGTTGTCCAGCGTGCAACGGTCTAAACGTGGTCAGGTATGGGCGTCAACCCAACGGCAAGCAACGTTATTTGTGTCAGGATCTCACCTGTACCCGACGAATATTTCTGCTGCGCACCCCGCACGAATCCCCCCTGGATCGCATGCCCACAGAGATGCGACAGGTGATTGAAAGGGCCCTGGCTGGCGGCTCCATTGAAGAGACCGCCCGTGACCTACGCCTGCCCTCTGGGACCGTGGCAGAGGTCTTTGGTGTTCTAGCCCGCTTCAACGCCCCACCAACGGGCGTGACCCGATCTACGCAAGCTTTGCGTCGTCGTCGAGCAACCGGGTGACTTTTATCGGTGTTCGATCTAAAAAAACAAAGATTTCTCTTATATCTCGCCTTCATATCCACTTTCAAGCGAACACCCCTTGCAGTTTTCTTAAACATTTTCCACTATTTTGACGAAACATATTCCATACGGTTCTTGACAGACCGCATGGAATATGTTGAATTACGTTATTCTTCAAGTGTCACTCATTTTTTATGGCCCGGTTGCACCAGCACGGAGTTGCGATGTACACGTCCACATCCACGGAGATCAGCCGCCGTCTAGAAACCCTCAAGTCGCTTTTGGAACGGATCCACCGTTCTTGGGGGCCCAAGGATTTTGAGGCACTGATGCGTTTTTTTGTTGAGATTCTGCCACGTCTTACCAACGCTGAGCGATGCAGTATCTTTGTTGCGGACCAGACCACCGAGAACATCTGGCTAAAGTTTGGCACAGGTCTGGAGGAAAAGGCGATCATCGCGCCGATGCAAGGCAGTCTTGTGGGAGAATCCATTTCCACGGGTCAAACCGTGATTCAGACCCATTTAGATCAGCGTGCTGGATTTCATGCCCAGGTAGACAAAAAGACCGAATTCACCACTCGGAACCTTTTATGCGTACCCATTCACAGTTTGGCCGGAAAATATCACATTGGGGCGGTAGAACTGCTTAACAAACGAAGCGACGAGGGGTTTACTCCAGAAGACGAGGCTTGGCTCAAGCAACTGGTCAAGCATTTGGCATTATCCATTGAACACAACACGGTAACGGAAGAGATCATTGAGATCACCCGTGGCATGCACAGGGAGATTGCCCGAACATCCGATTCGTTATTGAGCAACGAACGCTGTGTTGCGGAAAGTCGGGCGATGCGGCAGATCATGGCCTTGGTGCAACAGATTGGTCCTTTACCGGTCAATGTATTCATTACCGGGGAGAGTGGCGCGGGCAAGGAGGTCATCGCCCGACTGATTCACAGTTGGCCTGGAGAGCGGCGCACTCGTCCTTTTGTCGCGGTCAACTGCTCTTCCATTCCAGAGAACCTAATGGAAAGTGAATTTTTTGGCCACGAGAAGGGGGCCTTCACGGGTGCGGCCAACAGTCGCATGGGACGATTTGAAGAGGCCATTGGCGGGACACTATTTTTGGATGAAATCGCGGAGATGCCTTTATCCATTCAGCCCAAATTTCTGCGGGCCATTCAGGAGATGGAGGGGGTACGACTGGGAGGCAACAAGATCCACCATTATGATTTTCGCATAATCAGCGCATCCAGCAAGGATCTGCGGGATGAGGTCAAGGCAGGTCGGTTTCGGGAGGATCTGTTTTTCCGACTTTTCTCCATTGACATTCGCATCCCTCCTTTAAGGGAACGGACAGAAGAGATTCTCCCTTTGATGCTGCTGTTTTTGGAGCAGGTGAGCAAGCGATTCAAGAAGAAGACCCATGGGTTCTCACCCTCTTTGGTTGGGCTTTTTGAGTCTTACAGTTGGCCTGGGAATGTCCGCCAACTTGAACACGAGGTTGAACGATTGGTGGCCTTGACCCCAGAGGGTGAGACCATCACAGAGGCGCACTGTTCGCCACAACTCATGGAGACGCGCCACGCTCACACGCAAGAGACTGTTTTTGATTCGCTTTCATTGCCAGCACACCGCAGACAACTCGAAATTGATTTGATTATGCAGGCGTTAAAAAAAGCGCACGGCAACAAGGTCCGGGCGGCGGAACTGCTAGACATCACCCGGCAATCCCTGCACAACAAGATCAAACTTTACCAGATTGAAGATTCGTAATGTTGGATGGAGATTTTGCTTTACACAGATGGTTCACATGCTTCAGGAATCCTGCTACCAAGGCGGTTGTGACCTGCCGGTCAATATCATCGTCGAAATCGTCAAATGCCTCGTACCGGAAGGATACCGCAAAATCGGTGTATGTCAGAAGCGGGACGAATGCATCGGGCATGGATTCACCGGCTTTGCCAAGCAGGGTGGCCAATTCATCGAGGTCATGTTTTTTGGGATAGAGTACACCAAGCAGACT
>JADFYY010000047.1 GCA_015232825.1 Magnetococcales bacterium
TTGCAATTCGTGACCTACTCGGTCACAGCACGATTCGGATGACAGAAAAATACGCACATGTGGACCCAAAGAATGTCCGTTCTGCTGTGACGACTTTGGAACGAAGTCACGATTTGGTCACGGTGCCAGATATAAACGAAAAAACGGTTAGCCAAAAAGCAAGCTAACAGTTTGATTTTAAACTTAAAAAATTGTGGGCAGTATAGGATTTGAACCTATGACCCCTACTGTGTCAAAGTAGAGATCTTAAACACCAACGCATTGAGTAAGCAGACATGCCATGACCCCGTTGTCCGAAAATCCTCCCCCATCCAACCAGCTCTCTCCTGTCAAACAGGCACTTCTGGCCATGCGGGAGATGAGTGCCAAACTCAAAGCTGAAGAAGAGAGCCGAACCGAACCCATTGCCATCATCGGCACCAGTTGCCGTTTTCCCGGCAACGCGGATACCCCAGAACAGTTCTGGGAACTGCTGAAAAACGGCACGGACGCCATCCGCGAAGTCCCCCCAGATCGCTGGAACGCCCAGGCGTGGTACGATCCCAACCCAGACAATCCGGGTACAATCAACACCCGTTTTGGCGGTTTTATTGAGGAGTTGACCACCTTTGATCCGCAATTCTTCGAGATCTCCCGCCGGGAGGCTGCCAGCCTAGATCCTCAACAACGCCTGTTGCTGGAGTTGAGTTGGGAGGCCATGGAACGGGCCAATATTCCGCAAGAGGCCATCCGTGGCAAGCCTGTTGGGGTATTTGTCGCTTTGAGCAATGTTGATTACGCCCTGCTCATGCACCAGACCCGCAAACCTCAAGAGATTGACGCCTATTACGTTACTGGCAACGCCTCCAGTGTGGCGGCGGGTCGTCTCTCCTATTTTTTAGGGGTGACAGGGCCTTCTCTTTCGGTGGATACGGCCTGCTCCTCCTCTTTGTTGGCCACCCATCTGGCCTGTCAAAGCCTCCGCATGCGAGAGTGCAACCTTGGTTTGGTCGCCGGGGTAAATCGCATTTTAATACCGGAAATCAGCGTCAACTTTACCAAGGGACACATGCTAGCCCCAGACGGACGTTGCAAAACCTTTGACGCCAAGGCCGATGGCTATGCACGGGGGGAAGGGGGCGGCGCGATTCTGCTCAAACGTCTATCAGACGCGCTAGCCGACGGTAACACCATCCTGGCACTCATTCGCGGTTCTGCCGTCAACCAAGATGGTGCCAGTGGCGGATTGACCATGCCAAGCGGTCTGGCTCAAGAACGGGTGATCCGGCAAGCCCTGGCCGCCAGCAGCTTAAAACCCCATCAAATCGATCTGATCGAAACTCACGGCACCGGCACCCCTTTGGGAGACCCCATCGAGGTAGATGCCCTAGCCACGGTCTTTGGCCGTGATCGAAATCGTCCTTTAATAATCGGTTCGGTAAAAACCAATTTTGGTCATCTGGAGTCCGCCGCTGGCATGGCCAGCATGCTCAAGACCGTTCTGGCCTTGCGTCATCAGGCCATTCCACCGCACCTTCACTGGCAAACCCCCTCGCCCCATATCGACTGGAAACGGGCCCCCATGACCATCCCCACCCAGTTAACCCCCTGGCCATCCCATGGGGAACCCAGACGGGCGGGGATCAGTTCATTTGCTTTTGGCGGCACCAACGTTCATATGATCTTAGAAGAGGCCCCGACGGTTTCTCCCAAAGAAAACACACCCCTCACTCCCCCGTTGGGAATACTCCCCCTCTCTGCCAAAACCCAGACCGCCTTGAAAGCCCTGGCGCAAAGTTACGCCGATCACCTGCTTGCCCACCCCAATCAGCCATGGTTGGATGTGTGCCACACCGCTGCCACTGGCCGTACCAACTTTCGTCATCGTATGGTGCTGGTGGCCCCCTCATCCGAACGAAATGAATTGATCGCCTTTGTCGAAGGCCGCTTCAACAAGGCCTTTATGCGCAGCCGCGCCCAGACGGGCCTTCTGCCGAGTCAGGAAAACCCAACAGGGTTACCGCCCAAGGTGGCCTTTTTATTTACCGGCATGGGCTCCCACTCTGTCGGCATGGGACGCGAACTCTACCAGACTCAACCCCTCTTTAAGCAGGTCATGGAACAGTGCGACAAAATTGTCCAACCCTGGCTGACCCCATCTCTCCTTGAGGTTCTCTATGACCCTCAAGCCGATGGTTCCCTGCTCAATCAACCCCAATATGCCCATACGGCCATTTTTTCCATTGCCTGCGCCTTGGCTACGTTGTGGCGTAGTTGGGGAATTGAACCGAGTGTGGTTTTAGGGCACAGTGTGGGAGAGTATGCGGCGGCTTGGAGTGCGGGAATGTTCACCTTGGAAGAGGGTTTACGTCTTGTGGTTGAACGGGGCCGTCTGGTTGGATCTTTGCCTGCAGGAGGCAAAATGGCCCTGGTGGCAACAAACGAAGAAACCATCAAACAAGCCATTCAACCCCACATGGCCTCTGTGGCCCTGGCGGCTATCAATGGCCCAGACTATTGCACCATCTCTGGCGAAGGAAGCCGGATTGAATCCCTCTGTGCCGCCTTTGCCGAGGCTGGCACTCCCAGCCAGATGATCAAAACCGATCACGCGCTCCATTCGCCCTTGGTCGAACCCATACTGGCCGAATTCAAAAAAATCTTAAACACGGTTCGTCTGGTTCCGCCTACTCTGGAAATCATCACCAATTTGACCGGCAAACGGGCCACACCCCAAATGGAGACCCCAGACTACTGGTGCCAGCAGATGCGCCAATCGGTCCGCTTCGCCGATGGTCTAAGGGGTGTGGTGGATTCCGGTTGCACGGCCTTTGTGGAGATTGGCGCGCAACCGGTATTGACCGGGCTGGGTTTGATGGCATTACGCGATACGGCTCCAAACCTGCTCTGGCTGGCCAGTCTTAAAGAAGGCCAGGGAGATTGGTCCATGATGTTGCGCTCCCTAGGCACCCTCTACACCCACGGGGCTAACGTGAATTGGACCGCCTTTTATCAAGAATATGGCGTCAACCGGGTAGAGCTTCCCACTTACCCCTTTCAACGCTCCCGTTGCTGGTTTACCGAAGAAGAACCCGTTAGAGTGATACCAAAAACCATGCCCAATTCAACCATTCTGGAACGTCTTCGCCAACATATCGCCAAGCAACTGCGTGCTGCCCCAGAAGAGGTAGAGGTTCACACCCCCTTCCTCGAAATGGGGGCCGACTCGCTGATTCTCATGGAGATCTTGCAGTTTATCGACCGACAATTCGGAGTGCGCATTGCCATTCGACGCATTTTTGAAGATTTATCCACGCCCGCGATTGTGGCCGAACATATTGCCCACGAGTTACCCTCTGACTGGTCTGACACACCGCCGCCGCCCTCTCCCACCCCTGCTCCCACCCAATCGCCCAAGCCGGTGGTTGCAACCTCCACTGTGGAGCAGGTGGTGATGCGCCAATTGGAGATCATGACGCAGCAGTTGGAATTGCTGAAAGGAGAGGCTCCCCTTGTGGCCCGGCCCCAATCCGCGCCGCCTCCTTCAGGACGGGGAGGCCATTTTTCTTCGTTTCAGGACCAGGAGGCCCGCGCACTGACCTTCTCGCAACAAACCTATCTGGAAGACTTCATCACCCGCTATATCCGCCGCACTCAAACCTCTCGCACCCGTGCGGAACAAGAGCGAATCCATTGGGCAGATGTCCGCTCTTTGATGGGCATGCGCCCGGAAACCAAACGCCTGACCTATCCCATTCTCTCCGAACAGGCCATGGGAAGCCGATTTGTCGATCTGGATGGCAACAGCTATGTGGATCTGGCTGGCGGATTTGGTGCCCATCTGTTTGGACTCAGCGCACCATTCTTGCTTGAGGCCATGCAGGCCCAACTGGCCAAGGGAATCCATTTGGGACCACAATCGAGTTTGAGCGGTCAAGTGGCCCAACTCATTCGGGAATTGACCGGCGTGGAGCGGGTTGCCTTTTGCTGCACTGGCACCGAAGCGGTCATGTCGGCCATTCGTCTGGCACGTGCGGCCACAGGGCGAACCCAAATCGCCATGTTTTCAGGCTCCTATCATGGTCACTCCGATGGGGTTTTGGTTATGGCAGGTCAAGTGGATGGCCAACCCTGCTCGCTCCCCATGATTCCCGGTGTGCCTCCTGGTCCGGTCAGCGAAACCATCGTTCTCAACTACGACAAACCCGACGCCCTGGAGACCATTCGCGCCCACGCCGCCACCTTGGCAGCGGTTCTGGTAGAACCCGTACCAAGCCGTCAACCCAGCATGCAGCCCAGAGCCTTTTTGCATCAACTGCGCGAATTGACCCAAGAGCTAGACATTCCCTTGATTTTTGATGAAATGATCACTGGATTTCGCATCGAGGCTGGCGGAGCGCAAGCCTTTTTTGGTGTTCAGGCCGATTTAGTCACCTTTGGCAAGGTATTGGGTGGCGGCTTGCCCATGGGGGTAGTGGCAGGCAAGGCGCGATTGATCGATCAGGTGGATGGAGGATTGTGGCAGTTTGATGACCCGGACTCCTTTCCAAAACGAGAAACCACTTTGGCTGGGGCTGGAACCTTTCGCCGTCACCCGTTGTCGTTGGCTGCAGCCTTGGCGGTACTTTCTCGCATCAAGGAGGAAGGTCCACCCCTGTATGAACGTTTAAACCAACGTGCGGCAAAACTGGAAGAGGAGCTAAATGAGTTCTTTAAGGGCAAAAACGTGCCGATTCGCATTGCCCGTTTTGGTTCGCTGTTTCGTTTTGTCCAGAGTGGCAATTTCAGCTATACCTTTCAGTCGCTGGAAATGGATCTACTGCACTTCGGATTGATTGAAAAAGGGATCTATCTTTGGGAAGGTCGCACCTGTTTTGTCTCTACGGCCCACACGGATGAAGAGATGGCCTTGGTCATCCATGCCGTCAAGGAGAGTGTCGAGGCGTTGTTGCAAGCCGGTTATTTTCCCACATCCCAGAGAGAGAGTGTCGAGAAAACATTCCCATTAAGCGATGCCCAAACCCAACTCTGGATGTTAGATCAAATCAATCCCGCCGGGGCATTGACCTCTTTGAGCTATACCAACCTGCAGATCAAAGGCAATCTCAATCTGGATCTCTTACAAGAGGCCATAAATCAAGTAATCGCCCGTCATGACGCCCTGCGCACCCGTATTCATGCCAATGGTGATGGGCAAACAGTGCTGCCCAAGGTAGACTTTTCCATTCCCTTAACCGACCTCTCCCATCTGGATGAAACCGCTCAGCAAGCAGAATTGACTCAGTGGCTGCAACGCGAATCCGCCACGCCAATCCAAATCTCTCGTCCACCACTCTTTCGAGTGGCCGTGATTCGTCTGCGACCGGATTTGCATCGACTGCTCTTCACCGTCCATCACATTTTGATTGATGGCATGTCTCTGGCCATTTTGTTGCGTGAATTGTTTACCCTCTACAGCGACAAGACCGCCACCCTGCCCCAGCCTTTGCCCTTGGAGAGCTATCTGACATGGCGGCGGCAGTGCGACCAATCCGAAGAGATGAAAGCCCATGAAGCCTTTTGGGTCGATCAATTCGCCGAGTCTACTCCAATTTTGGAACTTCCCTGGGACCATGCCCCGTCCGTTGTCAACAACTATCAGGCCGCCCGCGTGGTATTGCGCCTGGAGCCTACTCTTTACGCCGCGCTCAAAAAGGAGTGCGGTCGCTGCAACAGCACCTTGTTTATGCTGTTGCTGGCGGCGTACCAGTTGTTTTTGCACCGTCTCTCCAACCAAGATGAACTGGTGGTGGGTATTTTAGTACTTGGACGGCCACCTGCCATACAAGAACATCTGATTGGCTATTGCTCGCACATTTTGCCAATCAAAAGCCGGTTGCAGGGCGACCCCACGTTTCCGCAGTTTTTGCAAACCGTCAAACAGACCCTGTTAACCGCCATGGAGCATCAAAACTATCCATTCGCCCGGTTGATTGATCGGCTGAAACCGCGCAATAGCATGATGCACTTTCCGTTGGTGAACACCACTTTTAACATGGATACTCCCATTCAATTGGATCTCCAGACCGAATGGTTTCCTCAACCCATCCATGCCCTAGACAACGCCTTGAGCGTCAACGTCACCGACATCAACGGTGAACTGGTGATGGAGTTCGACTACAGCACCGAGTTGTTTGAACCCACCACCATGAATCGCTGGATTGGTCATTTTCAAACCCTGCTCACCGCCATTGTCGAGAGCCAGACATCGGTACGCACTCTGCCCTTGCTGACCCTGGACGAGCGGCACCAGTTGCTGGAAACCTGGAATCAGCCAGCCCAAACAGACGACGAGGCAACTTGTCTGCAAACCGCCTTTGAACTCTGGGCCTCACGGACACCAGAGGCCACAGCAGTGATATTCAATGACAAATCACTTACCTATGGTGAATTAAACGCCAAAGCCAATCATCTAGCCTACCAGTTGATTGAATTAGGGGTTGGTCCTGAATCGCTGGTTGGGGTTTTGCTGGAACGCTCTTTGGAGATGATCATTGCCCTATTGGCCATTCTCAAGGCGGGCGGGGCCTATGTTCCCCTGGACCCAGACTCCCCGCCGCAACGACTGGCATTCGTGGTTCAAGACGCCTCTTTACAAGTTGTCATCCTCTCTCATCAATCTCAGCGAACGCTTTTGCCAAAGAACGGAGTACACGTGGTAACTCTGGACTCCAGAGAAAGCCACCCGCTCAATCCTGACAGCGGCGTTCGGGCGGAGAATCCGGCTTATGTGATCTACACCTCTGGCTCCACGGGTCAACCCAAAGGGGTGATCGTCGAACATCACGCCATTGTCCGTCATTGTTTGGATTATGGTGCTGTGCTTGAAATCACCCCGGCTGATCGGGTGTTGCAGTTTGCCGCGCTCCATTTTGATTTTTCAGTGGAGGATATCTTTACCCCGTTGCTGGCGGGAGCGGCCTTGGTGTTGCGCGGCCAGGAGATCTGGACGCCGACCGAATTCAATCGTCAGTCGCGGCAACACGGGATCACTCTAGCTGGTCTGACCCCCGCCTATTTTCAACAACTGCTCCACGACTGGAACCGCCACCCGGACGACGCGCCGCATGAGACCTTTCGCGGCTTCTCTATAGGCGGGGATGCGCTCACAACGACCTTGCTGGAGCAATACCTCAACACTCCCATGAGGGCCATCCCGATTTGGAACGGTTATGGCCCCACCGAGGCGGTGGTAACGGCTTTGGTCCATCGCATCGACGTGACCGACACCCGACGCATTCCCATTGGTCGCCCTTTTGGCAAACGGACGGCCTATATTCTTGACCCACGTGGCGAACTGCTTCCCATTGGCGTACCCGGTGAGTTACATCTCGGTGGCACCAATTTGGCTAGGGCCTATCTCAACCGCCCGGAATTAACCCAAGAGCGATTCATACCCGACCCATTCAGCCCACTCCCCAATGCCCGGATGTATAAAACCGGTGATCGCGCCTGTTATCGACCAGATGGCCAAATTGATTTTCTAGGTCGTCTGGACCATCAAGTCAAAATACGCGGTTTTCGCATTGAACCAGAAGAGATTGAAAAGGTATTGTTGCGTTTTGAAACCATTCAGGAAGCAGTGGTTCATCCGCACACCCTGGATTCTGGGGAGATCGTGCTGGTGGCTTATCTGGTGGGCACACCCCCTTATCCCGATGCCAAAATGTTGCGCGAATATCTACCCAACTACATGATTCCAGAGCATTTCATTACACTGGACGCCTTACCAATCACCAGCAATGGCAAAGTGGACCGGCGTGCCCTGCCGACTCCCGGACCACAGAACAACCCCTTAGGCGCAGTTGTGGCCCCCCGGACCTCAACCGAACGGGTCATTGCTGAGATCTGGAGTGACTTGTTAAACAAACCAGTCTTAAGCATCCACCACAACTTTTTCGACCTGGGAGGTCACTCCTTACGGGTCATCCAAGCCATCTCCCAACTCCGTGACCGTCTGTCATTGGAGATGCCAATGCAAACCTTTTTCCAATACCCAACCATCGCTGGACTGGCTGAACGGATTGATGAGACACTAGGCATCAACCATTCAGACGAAGAACGAGAGGAGTTCATCTTTTGAGCCACGATTCGATTGACCACTTTCTTTCCGACCTGAAAAGCCAGGGAATCACGCTGCTGGCCGATGGCGACACGTTACGGGTCTCTGCCCCCAAAAACAGCATGACCGCCACCATACGCCAACAGGTGGCTGAGCGTAAAAATGAGGTACTGGCATTTCTCCGGCAGAAAAATGCCGCAACCAAAATCCTCGCGCCAGTCGCCGACCATTCGGTTCAGGATGCTCCTCTCTCTTATGCCCAACAACGTCTCAAATATCTCGATCAACTCTCCCATGCCTCTTTAGCCGCGACCTCCGATGAGCATTCCATCGAGATGTGGCCCTGCCCTGGCGACTACCGCATTTATGATGAAATTTTATATCAGGCCATGACCCAAGACCAAATTCGCAATGACAATTATTGGCAAGCGATTCAACACTTGGTGCAAGATAAAGTGGTGGTGGATATTGGCACTGGACAAGACGTGGTCATGGGGCGTCTGTGCATTCAGGCCGGGGCCAAAAAAGTCTATGCGATTGAGGTAAGCGAAGAGGCCAGCAACAAAGCCAAACTATTTATGGCAGAATTGGGACTGGCCGAACGCATTGTGGTCTTGCATGGGGATGCGCTCAGTGTGCAACTCCCAGAACTGGCGGATGTGAGTGTATCAGAACTCATTGGCGTGATTGGCAGTTCTGAAGGGGTCGTACCCATTTTAAATGATGGACGCCGCTTCTTAAAACCCGATGGAATCGTCATTCCGCAACAGTGCGTCACCAAAGTGGCTGCCGTGCGTCTGCCTGAACCGTTTGCCGACCAACCCCGTTTTTCACCCATGGCATATTATTATGTGGAAAAAATTTTCCAACACATTGGTTATCCGTTTGATCTGCGATTGGCGATTAAAAATCTCCCAGCAGAACAAATCGTCTCCACCGAGGCCGTATTTGAAGAACTCAATTTCCAGATCCAACTTGAGCCAGAATGGCAACGAGAGATCACCTTGACGGTGACTCAAGCAGGCCGAATCGATGGTCTGCTGTTGTGGCTCGAATTAAGCACCATGCAGGGCGCGATGATCAACAGCCTGACCCAAGCCGTAAGCTGGCTGCCGGTTTATTTTCCGGTATTCCAGCCCAGCATCTTGGTCAATCCAGGGGATAGGATTCAATTTACCAACCACACTTTTTTTAGTGCCAATAGAATCAATCCCGACTATTCGCTCAAAGGCGCAATCCTGCAAGCCGATGGCAATCGCACTCCTTTTGAATACCGCTCTTGTTTGTATGATCGTTCGTTCAAACAGAGTCTTTTTTATGAAAAATTGTTCGCCTCCAAACCTTAAAGATCACGAGGAGTTTGTCCTTGAACCACGATCCCATTGACCACCTGCTTGCCAACCTGCGCAGCCTAGGCATCACGATCCTGGCCGACGGGGACAATCTCCGCGTCACGGCTCCCAAAAACAGCATGACCGCCACCATGCGCCAACAAGTGGCAGATCGAAAAAAAGAGATTCTGGCCTATCTCAACGCCTCCCAGAGTTGCCTGCCATCGATTCCCCGCCGTACAGGCCAAGAGACGCCCCTCTCTTTTGCACAACAACGACTCTGGTTTCTGGATCAACTGGAGAGCAGTGCCACTTGGAACATTCCAGCCGCATTGGAAATCACCGGGCCTTTAAAACCGACCGCCCTGATCCAAGCCTTAAACACCATTGTCGCCCGTCACGAGGTGTTGCGCACCACCTTTGATCAGGCCACCCAGATCATCACCCCTCCAGCCCCAATCAACCTGCCGATCATTGACCTAACCGGATTGGACAAAGAGACGCAAAAAACTAAGGTGCAGGAGTGGATCACTCAGGGAGAGACCCACCGGTTTGATCTGGCCACTGGACCACTGCTTTGGGTCAGGCTGTTGCGACTCTCTGAAGAGTCCCACCTGTTGCTATTGACTCTACACCACATCATTGCCGATGGCTGGTCTGTGGGGGTATTGATTCACGAGGTCGCCACTCTATACGACAATCCTCCCACAATACTACCGGAACTCCCGATCCAGTATGCCGATTTTGCCCTGTGGCAACGCAGTTGGTTGCAAGGCGGTGAACTAGACCGGCAACTGGCCTACTGGCAAAAGCAGATGGCCGGGGCACCGGCTTTACTGGAGTTGCCCACGGATCGTCCCCGGCCTGCGGTCCAGACCTTTCGCGGCGGGGTGGAACGGTTTTTCTTGAGTCCAGCCCTTACCCAAAAATTGCATGCCTTAAGCCGGGAGAACAACGCCACCTTGTTCATGACCCTGCTGAGCGGATTCGCGCTGCTGCTACAACGCTACAGTACGCAAGAGGATATCGTCATCGGCTCACCAGTGGCCAACCGCAACCGTAGCGAACTGGAAGGGTTGATCGGTTTTTTTGTCAACACTCTAGTCTTACGCATCCATTTTGACGACCATCCCACCTTTCGCGACCTGCTGCAACAGGTGCGACAGACCACCCTGGAGGGTTACTCCCATCAGGATGTTCCTTTTGAACATTTGGTGGAACGACTCAATCCCACCCGCACGCGCAGCTATTCCCCGTTGTTTCAGGTGATGTTCATTTTGCAAAACACCCCGGAAACCACTTTGAAACTGCCCGATCTGACCATCAACCTGCTGGATCAAGAGCTTGTTCCAGCCAAATATGACCTTTTATTGGGAATAGAAGAGAAAGATTCCGGCCTCAAGGGTGAGTTCGAGTACAACATCGACCTGTTTGACGCCACCACGATTCGACGGATGATTGGTCACTTCGAAACCATACTGACGGCAGCCTGTGACAATTCAGCGCAAAAATGCGCCCAGATCCCCTTGCTGACCCAAGCCGAATATAACCAGATGGTTTATGAATGGAATCGGGTCACGGTCGCAGAACCGGCAACCGATTGTCTGCATACTTTGGTGGAGGCCCAGGTGGCCAAGACCCCTTTGGCTCCTGCCGTTCTATTCGAGGGCGAGACCCTCACCTACCAGGATCTCAACGAACGGTCCAACCAGTTGGCCCACCACCTGATTGCCTCTGGCGTACAACCCGGCACTCTGGTGGGCATCTGCCTGGAACGCTCTTTGGATACGGTCATTGGTCTGTTGGCCATTCTCAAGGCAGGTGGGGCCTATGTGCCCATGGACCCCAACCACCCCGTAGCACGGTTGAGCCTGTTGATCGAAGATGCCAAATTGGCTTTCATGGTGACACAAAACGCAGTCATGACGCGACTGCCAGAACATCAGGCAGCAACCATTGTTCTCGACCGCGATGCGGCAATCATTCAACAACAGTTGACTAGCAACCCAAAAACCCTGGTCACACCACTACATCCGACTTACGTTATTTATACCTCTGGCTCCACTGGACGCCCCAAAGGGGTGGTGGTCCGCCATGACCGTCTGGTGCGCATGTTTTTAGTGACCCGCGAATGGTTCCATTTTGACGAGCGGGATGTCTGGTCTCTGTTTCACGCCTTCTCGTTCGATTTTTCGGTCTGGGAGATGTGGGGTGCGCTTTTGTTTGGTGGCCGACTGGTGGTGGTCTCCCGCGACACCGCCCGCTCACCTGAGGCCTTTTATGACCTGCTGCACTCTGAACAGATCACCGTACTCAACAACAACCCTTCCGTATTTCAAGCCTTGACCAACCTGGAGGAGTCTGGCCATTGCAAACCTTTGAGTTTGCGTCTGGTTATTTTTGGGGCGGAACCGCTTAAATTGCAGAATCTACGTCCTTGGTTTGCTCGTCATGGCGACCAGAAGCCCCAATTGATCAATCTTTACGGCATCACCGAATCCACGGTGCATACCACCTATCACGCCGTGACCCGCGCCGATCTAGAAGAGACCAATCTGCGCATTGGACCGCCGAGGGCAGAACTTCATCCCTTGTATATCCTCGATGACCACCTGCAACCCGTGCCAATCGGCGTGCCCGGCATTCTCTATGCGGGCGGACATGGTCTGGCGACCGGCTATCTGAATCAACCCGAATTGACTGCCAAGGCCTTTCTCCCAGATCCATTCAGCAACCACCCAGAGAGCCGCCTGCAAAGAACCGGAGATCTGGCGCGGTTTCTGCCTGATGGCAACATCGCCTTTTTAGGCCGCAAGGATTATCAGGTCAAAGTGCGCGGTTTTCGCATCGAATTGGGCGAGATTGAGGCGATATTGACGCAACATCCCGATATTCGCGAAACCGCCGCCACCACCTGGGAGCCGCAACCGGGTGATAAACAGTTGGTGGCCTATGTGGAGTCGCGACAACCCCCACCCCAATCCGACGAACTGCGCATCTATCTGAAACGCCGCTTACCCGACTATATGATTCCGTCGATCTTTGTGATCCTGGAGGCTCTGCCCCGCTCCCCGAATGGCAAGGTGGATCGCCGCTTGTTGCCGCCTCCTGTGGCAGGGGATATGACCACACACAAACAGCCCCCCCGCAACCACACCGAAGAGATGGTGGCGATTGCCTGGAGTTCTCTGTTAAATCTTCCCCTAGTGGGCCGAGAGGACAATTTTTTCGATCTGGGTGGACACTCCCTGATGGCCACCCGTGTCATGGCAAGATTACGTGATATCTTCGCCTTAGAGTTGCCCTTGACCTTGCTGTTTGATCATCCGACCGTGGCCGAAATGAGCCACCAAATCGATGCGGCCCGTCTGCAAGTCAATCGCATGCCACCTCCACCCCCGATTCAGCCCATGGAGCGGCCACCGCTTCTACCGCTCTCCTTTGCCCAGCAACGGCTATGGTTTTTAGAACAACTGGAAGGAGGTCTGGCCACCTATAACATGCCAGGAGCCATTGCCTTGACCGGTCCTTTGGACCCAGACCTTCTGGAACGGGCCATTCAGACCATCATTGCACGTCATGAATCCCTGCGCACCAGTTTTGTGGTGATTGAAGAGAGTCCCATTCAAAAGATCAACCCGCCCTCCGCCCTTCCCATGCGGCGGGTGCAGATGCAAGATATTCAACGCTTTGCCACCGAAGAGATGCAAAAGCCGTTTGACTTAACCAAAGATCCTTTGTTGCGCACCACCCTCATTCAAACCGCACCACAGGCCCACACCCTGCTGTTCACGTTTCACCACATTGCAGCCGATGGTTGGTCAATCACCATTTTCATGCAGGAATTGATTCAACTCTATAATAATTTTGCTAAAAAGTTGCCGGATCTGCCGATTCAGTACGCCGATTACAGCCAATGGCAACGTCAATGGTTGAGTGGTCCAGTGCTAGAGTCCCAACTAGACTACTGGAAACATCAATTGGCCGACGCGCCCGCCTTGCTAGAACTGCCCACTGACCGACTTCGGCCACCCATTCAGACCTTTCATGGCACCGACACCTATTTTCGCGTGGACGCCGCGACCTCCAAGGCCATTGCGCAACTCAGCCGGGCTAAAGGGACGACTCTGTTCATGACCTTGCTGGCAACCTTTGCGACTCTGCTTGCCCGTTTGAGCGACCAAGAAGATCTCGTGATCGGTACTCCAGTGGCCAACCGCAACCGACCTGAAACCGAAAGACTGATCGGCTTTTTTGTCAACACCCTGGCCTTGCGGGTGGATCTCTCTGGCGACCCGCCTTTCCAAGAGCTGCTAACCCGTGTCCGCCGCATGGCCCTTGACGCCTTTGCCCATCAGGATATCCCGTTTGAACATCTGGTGGACGCGCTGCAACCCACCCGCAATTTGAGCCACGCACCCCTATTCCAGGTGATGTTCGCCTTGCAGAATGCCCCGTTTGAATCGCTGGAGATGACTGGCCTGACCATCACCCCGTTGGAGTTGTTCGGCAAATCCGCCAAATTCGACCTGACCCTCTCCATGGAAGAGAGCCAAGAAGGGCTGACTGGCACCATCGAATACAACACCGACCTTTTCGACGCCGCCACGATTGAGCGAATCATTGGCCATTTTCAAACCCTTCTGGCCAGTATCGTCACCAACCCGGCCTCACCCCTCTCCCGCCTGCCCATTTTGAATGACGCCGAACGGCATTACCTCTTGGAGGGCCTGAACGCCACGGATGTCGATTATCCACAACGCAATCAAACCTTGCATCAACTATTCGAGGAACAGGTTCAACGGACGCCTAAGGCCGTGGCCTTGCTCTGCGACGATGGCCGTATTTTGAGTTATGATGGGTTGAATCGTCTGGCCAACCAACTGGCTCATTATTTACAAAAGCTTGGGATTGGTCCGGATCATCTGGTGGGCATCTGCATGGAGCGCAACCAAGAGTTGGTAGTTGCCCTGTTGGCGACTCTCAAAGCGGGAGGGGCCTATGTGCCGTTGGATCCCAACTATCCGCAAGAGCGCGTTGCTTTTATGCTGGCCGATATGCAAAAAGGCAATACCGCCCCCTTTGGTCCCGTGGTATTAACTCAAGAAGCCATTCGTCCACAACTCCCCAACACCACGGCCAGAATCATCAGCCTAGACGGCCCAGAGGCTGAAGCCATTGCCAAGGAGCGAATGGACAATCCCATCTCGCTTGCCACGCCCAATCACTTGGCCTATGTCATTTATACGTCCGGTTCCACAGGTCTGCCCAAAGGGGTGGCCATTGAGCATCACAGCACCGTTGCCCTGATTCTATGGACTCAAGAGTATTATGAACGTTCCTGGTTTGATCGGGTGTTGGCCTCCACCTCCATCTGTTTTGATCTGTCGGTTTTCGAGCTGTTTGTTCCTTTGAGTTGGGGAGGGGCCATTGTCTTAGTGCAAGATGCCCTGGCCTTGCCCATGGCGACTGAGGCCGGTCACAAAGTTACCTTAATCAATACCGTTCCTTCGGCCATGGCGGCCTTGCTGCGTCTTGGTCCCCTACCTGATTCGGTGCGGTTGATCATTCTGGCGGGCGAACCCTTCAAAGACACCCTAGCCCACGCCATTTATGCCAATCCGTTGGTGCAACATTTTTATAATCTCTATGGCCCCTCAGAGGATACCACCTACTCCACCTATGCCCGCATCCCGGAAGATCTGCAAGGGGCCCCATCCATTGGTCGTCCCATTGCCAATACCCGCGCCTATATCCTCGACCGCCATATGGAACCGGTCCCAATAGGGGTGGCAGGCGAACTCCATTTGAGCGGTGCTGGGGTTGTCCGCGCCTATCTCAACCGGCCTGAACTGACTGCCGAAAAATTTATTCTCAATCCCTTTCAGCCAAGTTCTCGAATGTATAAAACCGGGGATCTGGCCCGTTTTCGACCCGACGGATCGATTGATTTTCTGGGACGCCGGGATCATCAGGTCAAGGTACGCGGTTTCCGCATTGAGTTGGGTGAGGTGGAAAATGCCTTACATCAGCATGCCAACATCCGGGAATCGTTGGTTGTGGTGCGCTGCGAAACAGAGAACAACCGCTATTTGGCCGCCTATGTGGTTCCGCGTGTTGCGCCCGCTCCTACCATGGGAGATTTGCGTGCCCATCTGAAAAAAATCGTCCCGGAATACATGGTTCCTGCGGTTTTTGTCCTCATGCCCGATGGTCTGCCATTGACGGCCAACGGCAAACTCGACCGCAAGGCACTGCCCGATCCCGAACGCTCAAGAGAAGGGTTGGATACGCCTCTGACCATTCCACACACCCACAAGGAACAGCTGTTGACCAAAGTGTGGCAAGAGGTGCTTGGTGTGAAACAAGTAGGCGTTCATGACAATTTTTTTGACTTGGGTGGCGATTCCATCTTGAGCATCCAGATTGTCGCCCGTGCCAGAGCCGCTGGCTTGACCTTGACTTTAAGGCAGATTTTTCAGCATCAAACCATCGCCGAATTGGCCCTCGTGACCGGTCAGGGGGGAGGCACGTTGGCTGAACAGGGCAGTGTCACCGGCCCCATTCCGTTGACCGCCATTCAACGCTGGTTTTTGGACCGAGAGACCCATTTACCCCATCATTTCAATCAAGCCCATCTGCTCATCACCCCACCCCATCTGCAAGCCTCCTGGGTGGAGGCCGCAGTGGGTCATCTGCTCTTGTGGCATGACGCCTTGCGTTTACGTTTTGTACAAAATCAAGACGGATGGCGACAAGAGAACGCCCCACCGGATGGATCGATCCCCTTTACAACAGAAAACCTTGCCGACCTTCCCCCCGAAGCGTGGCAAGCCACCATCGAGGCTCGCGCCGGGCAACTGCAAGCCAGCTTGGATTTAACCCATGGGCCTTTGCTGCGCGTGGCTTTTTTTCACGGCAAGAGTCATCAACCTGGACGGTTGCTCTTTATCATTCATCATCTGGCCATTGATGGCGTCTCGTGGCGCATTCTGTTAGAGGATTTAGAGAGGGCCTGCACCCAGGCAAGCCAAGGGGAACCGCTCTCTTTGCCAGCCAAAACCACCTCTTTTCAGCAGTGGGCTAAACGAATCACCGCACCAGCCTATTTGGAAAATCTGCGTCAAGATCTCCCTTTCTGGTTGGCGGAACTCTCCAAGCCCCACGCGCTCCTGCCATTGGACCGACCTGCCAATCGTGCCAACAATACCGTGGCCACAACCGCGCATATTCGTATCTCCTTAGAGGCTGAACAAACCAACCTTTTGTTGCGTGAGATTCCCCATGTCTATCAAACCCAAATCAACGACATTCTCCTAACGGCCCTAGCCCGCGCTTTGGGTCAATGGTCCAAGCAAGAAAAACCGTTTCTAGTAGACTTAGAGGGACATGGCCGCGAAGAGCTGTTTGACGACCTAGACATCTCCCGCACGGTTGGAT
The DNA here is from genome assembly GCA_015232825.1 of Magnetococcales bacterium. Classification (GTDB taxonomy): domain Bacteria; phylum Pseudomonadota; class Magnetococcia; order Magnetococcales; family Magnetaquicoccaceae; genus Magnetaquiglobus. The sequence continues at coordinate 16,852 of JADFYY010000047.1, forward strand.
GGTTTACGGCCTTGTTTCCGATTCATTTGGATTCGGGTGTTGCGGATCATTGGCCTGGGAAAGCCATTCAACGAATCAAGGAGAGCTTGCGTTCCATTCCCCAACAGGGCATCGGGTATGGTTTGCTTCGATATTTGCATGATACACCACTGAGAACCGTTCCCTTGGCTGACGTGAGTTTCAACTATTTTGGTCAGTATGACGCCATGCTTGGTGAATCCCATTGGTTCGCCCTCGCCCCAGAATCCACCGGCTATGCCACTGCCCCGGATGCGCTACGCAGTCATATCTTGGAGATCAACGGATTTGTGACCCATGGTATCCTACATTGGGAGTGGACATTCAGTACCGCCTTGCATGATCATGCAACCATCCACCGGTTGGCGGATTGTTTTCTGGTCGCGCTGAACCAATTGATTCAACATTGTCAAGACTCGAATGCGACCGAATTTTCTGCCGATGGTTTTTCAATGGATCAGGATGAACTAGATGCCTTGCTGGAGGAATTGGATTGAATCTGTTGGGCGTGATATAAATCAACCAACGAACAACCTCGAAAGGAGCGTGAGATGATTGAGACCTGCGCAACAAAGCCTGCCAAAAACGGCACGGGTCAAACGATCCATCTGCCTAAAGGATATTGTTTTGAAGGTAGAGAAGATTATATCATGCAGGATGATGCAACAGATCAGGTGATGTTCCAGTCTGATCGGCCAGAGATTAAACTCTGGAATGAATTGTTCGAGTTGCTGCATTCTATTGATGCACCTGCTGACTTCATGACCGAACGTCCAATGAATGTATTGCCGCAAAGCCATGGAATCTTTGATGATAATCTTTCTCCATCAGGCAAGAGAAGCTCATAATCATGCTTTATATGCTGGATACAGATACGGCGAGCTATCTTATCAAAGGAAAATCACCCACCATCGAAAATAAATTGGTGTCCATCATTCCATCGATTGTCTGCATCTCGGTGATGACGCGAGCCGAATTGCAATTCGGATTGAAGTACTTATCGACCGATCACCGTCTGCACTTAGCGGTTCGACAATTTATGAAAATCGTTCGCATCCTGTCGTGGGACGCTGATGCGGCAGATTGGTACGCCAGTATTCGTCACCAACTTGTCACGACTGGACAACAAATCGGCGAATTAGACATGATGATCGCCGCGCATGCGTTGTCAGCCAATGCAATACTGGTCACCAATAACAATCGTCATTATGAGCGGATTAACGCACCACTCATTTTAGAAAACTGGGTATAAGGGTTATCTCTTGTAACCCCCATGTCTATTAAATCCAAATCAACGACATTCTCCTGGCTGCCATGGCCAGTGCCTTGGGTCAATGGTCCTTGCAAAACAAACCGTTTCTGGTGGACATGGAAGAACTGGATTGACATGAGGAATTTTTTTGTTGCAATAAAAACGAAATCTGGCTAAACTTAATGT
>JADFYY010000048.1 GCA_015232825.1 Magnetococcales bacterium
ACCATGCATCCAACAACAGGTGTCAATAGCCGCCCAAAGTGTACCAATCCATGTTCACCCAAAGTGTACCCGGGCATTGGCCTGCTCCCGGTCTAAACGCCATCCCCGGGTATCCAGAACTGGCACATCACCCGGTCCGCCATCCGTCTCCTGGACCGCTTGCCCCACAGCATGCCGCTGTTCCAAAAACAGGACAAAATCCAGCACCCGATCCACCAGATCTTCGGGCATCCGTTTGACTTCGGTATAAATGCGTTCGGCGGTATTCATGGGCGGCCCCTTTTACCCGATCATCTGTTTGAGTTCCTGTAAATCCTGCATGATTTCCTCTTCTGAATTTATCAGGCAACGAATCTCTGCTCATCCCATCCCACCATCCCCCTCAACTCTTCCAGATCCGCTATAATCTCCCGCTCCATCTTTACTCACGCCTCCGCAAACGGGTTGATCAGACTCAATCCATCAATTCCCTTGAAATCGCTGATGTTGCGCGTCATCAGCGGCAAGCCGTGAATCATGGCGGTTGCCGCGATGATGGCGTCGCCCAGACGAATGGCATGGTGGCTCCGCAGTTCGATGGTGGCAGCCACCTCACGCCTTTCCAAAGGAAGTTCATCCAGGCATTCCAGCAGTTCTGTCGCGCTCCGTCGGCTCTGTTTGGTATGCTTGCGCCAGCCCAACAACTCAATGACCGTCACCACCGATACGGCGGATCCCTGGGAAAATGCGGCCAGAGCCCGTTCCCTGAACAGGGCATCTGGATAGTCGTTCAGAAAGTCGATCAAGACGTTGGTGTCCATGAGACAAGGAACATTCATGACGTCCGATCCCATTCATCCCGCATGTCTGCAAACTCTTTCGCCAATTCTTCCTGGTCCACTCTCGGAAAGCTGGCCTGTGCGGCCAGTGCTTTTTTCTTCAACTCTTCTGGGGACATGCAGTAAATCTGCTCCCGCAGGGTTCTCCTAGGGACAACACCCTGTTTCTTGACGGCTTCGATGAATGCCAACACTTGAAGGGTTTGTTCCTCTGGCATCCGTTTTACTTCGGTATAAATGCGTTCGGCGGTGTTCATGGGCGACCCCTTTTACCCGATCATCTGTTTGAATGCGTCAAAGCCAGCAACAATGTCATGGCGTTTATGTCAGACAAGAGATTTGTCACCCTTTCAAACGCTTCATCCGTTTTGCTCCGTAGCAAAATGCACCCGCAAAAAATCGTGCAGTGCCGCAAAAGGGACAGGCTGTTCGCGGTTTTGGGCATCGATCCAGGTAATCTCTCCACAACGAACAGCCTCCTGTAACTCCCCAATGGTCTGCCATCGCGCAATCCGCTCCGCAGAAAGCGGCATCAGCCGTCCACCCTGCTCCTGGAATCGGCGCAAAAGCCGATTGGTCTCCGGCCATTTGGGCAATGGCGGAATGGGATAACGACCATCACGCACATAGGTGATCTGTCCACCTGGATGGCGTTTCAACCATTCCATCCCCTGTTCCAACGCATGGATCACCGCCTTTGGATGAAATATCGGTTCCACCAGCCACAGCCGCGCCAGACGACCAGCTTGCGGAGGCTCCTCCAACGACAACTCTCGCTCATCGCCGATCTCTTCTGGATTCTCGCATCCCAAAAGATAGAGCCGCAACACGTGCAGGATCCGTTCGGGACGCAAAGGTTCGGTACGCCGACGGGCGACTTGCGCAGGTGTTGTCAGAGAGGCCCACACCCGGGCCAGACGCGATTCTGGATCCTCTACCAACCGGACAGGCAACTCCAGCAACTCTTGCAGACGCCGGTTGGCCAGGGTCAAGACGATGCGCGGGGCGTTGCGACCTGGAGCCAAGGAGTCAAGCAACGTGGCTGGATCGAAAAAAAGCGATGGCATCTCCTTTGCGCCCAGCACCGTCTCCAGACGTTTGCGTACCAGTTCCTCGGCCTCTGATCGGGAGCAGCCAGTCATCTCAAACCGATTGCTCTCCAGACGACCTACGGTCTGGGCGTTCCAGTGTTCCAGACGCAACGTCTCCCAGAACTGCCCACGCACCAACACCACAGGCAGAGTTGCAGCCATACGGTCCACCAGAAAGGTGAGCAGGATATCCATGGCGGCATGTTGAGACGGGGTGCGCAGATCCTCCAGGCGGTCAAAGCAGAGCAATAGAGGTCGATGAAGATGGCCAAGCAGCCCCCCCAGACCGATCAACAGGGCGCGGGCCTGTTCCTCAATCTCTTCCAAGCTGGTCTCGGTCCGATCCAAACGGGTCGGCAAGAGGTTGCCATCCACGGCATCACCACGCAACCAAGCCAGTGCCTCCCGCCGTCCATCGGGCGAAGATGGGAGCCAACGGACCAAAATCTCTGCCAGATCAAAGGACGCCGGTAGCAGCAGATCCAAAAATGGAGCCGCACGTACCTGTTGCCACCACCTGGAAGGAGATCCTTTCCCAGAGCGCATCGCTTTGAGAAGTTGGCGGATTTCTTTGGCTTTCCGCTCTGGGGAGCGGCGTGAATCACGGCTCTCGACAATCAGGCTTGCTGCTAGATGGTGCCAGGAGGAGAGTTCCTCCGAATCATCGGGTGGATGGCGTAGACAGTCCGCAATCTCCCGCAACAGATAACGAAACGGGGTGGCCCCATTTTCCGGTGGCGTCACCAGAGCAAAGGTCACAGCTTGACAGGATTTGCGCAGTCGGGCCAACAGATGACTCTTGCCGTTACCAACCTCGCCGAGAACCAGAGCGGCCAAAGGTTCACCGGGCGTGCGGGCGATTTGGTGGAATAGTCGCATCACCCCTTCAAAGGGCATGCGGTTAATGGAGGGCACATCCACCCCAACGTACTCCCAGGGCGAACCAGCGGCCACCGAGGCCAGAGGGTTGTTACGGATCAGTCGGTCGCGGGTCCGTTCGGCCTTCATGACCGGGGCTCCAGCCAATTGAGGGTGAGATAACGCATGCCGTTGCGATCCAGATAAGCCCCTTCCAGTTCGGCACGGGTCAGGCGCGTCGGATCCCCCATGTTCAACAAGATCCGTTCGGCAGATTGCAAGCGCAACAGGGTCTGATCAAAGTGCTGCCGATCCCAGCCAAGATGGGCGCGCAGTCGATGAATGGCGACGAAATTCCGGCCTTGGCCGATCTCCAGAAAAGCCCGATGCAAGGCTGTCTCGTCATCTGGGTTTTGGGAGGTGGCGACAGCCACAGAATTGGATCTTTTGCCAGATTCGGCAAGACGCAATATGGGCGTGAAATCAGCCTTCAAACCCACGCAAAAGATCTCTCTCGTTTCCAGCAGTCGCGTCAAGGCCGGGGCGACGCGAGCCTTGGGCATGGGCAGGTTCATGGCCAGTTGTGCGGGTGTGAAGGTGGTCAAACGTTTGGCCTTGTCGAGCAAAAAGGCCTCGTCTGGCAGATTCAACGCCACATAGAAGGTGCGTCCACCCTGGACCACACAGAAGGCATCTCCGCAATGGTGCTGTAACGCCGCGCTTAAGGCCGCAACCGGGGCGGTTGGGGAGAGACCAAGCGTGCGCACCAGTGCGACGCCGATTACCTTAAAAAACTCGTTCCGGGAGACAAACCGTTTGTCCCGGGCTTGCAGACGATCCGTAATGCGTTGAACGATCTCTGGATTCACCCTTTGGGCAACCTCAGGCACTGGTTCAGTTGTATGGGAAGTGTGAATCTTACATCCCAAAACAACCCTTTGTCAAAGATTCCCAAAGCAGTCTCCGTGCATCAATCAAAACAATCCCTTTAAATTTTCAACGAATCTCCGGGTGTACATCGGCTTGAAAGGTGGCGCGATATGCCATTGATCCTGATAATGGCGATGCGTTAGGGTTGCATCATAAAAATCATCGTGAAATCCGATCCCATTTGATGTTAAATAATTACGTAATTCAGCCACATAACGCTCCTCATGTGGAAGACGGACAAGATGACCATCTGGAGCAGGACGGGGCTTGACCATGACAAAAACCAGTTTCAATCCCTCTTCTTGACCCAGACGAATCATAGCTGGCAACAAGGAATTGGGCAACTGGCTGGCAAAATCGCTCCGACCTGCATCTTGGGATACCGAATCGACAGAGGTTCGCCCTCCATCTGACCGATCACGAAACCCGTTTGGATCAAAAAGAGTATCCTTAATCTCCCGTTTGAAATTTTGCCGTTCCACTTGAACGCGATCACGCTCCTTTTGAGTCAAGGGGGGGCCACTAATCTTCGCACGCCAGATCGTCGAGAAGTAATTCGGCATGGATGGCAGCAAAGCGAGACTGTCTAAAACCCAATCCACATCTGTCCGTTTGAGTTGCATGGGATAGAGTGTATAAAAAAACATCTCCACCCAATCCAAGAAAGGACGATGAAACGCCAACACCCGTTCCAACTCCTCTTCCCGGCCCACAGAGGCCTGAGCCAAAAGAATCCGATCCTCTGGTGTACTCACCGAACGATAAGGGTTTGTTAATGAATCCTGACGGAAAAAGATGAAGGTTGTCTTTGGACGAATCCCAGAGGCGATCAATTCATTTTTAAGCCAGAGATACCAATGGGCCGTGAAGACCCCTCCCATGGTTAGATCCATCCCCTTTTTTCCGCCTAGTTCGCGGGTGAGGGTCTCGTGATCGATCCGGGAAAAGACCATAGAGTTACCGATAAATACATAATCGGGTTGATTGGTGGCCAAGGCCTTGCGGCGAGAGTCGTCAAAGGAGACCTCTGGGGCATGTCGAACAAGCAAGGCTGGCAGAACGAATACCACCGCCAGCAAAACCAACACCGCCCTCCATCCTTGGTAAAATCCTTGGGTCGCTTTAGAAGCACCCGGACCCGTGTACCGACTTCTCATGTGGATCACTCTTTGATAGAATCCCTTCCAACCATTCGGATGTCGCGATGCCTCTGGAGCATACGGTTCAATCATGATCTTCCATTCAATCGATTTTTTGTTGTTCCTGATTGCCGTACTGACGATCTATTGGGTGCTGCCTTATCGCACACAACAGGTGTTCATCCTTCTGGCAAGCTATTTTTTTTACGGCTACATCCATCCCTGGTTTCTCTATCCGCTTATGGCCTCCACCAGCCTTGATTTTCTGGTTGCATTGGCCATGGAGCGTTATCCACAACACAAATACCGTTTTCTGGTTACCAGTTTGGTGGCCAATCTGAGTTTATTGGGTATTTTTAAATATTTTGGCTTCTTTGTCGAGAATGTCATTGCACTGCTTGAAATGATCGGCTTATCGCCCCCCAGGATTGCGTTGGAGATCATGCTTCCTGTGGGCATCTCTTTTTATACCTTTCAATCCATCAGCTATACCATTGATGTCTACCGGGGACGCATCCCGGCCTGCCACAATCCGGTGGATTTTGCCCTGTATGTCGTTTTTTTTCCGCAATTGGTGGCTGGACCGATTGAACGAGCGCAAGACATGCTCCAACAGATCCAAAAAACGCGCACCCTAACCGCTATGGATCTCCGCGAGGGAATGACGTTGATGGTCTGGGGATTTTTCAAAAAATTGGTAATCGCCGATAACGTTGCCCTGATTGCCAACAACGTCTTTCTGCTCGAACACCCTCCATTTTGGGTATTATGGGCTGGGGTTTTCGCCTTCAGCATACAGATATTAGCCGACTTCTCTGGTTACACGGATATTGCCAGAGGGGTGGCACGTCTGCTTGGATTCCGCTTGAGTCAGAACTTTAACCATCCTTATCTATCTGATTCTCCAAGTGAGTTTTGGAAAAGATGGCATATCTCCCTCTCCGGTTGGATTCGGGATTACATCTATATTCCGTTGGGTGGTTCCCATGTCAAAGCGGGACGCATGATATTCAATATTCTCTTGACCTTTTTTCTGTGCGGACTTTGGCATGGGGCGAGCTGGAATTTTATTATTTGGGGAGTGTACCACAGTCTGCTCATTATCCTCTATCGGGTCGCCTCCTCCTGGAAACCCTTGACCATTCTGGGGGAGATGCCAGGTATTTTTCTGATTCGCTGGCTGGTAATGTTCATCTGGATCAATCTGGGCTGGCTCATCTTCCGTGAGACCAACCTGACCCACCTATTGCACTATTTGACCCTCTCCCCGTTTGACGACACGGACCGAGAGCGACAATACGCCCTGTTTTTGTTTGCCAAGGTTGCCATTTATGCATTTTTCTTGTGTCTGCACGCCTTTTATGACAGCTTCGTGAACTCATGGCTGACCACGCTTCCCCGTTTGCGTTACTGGGGACAAATGATCCTTGTCACGATCCTATTCACGGGTATTTTGAGCATGCGAGGATTTGTGCGGATAGATTTTATTTATTTTCAGTTCTGAGGGCAAAGTCAAAAGCAAAACCTTGGGAGATGAATCTCCCAAACCCTCTCTTTTTTTTTAATAGTTTTACTTACTTATCGACATACGGGTTCTCCCCGCCACTGCTGCGGAAATGGATACGGATCGGAACACCCTGAAAGCCAAAATGGTCCCGCAAACGGTTCTCCAGATAACGCCGATAACTCTCTTCAACCGCATCTGGACGGTTGGCGAAAAACAATAAGGTCGGTGGATTGGTACGAATCTGAGAGGCAAAACGAATCTTGACCGGACGCCCACTCTGTCGTGGATGCGGATTGGCATCCACGACCTCAGCCAACCATCGGTTCAAAACCCCGGTAGAAATCCGTTGCCGCCCAGCCTCCCAAACCTTTCTCGCAGCAGGCAATAATTGATCCACATGCCAACCGGTTTTCCCCGATAAAAATACCACCGGCGCATGCGCAAAACGGGGAAAAGAGAGCGTTAACTCCCGCATAAAAGCCTGCTCAGCCGCCTTGCCCCGCGCCATGGTGTCCCACTTGTTGACCGCCAACACCAAACCACAACCAGCCTCCATGGCATGACCGGCCACACGTTGATCCTGCTCGCTAATCCCCCGCACAGCATCCAATACCAACACCCCAGTTCCAGCCCGTTCCATGGCCTGCAAAGCGGCAATGGCGGCGTATTTTTCAATGCGCAATGAAATGCGCGCCTTACGCCGAATGCCAGCGGTATCCACTAAAATAAAACGGTGACCTTCTGCATCCGTCAACGGGGCATCCACCGCATCACGGGTGGTTCCAGCCTCGTCGGACGTCACCAACCGCTCCTCACCCAATAAACGGTTGACCAACGTACTCTTACCAGCGTTCGGACAACCAACAATGGCCACCCGCACCACCTCATTCTCCTCAAGCAAAGGAGCGTCCTCTTCCACCACCGGTTCCTTAAACCGAGCCAAACAAACCCGCAACAACTCATCCACGCCAATGCCATGAGTCGCAGAAATCGCTATCACCGGTTGCAATCCCAAGGCATGAAACTCCACAATGCCATTCAATCCCGCATTGCTCTCCGCCTTGTTAACCACACACACCACCATCTTGCCAGAACGCCGCAACAAACGAACAAGTTCCCAGTCATCTGGCATGGGACCGGTTCGAGCGTCCATGATAAACAATAAGACATCCGCCTCCTCAACCGCAAACATGGCCTGCTCATGCATCCGCACCGACAACGGTTCACGCGCGTCGAACTCAAATCCCCCGGTATCCACCACCCGAAAAGGACGATTCCCCCACAGGCCATTTCCATACTTACGATCCCGCGTCAAACCGGGCGTATCATCCACCAAAGCATCTCGCGTCCGGGTCAACCGGTTGAAAAGCGAGGATTTCCCCACATTGGGACGTCCCACCAAAGCCAACAATGGACCCAATCCTGCCAATCGGGCAGCATCCGCCCCCGCCTTACGACGCGCATGACTACTCATAACGATACAAATCGCCCTCATTGGTCCACAAAAACAAGGCGTCCTCCGTGACAACAGGCTGTGATAACACCGGGCCCGACACCCTGTCCATGCCCATGATGCGACCACTGGCCGGATCCACTGAAAACAGATTTCTCTGGTTATCCGCCACCAACACCCGATCCTTGTATAACACCGGCGAGGTCAACAGGCCATCACTGACCCGCACACGCCACATTTCCACACCATCCTCTGCATTGATCGCCAATAAATTACCTTCCATATCGGCAATAAACAAACGTCCCATAGACCACAAAGGCTGACGCACGGCAGAAAGCCTTCTCTCCCACAACCGATTCCCATTCGCAGCCAGATAAGCCACCACCTGTCCCTGATGATTGACCGCAAAAGCCAACTTCCGCGCAACCCTAGCTCCCATTTGCGCAGACAACACAATGGAGGCATCCACATCCTGCATCATGTCCAATTCACCGCTGCCACTCAAAACACGCAAATTATCCGACCAACTGCGCCCACCACTGGCACTGTGCAACGCAAACACCTCTCCAGAGGAATAACCCACATAAACCAATCCATCCGAAGCCGTAGGCGTGGAGGATCCCATCACCACCAAGGCCTCCGCTGGCGTGGAGTGCATCCATACCCGCTCACCGGTCAGCGCGTCCAAGGCATAGGTATGATTGTCCAAAGTAACGAAAATCACCTTGCCATCCGTCACCAATGGGGCAGAGTCCACCGTTGTGGAGACCCGCGTGCGCCATAACTCCTTGCCCGTATTGCGCGCCCAAGCAACCATCTCCCCCTGCTCAGTGCCAGCATACACCCGATCATCATCCGCCGCGACTCCGCCCATAATGGACGTCCCCGCATCCGCCTTCCACAGGATATCCCCCTGTTTCCGGTCCACGCTCACCACAGAACCCTGAAAAGTCCCCACATAAACCGCATTCGCAGTCACAGCGATTCGCGAAGGATGAAAAAAATGTTTGTCAGGCGATCTTGCCAACGACCGTTTCCAGACACTATGCAAACCCGTCTCCTGACCAGGGTTTGGAGCCTGAAACCGTACACTCTGCTTTTCATCTGGCGACTTGCCACCAAGCCAAGTTGGGGTTGTTGTGCAACCGGTCAAAAACAATAAGGCCAACCCCAAAGAGTACGCACCCAGGCCTCTTTTTTTTAAAACTCGCGCCATCATCATCCCTCCATTCTCTGAATGCGCTGCTGCAACCGTTTCCGCAATCCTCCATCCGGTTTCAAGGACATCGCCTCCTTATAAAGAGCCAAAGCTCCCTTGGTGTCCCCCTGCTTGGCAGTCAAAACCCCAGCAAGCTCTAATGCATGGGCCTTAAATACCGACTCCGTAGGAATATTGCCCAAACGCCGCAAGGCCCGTTTGTCATCATCGGCAATCACAAACGAGGCATTGATGATGGCCAAATTCTTCATAGGCGGTTTGACCATAGAGGCCACCTCCTCCAGCACCAAGGCCGCTGCGTCATTTTTTCCCTCTTTCACCAAATCGCGAGCCACCGCAAAACGGGCCAACTGCGCAAAGCCATGTTCGCTGTCATTGGCAATGATATCCAACAACCCCTTACGACCCGCAGCCCCGTCCCCACTCTCTAGCCCTTCCAGAGCGGTAAAATAACGACCCGAAATCTCCTGATCCCGGTTTTTCTGATACGAGGTCCACCCCACATAGGCGAACAAGCCCACAAACAAAAGTATCAGCCCACCAATCAGAAATTTCTGATACTTCAACCATGCCCGAGCAACGTTCTCTGCCTCTAGTTGTTCATCAATCTCTTCAAAAATACCTTCCACTTCCACACGAGACACGATCATTCTCCTTATCGATTCATGATAATTAATGGTGCTGACACAAAAGAAGACGGATACGCTCGACAACCTGATCCATAGCTATTTTTTCCTGCTCTCCCGTTCGCATCTGCTTGATTGCCGCCATCCCTGCACTCACCTCCTGCTCACCTAAAATCACGGCAATCCGCGCCTCAGAACGGCCCGCATGCTTCATCTGAACCTTCATGCCTCCCCCAGACAGATGCATCTCCACCGCCAAACCAGCCTCTCGCAACCGTTCAGCCAACATCAATCCAGAGGCCGTAACCAAATCTTCACCCGCGACCACCAGATAGACATCCGGTCGCGTTACCGGCACTTTATTTTCATCCAGCAGCAACAGCAACCGCTCCATTCCCATGGCAAAACCCACAGCCGGGGTGGAAACTCCCCCCATCTCAGCCACCAATCCATCATACCGGCCACCCGCAGCCACGGCATTTTGCGCCCCCAACCCAGACGCCACCGCCTCAAATGCAGTACGATGATAATAGTCCAATCCCCGCACCATGAATGGATTGATGCGATAAGGCAAGCCAAGTCTCTCCAAATGGCCCAGCAATCCCTGAAAATGGGCCTCACACCCATGGCATAAATGATCCCGCATCGCAGGGGCCCCTTGCAAAACCCCACTCCCCCCCTCTTCCTTGCAATCCAACACTCGCAAGGGATTACGCACCATCCGACGCTGACAATTGGCGCACAACACCTCCCGTACCGACTCCAGATAGGCGGTCAGACGCTCCCGATAAGGACCACGACAAACCGGACACCCCAAGGAGTTGATCTCCAGGGTGACGGCATCGCCGATGCCAATCTCACGGAAAAACCGCAAAACCATAGACATCATTTCCGCATCGGCCAAAGGCCCATCAGGACCGAACAGTTCACAGCCAATCTGATGAAATTGCCGAAACCGTCCCTTCTGGGGCCGCTCGTAACGAAACATCGGTCCCATATAAAACACGCGCCAAGGCAGACAACGATGTTGACTATTCTCGATGAAGGTCCGTACTACCGAAGCGGTTCCCTCAGGCCGCAAACACAAGGAATCCCCTCCCCGATCCTGAAAAACATACATCTCCTTTTCCACGATGTCACTGGTCTCTCCCACCGCACGAGAAAAGAGTTCAGTACGCTCAAAAATAGGGGTACGCAATTCCCGATAGCCATACTGGATAAAAATCCGCCTAGCCGTCTCCTCCAGAAACCACCAGCGTCCCGTCTCCTCCGGCAAGATATCGCGCACACCGCGCACGGTCTGAATCATGATCGCTCCAATCCTCTCATTCCCGCCACCCAGGCTTCTACCTCTTGAGCCAAGCGTTCCACCACATCGACATCAGCCACCTTGCCCACAGGCTTGCCTCCCAAATAGAGGAGATTCTCACCAGCCCCCCCCACAATCCCCACATGACTCTCCTTAGCCTCGCCAGGACCATTGACCACACACCCAATGATCGAGACCGTCACCGGCTCCAAAATATGGGCCAGACGCGCTTCCAGCTTGGCCGTGATGTCAATCACTGGCATCTCCTGGCGCGAACAGGTGGGACAGGAGATAATTGAAACCCCGCGATTGCGTAATCCCAACGCCTTGAGAATTTCAAAGCCAACGCGCACCTCAACCACCGGGTCCGTTGACAAAGAGATTCGCAAAGTATCCCCCAACCCTTCGGCCAGCAACAACCCCAAACCCACGGCAGACTTGACGGTCCCAGGGATCAATCCCCCGGCCTCGGTAATCCCAAGATGCAAAGGATAATCCGTGCGTGTGGCCAGCATACGATAAGCGGCCACAGTCATCGCCGCATTACTGGCTTTGAGGCTCACCTTGATCTCCCGGTAATCCAGATCCTCCAGAATGCGGATGTGCTGCAAAGCCGATTCCACCATAGCCTCAGCACAAGGTTCCTTGTAGCGGTTCAACAACTCTCGCTCCAAGGAACCAGCATTCACCCCGATCCGAATGGGAACACGCCGTTCACAAGCTGCCCGCGCCACCTCAGCCACCCGCGCCCGTGAGCCGATGTTGCCAGGATTAAGACGCAAACCATCCACCCCCTTGTCCAAAGCGATCAGTGCCAGCCGATGATCAAAATGGATATCCGCAATCAATGGCACCGGGGAACCCGCTACCAAAGGCCCCATAGCCAATGCCGCCTCTTCGTCAGGACAAGAGACCCGCACCATGTCGGCTCCAGCTTCGGCCAAGGCCATAATCTGTGCATGAGTGGCCGCAACATTCCGTGTGTCCGTGTTGGTCATAGACTGTACAGAAATCGCCGCATCTCCGCCCACAGCCACCTTACCCACATGAATCTTGCGGGTTACACGGCGCGGCGCAACGAATGAATTAAGAGGATTCAACGTCCTCCCTCCGCTCGTTTACGCAACGTCTCTGGATCGAGCTTCAACCCTTCGACCATATCTCCAGCCTTTCCCATCAACGGCAGTTCCTTGGCCCCCACCCGCACCCGAACCGATGCGGCATTGCCAAGAGTTGCAATAAAATTGCCCCCTTCGGGAACGTGAAATACATAACCTGGCTGCATCACCATATCCTTCATCAAGCCACCATTTTGATCAAGAATCTGCACCCAAACCAACTCCTTGGCCACAAAGGATACGGCATTGGGCGATTCTGGGGCCAAATCCGCCTCGCCATTCACCACCTCTGGGAAACGTTCCTTGATCCCTTTGGGGAAACTCTTCTTGCTACGAGAGGCCACCGGCGTCTTTGAGGGTTCGCTCACGACTGCGGGTGGTGTGGTCGTTGGTGCAGTCGTTGGTGCAGTCGTTGGTGTGGTCGTTGGTGTGGTCGTTGGTGTGGTCGTTGGTGTAGTCGATGCACTCTTTTTTTCCGGCACCACATTCTGACCCACCTGCCCATCCAATGGATTTTTCCATGGATCCTTGACCGCTGTAGCCACGGTTGGTGACCATTGTTTAACTGTGGGAGGAACCGTCTCTGGTGGGGGGACCGCCTTGGATGGTACAGGCGGTGGGACGACGGACTCCTCTTTCGCGGAAAACCACTGGATCACCGAATCAAACCAAGGGGTCGATGTCGTCGTTGTTTTGGGCTCCTCAACCGGTTTTTTCGCTGGTTCTGGCTTACTCTCCGGTTTTTTGACCTCTGGCTTAATCACTCTCTTCGGTTCTGGCTTGACCTCTGGCTTAGATTCCAGCTTGGTTACCAGTTTTGGTTCCGATTTTATTTCCGGTTTCTGCTCATTTTTTATTGGCGGCGGCGCATCCGGTTGCGACCCAGATTTTGCAGCCTTTGAGATACGATCTGGAGAAGAGTCCGTTGCTGGCCACAATGAGGGATCATCCTGCCCTAAAGTCTTCCCAGAGGAGACATCCTGCTTAGATTGATCCCCATGTGGCACCGCCGCATCCACAACCCCTCGCACTGGACGTGAATTATCCACCCGCATAGGAGCGGCATTCGGGGGTGAAGGCGGCGTCACAACGGGCAGAGGATCTGACGTCTGATATTCATAAGCGACATAAAGCCCACCCAAAGCCAATAAACCAACCACAGCCATCCAAGGTGCTGGTCGATGACTGGAAGCCGGGGGAGGCTCGAAGGTCTCGCTTGGCAAAACTTGACGAGGATTGTCTAGGTCGGCAACACAAGCCTCTACCATAGCGGTATCGGCAAACTCCAGATGACGGGCATAAAGTCGCAAAAATCCCGCGACAAACACCTGTCCCGGCAGAATATCGATTCGTCCCTCTTCCAAGGCTTGCAGATACGTATTGCGAACTCTGGTCCGTCTGGCCATTTCATCCAAAGTCAGACCTTTTTCCTCACGCAGTTGCCGCAAGGCCTCTCCAACCTGCGCCACACTTGGATGGACAATTGCCGACCGTTCCACATACAGATTTTCTGTCTGATTTTTTTGGACTTTACTCATGGCATTTTGTCCAAAATCGCCAGCTTTTCCTTCGCACGTTGGGCAGATGGACCGCCTGAATCTTGAGAGGAGATCTTTTGCAGCAACTCACGAGCCTCCCTATTTTTTTTCATCGACAAATACAAGTCAGCCAGCCTTTCCATCGCCTCCACAAAACCGGGCGACGCCACCAAAATCTGTCGCAAACGGATCAGTTCCAGATCCGCACGCCCCATATCCCGATGAAAACCCGCCAGTTCCAACAAGGCTGGAACAAACCCAGGCTTGACCGTCAGGGCTTTCTCCAGGGTGGATTCCATCTCACGCTGTCGCCCCAAACGTTTGTACAACAAAGCCAAATTATAATAAATCTCCTCTGGTGTAGAAAAACTAGCATCTTTCAACGCCGTCTCGAAATTGCCCAATGCGGCCTCCAGCCGATCCATGCGCATTCGTGCCACACCCAGATTATTATTGATTTTGCCATCATCCGGTCGAAGCTGATGGGCTTTCTCCAAGGTTTCTACGGCCTGCAGCGGCCTATCCGATTGATCATACGCCATTCCCAACAGCAAAAGCACTTCCACATCATCCGGTTGCAACTCCCTTGCCCGACGCAAGGCTGGCAAGGCTTGGTCAGGTGAGCCTCGTTCCAAATAGGCCTCACCCTTCCGTTTAGCGACCACAAACGACTCCCCTTCACCAGAGTTGATTTCAGAACCCGTCGTGCAACCTGTCAGCATCCAGGCTGAAAGCAGCATCGACATGACAAAAGACAAAACCTTCATGAAATCTTAAATCCATTCGTAATAGGATAACGTCGATCCTTGCCAAAGGCCCTTTGGGTAACCCGCACGCCTGGAGCGGCCTGTCGCCGTTTGTACTCGTTGCCATCCACCAGACGGATCACCCGAACGGCGGTTGCCCGATCCACTCCACTCGCCACAATCTCTTCCAATCCATACTCCTGTTCGACGTAAAGCTCCAGGATTCGATCCAAAATCGGGTAAGGAGGGAGGGAATCCTCATCTTTTTGATCTGGGCGCAATTCGGCGGACGGGGCTTTCTCCAACACCCGTGACGGAATGGGTTCCACCTTGCCTTGCTGCACAGCCCAACGATTGCGGGCCACAGACAACGCATAAACCCGCGCTTTGAGCAAATCCTTGAGTACCGAATACCCACCGGCCATATCCCCATAGAGCGTGGCATAGCCGACACTCACTTCGCTTTTATTGCCCGTGGTCACCAGCATTCCCCCTTTTTTGTTGGACAAAGCCATCAATAAAAGGCCGCGAATGCGGGATTGAATGTTCTCCTCCGTGGAGTCTTCTGGCAACCCAGCGAACTCCCCGGCCAGCTGCTGCCGAAAGAGATCAAACAGAGGTCCAATGGCCACCTCACCCAGAGAAATTCCCAAACGTGCAGCAATCTCCACCGCATCCTCCCGACTGGCAATCGAGGTATACGGCGAAGGCATCATTAAGGTATGAACCCGGTCCGCCCCCAAGGCATCCACGCAGATGGCAGCGGTCAAAGCCGAATCGATCCCCCCAGAGAGTCCCAACACCACGCTACGAAACCCATTTTTTTCAACATAATCACGCAATCCACAAGTCAAGGCAGCATAGATTTCCTGATCTTCATCTGGTTGGGGAACCACCTTTCCGGGCAAAAACCGCACCACACCCCCAGGTTCACGGACCAACGTCAGCAACAACACCTCTTCCTGAAACCCGTTCGCCCGCATGGCCACACTGCCATCGAGATTCATGGCAAAGGAAGAGCCATCGAACACCAGTTCATCTTGTCCACCGACCATATTAACATAGATTACTGGCAAACCGCATTCAACAATCCGATGAAAAGCGGTTTTTTCCCGTTCCCGTTGTTTGCGGATGTGGTAAGGGGAGGCATTGATATTGATCACAAACGCCGCCTCGGTACGGGCCAGTTGGGCCAAAGGGTCTCCGCTCCTCCAGAGATCCTCGCAAATGGTGATGCCAAAGGGCATGCCCCCAAACGGAAAAGTACGCACGGTGAGAGAGGGTTCAAAGTAGCGTTGTTCGTCGAAGACACCATAATTGGGCAACCAGCGTTTGCCCGCAAACCCCACCTCGCGACCTTGCGACACATAGACCCCGGCATTGACCAGACCATTGGCCCCATGACGAATGGAGCCATACACACCATCCAGGCCCAGTTCACCCAAGGCAAAATGCAACCGCCGCTCCACCGTTTGCAATCGATCCAGAAACAAGGGTTTATGCAAGAGATCTTCGGGTGGATAACCGGTCAGAACCAATTCTGGAAATACCACCAGACAGGCTCCCATTGCCGCAGCCCGTTGAGCCGAGGCGATCATGGTCTCCAGATTTTTCTCCAACGCCCCCACATGGGGATTGATCTGAGCTATGGCAAGACGTGTTTCCATGGTATGGAAGATTCCAGGCTAAAATTTTGCTGAATCCAAACTTTCTTAGTTTAAAGGATTTTTGCGCATTTTCCAAAGTTTGAAATTAAGGAATGATGGGAAAAGAGAGTGAATGAGAAGGCCAAGCACCCAAAGGCAAAACTTTCGATTTAATTCACCATGGGGGATTCGGTCAATGCGCGCATTCCAGCAAAAACGACCATGCTCAAACTCAGGATGATTACAAAAAAAATCACGGATCGATTGGCAAATCGGCTTCCCCGTTTTGTTTCGATGCGATCCAAGATCCAGTCAGAAGAGAGGTAGAGTGCGGCCCCAATGAGGGTAAAATAGAAGATCTCCATCTACTGTTCCTTCAATAAAATTAATACATTATCATTTAAACCTTCCAAAAGTATCCCCCCTCATTTTCCTCATACTTTGGCAATCACTCTTGTAAAACAGGCACCTCTACAACCTCACATTCCCACAAACCATGTTTGGTGCAATAAGAAAGCGCGGAAAGCCGCATCTTGCTGCCACCAGGGACCACATTAAATGTCACCTCAGCTTGTGATTTCTGACCAGTACCACCCAAAGTGCCAGACAAGAAATTCGCTTCGGCCAACAGGGTGGGACCATCATAAAGCTGGATTGATTTAATGAAATGATCCCCATCATCAGGATGGCTGTACTCCTTGCCCATACGAACCGTCACTGGAAACTTCACGCCAGCCTTAGCCGTTGCGGCACATTCAATAAAGGGGGAGTGACGATCGATATAATCCTTTTTGGCTTCCTTTTCGACGCTGGAAATATCGACATAACGATTGATCATGGGCATAGACTTTCTCCTGTTTATTGATTATGGACACTACACATTCAAAACCAAATCACCCTTTGGTTTTGAAATACAAAGCAGACAGCATCCCGGATCCGGGTCATAATCCGGTTCATCAAAATAGTCCACCTCGCCTGCCAGAATTTCGGTCTGACAGGCTCCGCACATTCCAGACCGACAACCAGATGGCGCGTCAATACCATTCGCTTCGGCGAATTCCAGCAAAGATTCCGCCTTTTCATCCCACAAAACGGACTTTTCCGACTTACTAAACGAGATTGTACCACCGGATCCCTCCAAAGAGGAGGATTTTCCCAAAGACGATGGACCAAACGACTCGAAATGGATTTGTGCTTCTGGCACCCCCCAATTTCTCAATGCTGGCACCATGGCCTCCATCATGGCCCGTGGACCACAGACATAAAATTGCATCGAGTGCGTCAATACTGTGTGACGCACCAAGGCAAAATCGACATGTCCAGCCTTGCGAAAATCCTTGCCCAATTGATCGTGCGGCAAGGGTTGGCTATAGAGGATATGCAAATGAAAATTGGGCTGACTCTTGGCCAACTCCTCCAGATAGGCTTTGCACACCTGCTCCCCACTGTTGCGCACCCCATAAAACAGCCAGACCTCACGAGGGAACCCCTTTTCAGCCAACGTGTTCAACATGCTCAACATGGGAGTAATACCGATTCCACCCGCGATCAAGACAACGGGCAAATCTCCAGAATCCAAGCAAAACTGTCCACCTGGCCCCTTTGCCAACAACCTAGCACCTTCCCTGATGGCGTCATGCACATGATTGGAGGCCAGACCAATCCGCTTGATGGAAACCCGATAATGATCCAGTCCAGGCCGATCCGAAAAGCTGTAACAACGGATGATGTTTCTGGCCTCTTGTGTAACCGGGTCTAACACATCGAACTGAAAGGTCAAATATTGACCCGGTTCAAAAGAATCAACCGGGAGACCATCCACAGGCTCCAAAAAAAGGGAACAGATACTCTGACTGACATCCTCAAACGTTTTACGCAAAACACGAAATTCCCGCCACTCTTCCCATCCCGATCTCTGACTCATCACGCGAATCCTTTATTCCGATCACATTCCAATTACGCAACACCCCATCATAAAGGGGGATCGTTTAACCATTTTAGCAGTTTCTTCTGTAACACCCTGGGGCAACATTTTTCAACTTTTTGAAAATTATTATGAAGAAACGAAAAGGGGGTAATTGAAGTCAACGAACCAACCATTAGGATATACAACTTTTTTTCTTAGATAAAATATCAAATGCTTCTCCCTCCCAGCAAGACCTCTAACAAGAATCTTTGCCTTAAGTGGA
>JADFYY010000049.1 GCA_015232825.1 Magnetococcales bacterium
GATCGAATTGAATTGTCAAAGAACAAACTCTCGCTTGGGGCCTTGCCCTCAAGGAACCCGTAATCTAACAACATCCCAGACAGAAGTCAAACAGAAAAATGCATCCAGATTGATTTTTTTTAGCCAAGCCTTGCCAAACCGGGAAACCATTCCAGAATAAGGATGGATAAACGATTGAAATCACCAAAGAATATCAGGATTCCAACCACCACCAACAATCCCCCAGAAACGATTTCAATCTTGTGCAAATGGGTGCGCAACCGGTTGAACACCCCAAAAAAGAGGTTGATCGCCAATCCGGTAATGATGAACGGCACCCCCAATCCTGCTGAATAGACCGCCAACAGGCCCACCCCTTGCGACAAACTCTCCTGCCCCCCAGCCACGGCCAAGATCCCCGCTAAGATCGGTCCCACACAAGGGGTCCAACCAAACGCGAAGGCCAACCCAATGAGAAACGACCCCAAAGGCCCAGAGGGTTTCTTCTCCAGATGAAACCGGGCCTCCAGATTCAAAAAGCTGAAACGAAACACCCCCATGTAATGCAAACCAAAGAGGATGATCACCCCGCCGCCGATCTTACTCAACAGGCGCATATGGGTTAGAAGCAGCTGTCCCAGATAGGTGGCTGAGGCCCCCAGGGCGATAAATACCAATGAAAAACCCAATACAAAGAACAGGCTATGCATGCCAGCCTGCCATCCCACCCCGCCATGTCTCCCCTCACGCAGATGCTCCACCGAAATCCCGCTCATAAAACTGACATAGGCTGGGGCCAATGGCAGCACACAAGGCGACAAAAACGACAACAATCCAGCGAAAAATGCAGCGGCATAAGTTACTTCCATGTGGGTTGCTCCAAGGTGGATGTCAGCCAAGCCAAGTACTTCTCACTCCCCTTTTCCACACCCAAGGCCAGAATCTCTGGGGTATCGTAAGGGTGTACTGTACGCAACCGCTCTTCCAGCTGCGCGTATCGCTCGCGTTGGGTCTTGAGAATCAGGGTCCACTCAGCATCCCGATTAAGAACGCCCTCCCAGAGATAGAAGGACCGCCCCTGCGGCAAAATGTGGACACAGGCGGCCAATCCCTCCTTGACCATCCCCTCGGCCAACTGAACCGCCACCTCCTCGCTTGGGGCCGTGGTCAGAACCACGAGGGCGTCTGTACCAATCTGTCTCATGTCGAAAAATGGTCCACAAAATGACAAATCAAGACTTTTCCATTGTCAATTTCAGGTTTTCCAAAATGAAAATGCAATCGATTATGTGTTGGATGAAATTTAACATGCCACTCACAACAGATTGTTTCATTATTGAATTTGGCATTCCGTTCCCGCATAGCACTGGCATTATGACGTGTATTGGGTGATTCCGGGCTGACATCATACCCGATTTCTATCTTCAGCCTTCTTGCGATACAATCCTGGTCTAAACACTCATTACGGATTTGTGCCAAGCGGTCGTTGAGAACCGATAACGCCTTGGTCACCTTAGGACGCATCTTAACATACCTTTCACTGAATCGACGGAACTCACTTGCTATGTTGGCCTTGAACAAAAGGCGTGGAAATGCACGGGCTGCATGGACGATATACTCTGCTTCCGAGCAGTTCACATTTCCAGGAATGTCACGATAGAATGCCAGTAACGATTGCTCATCCTTAATGACTGTCGATGCCCGCGTCACTCCCAATCGTGTCACCAAGCAACCAGCAAACCTACCAGATGCTTGCCAATTCTTGACATGTTGCCAAGTCGATGGGGGCGCATTTTCCTCATCCTCCAGAGATTTACATCGATGGAGTTGAGTTTGGAGGTTGCGCTGCTCCAAACGATCTATAGTCGATAAAACGGGATCCAACACATCATATATCCTGATGCTGATCCAGCGTCGGCATTCATCCTGTCTGGCTCTTTCCAGCAATTCCATCAATTGAATCAAATCTGGGCCGATACCTGTTGATGTGCCTAGGCTCTCTTCATCCACAGCCAGATCAATCGGAATCATGCCTGGTTTCTCCTGGCTGCGATAATTCTGCTAAGATCCTTTTCACTCTGATCGAAGAAATAGTCCGGGTACTCAGAAAGCGCACCAGAGGGGGTAATTTCAATACTTTTCATGCACATTCCATCCGCACCACGGGTCAAAAAATTTAAAACCACATCCTGGCGTTGCAGAGGATGCTCCTGGAGCAGGGCCGCCAAATGGATACCATTGATCACATGATCACTATGAGTTTCGATAACCGTTTGAATGCCGACCGCAGCCAAACGGGCAAGAAACTGTCCCATTAGGGATTGAGCCGCCGGATGCAGATGGGCCTCTGGACTGTCGATGATCAACAATGAGCCGGGTTTTCCCATCAAGCCAGCCACCACAATGGGCAAACAATAACTCAAGCCGAAACCGGTATTCGATGGGCGCACCCACTCTCCCAAAAGCCCCCCCTGAAGATAACGCAATCCCAGCATGTCCAATTCCGAGGAATATTCCACTTTCAATGCCACTTCTGTGATAAATTCACCTAACCAATGCTCGACTTGTTTCAATAAGGGCAATTGCCCTGCTTTGGGATGACGCAAGGCTTTTTCCACAGAAGCAGATCCATGCCGCCACAATACATCCATCAAAAATTCTCCCCGACTGCCCAGTTCCATTGTGGACATCGGCAGAGATTGAACGTTTTGCGAATCGGATTGGTCGGATCGCATGGCGGACAAATAGGTAAAACCTCCCGTTCCTGTTGCCGTCACTCCAGCAACCGACTGAGAAGGAACCGTAGAACAGGTCAAGTACCGATCATCCAAATTTTCCGCCACGAACCCCCATTGATATTTTTGATTATTGCATGTAATTATTGTGTTAATACTCCGAGAATCGCTACCATCGAAATCACCTTTGAAGGTCACAATATCTTTGACTTTTCCTAATCGCAGATCATAACAATCATTCAAAGGAACGGTCGGCTCATTTTCTTTTTTCTCCATCTTGGCCAAAAAAGCCATCCGGGCGAGCAGAATAGCCTGAATCACACTACTCTTTCCAGCACAATTGGTTCCGGTTAAAACAGTCAGGGGACGAAATGGAAAATCGTGCCCATCAATCCCTTTGAACCCTTCCGAGCGTAGACTTTGTATCATTCGCATATCTCTCGAACGCATTCACGGACCTTATTGAATCTCGTAAAAAGCTGACTCGCCTGACTTGTTCTCCAACTAATCGAATTAATAAAATCAATATCATTAGTCATCATATCGCGAGCCTTTTGAACTATTGTCGTCTTATGTTCCAACAATTGCTCTGTCTGATAATCTGCCAGCACAACGGACCATACATCAAAAAGTGCGCGATTTATGGGAGAAAGATACTCATTATCAAGATGCCATTTACAGAATGCATGATCACCAAATAGCAACCAAGAGTTTTCCATAGATCGAGAAAAATCAGCATCCAGCTTATCAAGCATATCATCAGATGTAGTGTGAGAGAAATCCAATTTGCGAACTGTTTTTGTCAGGAGATCATCCATCCCATTCATCCCAGCATAATCGGAAATATCCGATAAGAGACGGAATGCACAAAAACGTAAAGCCAACTCCCGATCCACCATACGCGCATGATTCATCAATCTATTACGAGTAGCCTTATGAAACGCCCCATTGTCATTCAAACGAGCCAAAAAATTCCGGGTACGAGGTTTACTGATACAATGTCGAATTTCCTGGGCATTCAATGGGGTTCCGCCCGTATTGAGCCTTCTGAAAATATCAAATTTGACATCATCAGGCGTCTGAGGATCAATCACATTAGCAATAAATCCGGTCTGCAAAAAACGCCGCCCCCATAAACTTTTGACGATTTTTTCAAACGTTAAATCCCTTAGTTCATTTTGCAAATACTCTAAACCGCTTAAAGCGAATTTATTTTTTGCAAAATCATAAATCGCAGAAATACGTTGCACACCATCGACAACTTGCATACGTCCTTCCTCATCCGATGAAAAATAAAAAACCGGTATCGGAATACGTAACATAATCGATTCAATCAGTTGCGACTTTTGCTTTTCTCTCCAGACATTGCGCCTTTGAAAATCTGGCGCAACATCCAACTCCTTTGCATCGATCATGTCGATGATCTGGGCAATAGAATAAGGTTTTTGATCCACCCGTATTTTGCGTGGGTCATAGGGCCGAACCATTTCAACATCATCAAACGATGCCCCCTCATCTTCAACGTCTGGCGATGAGTTGTTCTGTTTTTCACTTCCAGATTGATCCATCTCAATCTCCGTTAAAATAATGTCTATATTTCATATGCTTATATACATATCAAGGCATCCGTCACAGCAGTGGCTCCACCATCGCGCGCATTTCGCTAAAGTTCAACCCACCAATATGCGACGCCGCCACCTTGCCGTCTCGATTCAACAGCTTCGTCACTGGCAACGCATACACCCCGCCCAGACTCCTGGCCAATGCCTGAATGGTCCTTTCATCGCTAAAGACAATCGGATAATTGATTCCTTGTTCATCGATAAACCCAGTCAATCTTTTTTTATCCGGTTTTTCCATATAATCAATGCCGATCACCACCAATCCTCGGTCAGCATACTGCTTTTGCAGTTTGATCAGGTCAGGAATTTCATCCAGGCACGGTGGACACCAAGTCGCCCAGAAATTGACCAGTACCACCTTGCCCTTAAAATCAGCCAAATGAAGCGTTTTGCCATCCACCGTGTTCAACGGAGTGGACAAACCGCCAACCTCGTCTCCGGCCACAGCCAGATTGACAAAAAAATACATAAAAACAATTAACAAAAGGCGCAATCTCATGATGTTTGCCCAATCCTTGATCGTTAATTTGGTGAAAGATAGGTGCCATTTTTGCCTGTCAAAAGCAAAAACGCAAGCCAAGCCACGGCTATCACCAACTCTTTGGCTTGAAATCTTGTGGATTAACCAATTTGACCGTCTCTCCAGACTGAACAATGACAAACAAGCCTTTCTTCATGGCAAACTGATCGGCCTCCGCGCTGATCACGATCCCGGCCACAGCCCCATAAACCCGACTCGTCACATACCTTGGGAAAAATTCCTTAAACCCAGACAGCCGTTTCAAGTGATCTTTCACATCATCCACCGTCAGATTGCTCTTCACTTCCACCAAAACGACACTGTCCGTATTGTCAACTAGGAGGTCAATCTCCATCCTGCGCATGCCATCCAGACTTTTCCCCTTCACTCTTGAGGAGACCCGATGCACAGCGATGCCACGTTCCGTAAACAGCCTGTCACAGGCAGGGGCCACAATTCCTTCCACAAAATCACCCCAGCGACCACCCAGATCACCAATTTGACTAGAGACCTCTTTGATTTTTCTGTCCGTCTCTCGCATCTGGCGATCAAGCTCTTGGGAACGCTGCTCCCAATTTTGTTGCAACTCCTGGGAACGCTGCTCCCACTTGTGTTGCAACTCCATCTGATACTCCTTCATCTCCTGTCTTGTTTCCTGAAACATGCGGTTTGTCTCCTGAAACAACTTCCAAATATCATCATAAGTCAAAGCGACTGACATGGCGTGATCTCCTTTGGGTGCAAACATTCATAAATGTGACCTATTGCGGCACATACCCCAAATAAGCCGCCAATCGGTTCTCCACCTCCCCAACGGACACTCCCACCCGCCGGGCATACGCCTCCACCTGATCTTGTCCCAAGCCATCGGTACGGAAATAGCTAGCCTGAGGATGAGAAAAATAAAATCCACTCACCGAGGCCCCTGGATGCATGGCGTCACTTTCGGTTAAGCGAATCCCGGTATTGGCCTCCACATTCAAAAGATCAAACAAAACCCGCTTTTGCACATGATCCGGGCAGGATGGATAGCCGGGGGCTGGACGAATGCCCTGATATTTCTCCCGGATCAACTCTTCGTTGCTCAAAGATTCGTCTGGAGCGTATCCCCAATAGTGGGTCCGAACCTGTTGATGCAAACGCTCAGCAAAAGCCTCAGCCAAGCGGTCTGCCAAGGCCTTGATCATAATGGACTCATAGTCATCCCCGTCCTTTTCCTTTTGCAGGGCCAACTCATCCGCACCCAATCCAGCGGTCACGGCAAAAAAGCCCAGGGTATCCACAAACCCACTGGATTTGGGAGCGATGAAATCAGACAAACACAAGCAAGGTTGATTCAAAGGACGCTCGCCCTGCTGGCGCAGCATGGACAAAACCGCACGCGGTTGAGCCGAGGCTGTGCCATGATCCCCTGAATAAATCTCGATATCATCGGTTTCTAGGGAGTTGGCCGCAAAAAATCCGAACACGCCACGGGCTCGCACGCTTTTGTCTGCCACGATTCGCTCCAGACTTTTTTGCGCATCCTCAAAAAGACGGGACGCTTCGGCTCCATGGGTGGCATGCTGCAAAATGGCAGGAAAACGACCGGCAAGATCCCAAACCTGGAAAAATGGGGTCCAATCGATGAACGGAATCAGCTCCTCCAAGGGTTGGTCGTCAATGACCTGCACACCGTAAAAAGTGGGCAATGGAGGCTGATTCCACTCTGGTGCAAATTTTCTGGCTCTGGCCACCTCCAAAGGAATGGTGGCACGCTGAGATTTTTTTTGTTGATATTGTTCCCGCAAACGGTTCTGTTGGGCGCGATTTTCAGCAACAAAGCTCGCTTTTTTCAAAGGATTGAGCAACTGCATAGCCACCGAAGCGGCTTGCGAGGCATCCCTGGCCTGAACCACAGGCCCCGAATAGTTGGGCGCGATTTTGACCGCTGTATGGACCGGCGAGGTGGTGGCCCCACCGACCAACAAGGGAATGGTCATGTTACGCCGTTCCATCTCGGCGGCCATCATAGCCATCTGCTCCAAAGAGGGGGTGATGAGACCAGACAAACCAATAATATCCGCTTGATGCTCAATGGCCTGCTCAAGAATCAGCTCAATAGGCACCATGACCCCGGCATCCATGACAGTGAAATGATTGCATTGCAAGACGACCTTGACAATATTTTTACCAATATCATGCACATCCCCCTTGACGGTCGCCAAGAGAATCCGTCCCTTGGCTGCCACGGGCGTGCCACTTGACAATTGATCGGCTTCGATGAATGGGGTGAGATGGGCCACGGCCTTTTTCATGACGCGGGCACTCTTAACCACCTGCGGCAGAAACATCTTCCCCTCACCAAACAGCTCACCAACATGATTCATACCCGACATCAACGGCCCTTCCACCACAGACAAAGGATGCTCCGAGGCCAAACGGGCCTCTTCGACATCGACTTCAATAAAGGCATCCAGCCCCTTGACCATGGCATGGATCAACCGCTTCTCCACCGGCCATTCACGCCACGCCAAACCCTTGTCAACCACCCCTTGCCCCCCGCTCTCCTGATCTTTCAGGGTCTGGGCCAGCTCCAACAACGATTCAGCCGCATCTTCGCGCCGCGCCAGGAGTACATCCTCGACCCGTTCGCGTAGTTCTGCTGGAATCTCTTCATAAAGGGCCAACTGACCGGCATTGACAATGCCCATATCCAGACCCGCTGCAATGGCATGATAAAGAAAGACCGCATGCATGGCCTCTCTCACCAAATTATTGCCCCGGAAAGAAAACGAAACATTGCTGACCCCACCACTGGTCAACGTGCCGGGCATCTCGGTTTTGATGCGCCGTACCGCCTCAATAAAGTCCACGGCATAGCGATCATGGGCGGCAATCCCGGTGGCCACGGCAAAAATATTGGCGTCAAAAATGATCTCTTGTGGCAAGAATCCGGCCTGTTTGGTCAACAGGCGATAAGCGCGATGACAAATTTCTAGACGCCGCTCCAGGGTATCGGCCTGTCCCCGCTCATCAAAAGCCATGACCAGCACCGCCGCGCCCAGACGGCGTACCTGACGGGCCTGGGCCAGAAAAACCTCCTCCCCCTCCTTGAGGCTCAAGGAGTTGACGACTCCCCGCCCTTGCAGACAGTGCAACCCGGCCTCGATGGCCTCCCAGCGTGAGGAGTCGATCATCACCGGGATGCGGCTGATTTCAGGCTCTGCGGCCAAACGATTCAGAAAGCGGGTCATGGCCTGCGGGGCATCCAACATGGCGTCATCCATGTTGACATCGATCATCTGCGCCCCTTCGTCCACCTGTTTACGGGCCACCTCGATGGCCGCCTCGTCATTCTCCTCGCGAATGAGTTGGGCAAACTTGCGCGATCCTGAGACATTGGTCCGCTCTCCGACGTTGACGAACAAGGAGTCCTCTGCACCGATTTCCAGCGGTTCCAGGCCAGAGAGACGACACAACGGAGCCAAAACCGGCGGTTTGCGGGGCGGAATTCCCTTCACCGCTTCGGCCATGGCGCGAATGAATGCTGGAGTGGTGCCACAACATCCCCCCACCAGATTGACCAACCCGGACTCGGCAAACTCGCGAATTTTGGCTGCCATAGCGGTCGGGGTCTCATCGTATCCACCCATTTCATTAGGGAGCCCAGCATTGGGATGGACCGAGATCAAGGCGTCCGACGTGCGGGATAAATTGACCAGATGGGGACGCAGTTGATCCGCGCCTAAGGCGCAGTTGAGACCCATGGTCAAAGGACGGGCATGGGCTGTGGCATGCACAAAGGCCTCCACGGTCTGTCCTGACAGGATTCGTCCGCTTCGATCGGAGATGGTCCCAGAGATCATGATGGGCAATTCATGCTCCCGCCCCTCGTTGAAGGCCATGATGGCAAACAGGGCGGCCTTGCAGTTCAAGGCATCAAAGACCGTTTCCACCAACAAGAGGTCCGCACCACCATCGACCAAGCCCCGCAAAGCGACATCATAAGCGGCAACCAGTTCGCGGAAAGTGACATTGCGGTATCCTGGATTGTTGACATCTGGAGAGAGGGAAGCGGTTCGATTGGTCGGTCCAAGCACCCCGGCAACAAAACGGGGTTGATCTGGGTTGAGTGCGGTCACGCGATCTGCGGCCTCACGGGCAAGCTTTGCGGCGGCGAAATTGATTTCATAGGCCAGATCAGCCATCCCGTAGTCGTGCAAGGAGATGGCATTGGCGTTGAAGGTGTTGGTCTCTAGCAGATCGGCCCCAGCTTCCAGGTAGGCCAAATGAATGGCTTGAATCATTTCTGGCTGCGTCAGGGCGAGAAGGTCATTATTCCCTTTTAATTCCGTTGGATGACCGGCAAAGCGCGTGCCACGAAACGCTTTTTCATCCAGTGCATGTTCCTGAATCATGGTGCCCATGGCTCCATCTAGAATCAGGATGCGCTGTTGAATCAACTGTTTAAAAAGTGTGGAACGGTTCATGGCCATCTCTTAATCCTTTTTTGCATGTTGAACGATCTGGACCTTGTAAAAACTTCATCTTTCTATCATGATAAGGGGATCATCACCAGATGATTTAATGCGATGGAGCTTGGGATCCACGGTTTACCACAAAGAATAAATTCAATTTTTTTAAGCGGTTATCGCTGTTTGAAAGGAGATCGGTAGCATGCATTTTTCATGGTTTTTTGTGGCATTGTTGATTTTTTTACCATGGAACGGTCATGGTGCAGAAAACTCTTACATGGAAGTTTATAAGGATGAACGTTTTACCGTTCGCAAGGTCGAAGGGGCCTGCAAACTAGAAATCGTTCTTTCCAAAAATGAGCGGGACTTCCAGGCGATTCTGGCTTTGTTCCCTTCGGAAGATTATTATGGGGAACTGTTCACGGAGCGAGAAAAGGTAGGCCTTGCCCGTGATAAGGTTCTTGTTTCATTTGACAAAGGCAAGCAAAAAAGCATTCCGTTCGTGCCTGATTCCGATGCCAAGGACAGCTATTGGCGTTGGCAGTATCTGGAAGATACGCAAGAGCTTTTGGCTCAAATTCGCAAGCAGAGTGAGATGCATGTCAGTTTTTCCAATGGCACAAAAACCTTCACCTTCAACGTCCCCCTTAAGGGGAGCGGCAAGGCGGTGACGGCATTACGCAATTGTCGATAGAGAATTTTAAAATACGCCCCATTGATCCCGGTAAGCCTGAATGGCTTCCAAGTGATGGATGTGGGCAGGATCTTTGGCCAACAGCCGAATGAGATCTTCCAGGCGGGCAATGGCAATGACTGGGACGTTGTACAGGGCATAGACCTCTTGGGTCGCGCTGCTTTCGCGGGTACCGCGTTCTTGACGATCCAGGGCGATGATCACTCCCGCCAAACTGGCTTTAGCGGCGTGAATCCACTCCACGGACTCACGCACCGAGGTTCCGGCACTGATGACGTCGTCAATGATCATGACTCGTTTTGCCAGGGGTGCGCCGATGATCGTACCCCCTTCCCCATGATCTTTGGCCTCTTTGCGATTGTAGGCAAAGGGGATATCTTGTTGGTGGTCGCGATTTAAGGCAACGGCGGTGGTGGCGACTAGGGGAATACCTTTGTAGGCTGGGCCAAACAGCATATCGAATGGAACGCCAGCAGCGACTAAGGCATTGGCATAGAATGTCCCCAGTTGGGCCAAGAGTGCGCCGGAATGAAACAGGCCTGCGTTGAAGAAATAGGGACTTGACCGTCCGGCCTTGGTTTGAAAGGTTCCGAAGCGCAAGACATCGGCTTTAATAGCAAAACGCAAGAAGGCCTCTGCGGCGAGGGGATCATTGGTTGCAATGGACATGGTTTCATTCGCACCTGATTTTAGAGTGGACTACCAAAAATTGAAGTGTACGACATGATAAACAATACGTCCAAGGGGGTATTTTTTGGATTGGCACTTTTGGTGGCCAATGCCTGGGCTCAGTATGAGTTGTGGTTTGGCGGTCAGGGATTGGTTCTTTGGCGTCAGACTGAGAAAGAGTTGGGGGTTGTGCGTTTAGAAGTGGCGGAGATTGAGAATCGGATTCATGAGATGAAAGAAGAGATTCGTCTTTTGGACAAGGATCCTGTGGCGGTTGAGGCTGTGGCGCGTCGTGATCTTGGGTTTGTCTATCCCGACGAGATCATTTTTATTGTTCCGCATTGAAAATTCAGGCAAAGCGTGGTCGCCGTTGGTTGCAGTGGTTGCGTGCGACTTTTTTTCACCCGGCGTGGTTAACGAATGGGGTTAAACGGGCTCCGATTCCTTGGCTTCGGTGTCAGGTACGGGGTCGAGTTTTGGATATTGGCGCGGCGGATGGGCTTTGGCGTCGCTATCTTTCGCGGGATGTTTCTTATCTGACTTTGGACTACTACCAGACGGCTCACGACTGGTATGGCACTCGACCGGATGTTTACGGCACTGCTGAGCAACTCCCCTTTTCTTTGGAGCAATTTGACTGGGTATTGTTGCTCAATGTGATGGAGCATTTGCCTCATCCGCAAAGCTGTGTATGTGAGATTTTGCGGGTCTTGAAACCGGGGGGGCGATTATTGTTACAGATTCCTTTTCTTTACCCTTTGCATGATGTGCCTTTAGATTTTCAGCGTTTCACTCCATATGGGTTGGAGGTATTGGCTCAGGAGAATGGGTTTGTGGTGGAATCGACACAAACTCTTGGACATTCGGTGGAGACAGCAGGTTTGTTATTGAATATTGCCTTATCTCGTTGTTTTTTAGATTTAGGGATACGGCGTCATCCATTGTTTTTGTTGGTTCCATTGGTGCCGGTAGTGGTGGTAATGATCAATTTGGCGGTATGGTGTGCCGCAAAAATTCTTCCTAGTCATCCGATGATTTGTCAGGGTTTGCTGGCGGTTTGGAAAAAGCCTTAATTTTTTTAATAGTTAAAACACTGAAAAAACCTTAGCCACACTTGGAATATCCACACTCCAAACACGTATCACACCCATCCAAACGAGCCATAGCCATCTGCCCACACTTGGGACATAACGCATTACCCAACATCCCCTTTTCCCCAACAGCTTGCCGTTTGGCCAACAACTCTGGCGAGAGATCCACAGGAGGGATCATGCCAATTTTAGTCAAATGACGCTCAATACACTCCCCAATCTCAGCCACCAAACTCGGCATATACTTGCCACCAGGCTTGAAATAACCACCACGAGGATCAAAAACCGAACGCATCTCCTCTACCAAAAACGTGGCATCTCCCCCATGCCGAAATACCGCCGATAACACCCGCGTCAAAGCCACAATCCAAGCAAAATTGTCCATGTTCTTGGAGTTGATAAAAATTTCAAAAGGCCGCCGCTTGCCATTCACCAAAATATCGTTAATGGTCACATACAAAGCATGCTCAGATAACGGCGTTTTAATCTTGTAAGTGGTCCCCTCTAAATCATCAGGACGCCGCAGAACCGGCTGCAATTGCACCACCTCCGCCACCATCTTGGGAGATGAAACAGGTTCCGGTGATGGCCCTCCTGAAACGACCTCCGCCTTTTGAGCGGCTACCACCTCAACACCCACAATTTTCGCCGTAATTGGGACCGCCATCAAACAAAACTCCTCGAATCCAGTCTCTTATAATTTACCGTAATAGCCTTCTTTGAGAGCATCATACAAGTTGGCTGCAGAGTGAACTTCACCGTCATACTCTACCTCTTCATCACCACGCAACTCGATTGACTCGCCATTTTCTAAAGCAAAACGATAGGTCGTATTGGCAAGATCCTGATTTTTGACCAAAACCCCCTGAAACGATTCAGGATTGAAACGAAAAGTAGTGCAACCCTTCAAACCACTCTCATAAGCCTTAAGGTAAATTTCCTTAAACCGATCAAAAGGAAAATCCGTCGGCACATTGATGGTCTTGGAAATGGAGGAATCAATCCACTTCTGCGCGGCGGCCTGAATCTCCACATGATCCTCTGGGGCAATGGCACTGGCATCCACAAAATTCGCAGGCAAACGAGCCGCCTCATCGGTAGCATAAGGATCCGCTAACGCATTGACCAACTTCCGATAAGCCAATAACTCAAAAGAGAGAACCTCCACCTTCTCCTTGGTCTTGCGACCAGGAACAATGACATTGCGCGAATAGTGATGCGAAAAACTCGGTTCAATGCCATTGGAACAGTTGTTGCCAAGCGACAACGCAATGGTTCCAGTGGGAGCAATGGAGGTGTGATGCGTAAAACGACACCCAAACAAGGCCATTTTCTTTTTCAGTTCTATGGGAAATTGCGCCAAATAACGACTGTAAAAAGCCAACAATACTTTGCCAGGAACCCGATCCCCAATCTTGATCCCATCCTGCTCCATCTTGGGACGCTTGGCCATCATCCGTTCATCAATCGTAAACAACTCCTCCATGATGGGAGCAGGCCCCTTCTCCTGCGCCAACTCCACCCCGGTCTCCCAACCCACAATGGCCATCTCACGGGCAACCTGCTCGGTGAACCGAATGGAGGCCGCATCTCCATAAGTCATGTTCATCAAAATGATGGTCGAACCCAATCCCATGAATCCCATACCATGACGCCGTTTACGGGCAATCTCAGCGGCCTGGGGCTGCAACGGCAAACCATGCAGCTCCACCACATTATCCAACATGCGAGTAAAAATCCGTACCACTTCCTGAAACCGCGACCAAGCAAAGGTAGCCTTGGGGGTGAACGGAAACTCCACAAATCGAGTCAAATCCACAGAACCCAACAAACAGGCCCCATGCGGCGGCAAAGGTTGTTCACCACAAGGATTGGTGGAACGAATCTCCTCGCAAAACCAGTTGTTGTTCATTTCATTGACCTTGTCAATGAGAATGAATCCCGGCTCAGCATAATCATAAGTGGCTGCCATGATCATATCCCACAACCGCCGCGCAGGCAGACGCCGATAAACCCGACAGGCCACTTCACCCAAACCATTGGTCCGATACGGAAGATCCGTCACGGGCCAAGGACGATACACCAATTCAATGTCAGGATTTTCCAACTCCTGCACATTGGCAGGAAAAACCAACGCCCACTCCTGATCTTTTTTAACCGCCTCGATAAAAGGGGCTGTGATCAAACACGAAAGATTAAACTGTCGCAAACGACCATCTTCACGTTTGGCACGGATGAAATCCAAAATATCCGGGTGAGAAATATCAAAGGTTCCCATCTGCGCCCCGCGTCGGCCACCCGCAGAGGAGATGGTCCGACACATGGCATCAAAAATATCCATGAACGACAATGGACCCGAAGTACTCGAACCAGCCCCTGCAACATACGCACCACGGGGACGCAAAGTGGAAAACTCGTAACCGATGCCACATCCCGCCTTCAAGGTCAAACCAGCCTCGCGCACCATATCGAGAATGTCTACCATGGAATCACGCATGATCCCAGAAACCGTACAGTTGATGGTACTGGTGGCCGGCTTGTGAGCCCCAGCCCCGGCATTGGAAACAATCCGTCCCCCCGGAATCGCCCCATGGCGCAAGGCATACAAAAACCGCTCAGCCCACATCTGACGATTGGCCGGAGTCTCCACCTCGGCCAAAGCGAGGGCAACCCGCTGCCAAGTCTCCTCCACGGTTTGATCCACGTTCTCCCCAGTTGCCGTTTTCAACCGGTATTTGCTGTCCCAAATGGCCAAGGAGGCTGGTTGCAATTCAATCGCTTCGAGCATGGTTTTCTTTATCTTCAAGTTGAAAAAATAGGCGTCCGTCACCATTGAAGCATAGCCGACCTAACGATTTTGAGCAATGCACCGCTTTAAATGTTCGAGCCAATCTCTTGTAGCAACGCCTCGCCAAAAGGTTCTAACACCTCAACAAACATGGATAAATAGTCTGGATAATGGCCTTTAACAAATTCTGCCTGCCGCTCCAAAACCCAATTGGCCACCGCCAGACGGGATAACGCTGGACTGGCCTTGCCAAGGGCTCGCAAGGTGCGATCCAAAGCCTGAGAAAGTCGCGATACCGATTCAACCAGCTTCAACGAGCTTTGATCTTTTTTGACCGCTTCCAAAGCCTCCTGATGCAACACCAAATAATCCTCGATCAAAGCCCCCACCAGAACCGCCCGACGACTGCCATCCAAACATCCCGCCGCACGCGCCAACAAGGCATACTCAGAAGGTGAAGTCAACGCCACCTCCCACTCGATGTTCGCTTCCCGGTCCCGCGCCTTCCAGTTACGCACCGTGGACACAGAGAGACCATGCGCCCGTGCCGCTTGCGATAGATTCCCTCCGTTCTCGCAATAGGTCATTCGCACGGCCTGACGAACCGCATCCCTCTTTTCACCACTTTTAGCCTTGCAATGGCTACCTTTATTCAAATTTAATTCATCCATAATGGGGTCATTCCAAATTCAAGTTATTAACAAGGGAACATCCCTTTCAAACCCTTGATGATCCTATTGAAAATAACGCATAAAGATAAGGTGAAGGAGAACTGCAAATGAAAAAGGCCACCAACCAAAATCTGTTTTTTTCATAAACTTCTTTTGCCTTCCACAATGATCTTGTGCTATCCTTGTGAAACGGCAAGCAGTGAAGACCAAAACTTAAGAAGAACACACTAAAGTGATTTTTGCCCACAAAGGTGGAACGATTATGGCAACCAATGAACAAAACAAAAAAATCGGCATTATTGGTGCTACCAAGGAAGGCACTGAAATCTTGGAGCTTTTCTCTGGCAACAAGGGCGTGGAAATTCTATTTCTGGCCGATCCAGACTCTTCGGCCCCAGGCATGACCATGGCCAAAAAAATGGGCATCAAAACCCTGAACAAGCCAGAAGTAGCGATCAAAAATTTCAAGGTTGACTTGGTCATCGAATGCACCGGCACACCTGAAAGCATGACCATGATCGCCGATGCGGTGGGTTCCTCTGGTGTTGTCAGTGCGAACACCCTCTTAATGCTCAGCAAGGTCTTCAGCGACCAACGGGGTGTGGCCAATCATCAGGTCTTCACCGACCTAGCTAATGTCCGGCAAGAGATCGACCGCAACACCCGCGATGTTTCCAAAACCTTGCACGGTATTGAAAAAATTTCCAACGAACTGGAAGTGCTGGCCATCAATGCCGGGATACAAGCCTCACGGGCCGGTGAGTTTGGCAAGGGTTTTGCCGTCGTTGCGGGGGAAGTCAAAAGCACGGCCCGTGTGGCCAGGGATCTGGCCGGAGACATTGATCGCGTCATCAGTGAAATCTCCTCCATGTCCAAGAAAATTGACCACTCTCTCAAAAAGGTGTTGTAATCTTAAAACACCCGTCCATGATTGCTCAGGCCGAACTGGAAAGAATGGAATAGATTTGCCGTTCGGTCAGAGCATGATCACGGGCCAGTTGTCGCACGCCATCTCCAGCGTCATAGCGACGCACGATCTCGCGATTTCTAGTGCGCCGCAAAAGATCGGCGGCCCGCACCACAGTCAAGGTCTCACCACCAAAATGATTGGCAAGACGTTGCGCCTGAGCAAACCCCAACAGCGTCACCAGTTTGTGTTGCGCCCGTAACCGACGTGGCACAAAAATGCGCGTTCCGCCGCAGGCCCCCACCAACTGCAAAGCTCCTTCACGCCCAATCACCATGGCAATCTCTTCCAAAGAGTTCGGTAGATCTTCTTTTAGAATCAAGTCCAACCCGTTCATCACGCCCCCACCTCCTTATTAATCATTGTCACAGCGGTCTCTTGGTTCAGGGTTTCGGTTTTGACTTCGTACCAAAAAATATCCTTTTCAACCCGTTGGACGCCTACCAGTTGGAGCCGTTCATCCGACCAAAGCCGCAACACCTCACGATTGACATCCTCGCGCACCCGAATGGCCTCCCCAGCCCCAACTCCCTTGAGCGTATCGAGAACCTGGGCCCAGGTGCCACGGGCCTTGGGTTTAAGTTCACTGGAACGTCTAAAACCAAGCTCGCCGAACGACAACTCAATCCCGCGCCGTTTGACAAACAAGGCCTCTTTATTGAATTCTGCAAAGGCCAGTAATCCATTGGCCAGCGCGTTCAGACGGGCATGACGGGGAGCGGCAAAGGCTTCAGCCGACCGTTTGATGCGATCAATGGAATCGTTCATGTCCGCTTCTATGGTTTCAATGTTGCGTTTGAGTTGCGCAATTTCTCCCAATACGGCATTGGCTTGAGTTAAATCACGAACATGGACAAGGTTTTCGGGTTTGTGCCGTTTAGTGACAGACATCCTCGCCTCCACAGGTTATAATTTTTGAATAATCGGACTGGCTGGTTCGGTTTTTGTTTTTCTCTGGAAGAAATAGTCGGCGTTTGCGGCACGATTGTCAAGAAAAAAGATTTAAAAAAATAATATGACGTTCTAGTTATCGTTTAATTGTAATAAAAACGAGTCATAACGAATCTTATTTACCACAATATGCACAACTTATCGAAAGCATCGATAGTTCGGTTTTTGATAAAAGGAGAGGCTATGAATTCCAAACAAGAGATCCCTGGATTCTATGAGCGACTTCTTCGCCTGATTGGTGAAGAACTCCCTTACACTTGGGCGAGTCGTATGGGCATTGCCAAAGCCACGATGCATGGCTTATTACGCAAGGCCACGCCCAGCAGTAGCACGTTGACCAAGATTGCGCAAAATTCCACGGTCTCTCTCTCTTGGTTACTGACCGGTCGTGGTGAGCCAGGAGAGAGCTTTTTGGCCCCGACTCTATCGGACCCGGAACCACCCCACTGGTTACGAGATGTATTGAATTTGGAGATGAATCTAAGCGAAACGGCGTTGATTCGGGTCAAAGGGGATGGTATGGAGCCCACCTTGCGGGCAGGCGACCTGATGATGATGGATCAAATGGACCAGACGATACAAAGTGACGCCATCTATTTGCTTAAGATTGAGGGCGAATGGATCCCGAAAAGGATTCAGCATGGATTGGATGGTTCACTCATGGTTCTAAGCGACAATCCGGCTTACCTTCCCATCACGGTTTCTGCCGACAAGAGGTCTGAGATTGTCATTGCTGGACGGGTGATTTGGATTGGACGAAGGATTTGAATTGCCTCTGAGGAACCCAGATGGAGTTCAACGACAAAATGGCCGGTCTATATTCCGCAGTAGGAATGATCCACGGTTTTTGCCTTTGACTTTTCGCTCCAAATGGGCATGATGTTCTTTCAAAATCACGAATCCGTTTATCGAATGGATGTAAAAACAATTGAAACCCAATCAAACACGCACCCC
>JADFYY010000004.1 GCA_015232825.1 Magnetococcales bacterium
GAGGATGTGGTTTTCAAGGTGGGAGGGGAGCAGGTAGCGCAGTTTGCGGTTTTCAATGCCGGTTACCAGTGGCATAAAGGCTTTTCCCTCATGGTCGGTCGAGGAATCACCCGAATTTCGACGGATTTTGAATGGATTCTCTCAGGTATCAGGAGTCTGCGCATGAAAGGAATGACGGAATATGTGGAACCGATAGGTTGGACGCCCGAAGCGGTGATGGATCTGGGACGGCGGGCATGGTTCGAGGCTATGATGAACACAATGCCTGAAGAAGAGTTATTTCAATTTCGCAGGGCAGTTGACATCCGCGAAGAGGGCCGCGATGAGGAAGGCAGAAAAATTATTCTGCGTCTTTTGAACAAGCGTTTTGGCTCTTTGCCATCGGCCATCCAAGAAAAAATTGCCCAGGCCAATGCAGAAGCTCTGGAGCAATGGGGAGATCGGTTGCTGGATGCGGCTTCCTTGGAAGATGTCTTCGCAGAAAATCCACCGGCTTCGACTCATTGATCAAAAAAGCAAACAGTGCGTTGAGTCAAAATTGTGATGATGGTCTGCGCATGCCGCGACACCATACTGCCCATCACCATCTGACTCAACGATCTGCAAATTTCAACAAAACCGGATTGGTAATATATTTGCGCCACTGGTAACCGGCATTGAAAACCGCAAACTGCGCTACCTGCTCCCCTCCCACCTTGAAAACCACATCCTCTGGATCCCCAGTATTCATTTTGCGCGACATCTCCAGAGTCCAGACGCCGTCCCGCCACTGCCCAACAGCCGTCACATCGACCCGACTGCCAGAACTCTCACCACTCTTGGCAACACTGGGGACAACAGTCGCCGCTCCCTTAGGTCGTGGCACGTTCTGCCAACCTGAAACGCCGGGATCATACGTACTCAAAAAATAAACAATTCCATTCTTGCCCTCATATTCACGAGCAGGGGTGTCAAATGGTTTCGAGGAGTAGGCATGTTTCATATCATCTGCAAGGCCAGCCAAATTGCTACGCCCCGCACTCCATCGCCAAATGTCGGTCTGATACGCACTATTGGTCAACATGCATTGCGAAAACGACTCTCCCAATTGCAACCGTACCACAAACATGTCATCCACAGTTCGAGCCCGCACATATTCGCCGTTGGTTAATTTCCATGGCTTGTAGGTGGCATTTTGAGTGGCATCT
This sequence comes from Magnetococcales bacterium, assembly GCA_015232825.1. Classification (GTDB taxonomy): domain Bacteria; phylum Pseudomonadota; class Magnetococcia; order Magnetococcales; family Magnetaquicoccaceae; genus Magnetaquiglobus. The sequence continues at coordinate 1,188 of JADFYY010000004.1, forward strand.
GACCATTGCGCCGCCAAATAAAAACGATCTCCATGATAGGCTGCCCACAAGCGCATAACCATCTGCCCATCTGGCTCACTCTCCCCAGAACTGGCTTCATCTTGCAACCACTCCGAGTCAGTCAAAGGAAGCAAAAGAGCTTGTTCCCGATCTTGAGCCACCCAATCCCCCAACTCTCCATCCACCTGGATGGGTGCGGACAAGGGCAAAATCTCAAACACAGAGGAGGCCATACACCCTAAAGAATAGAACCAGAGGGTTAATCCGACAACAAAAACTAATATTTTGCGGATTAAAGTGTCAATCTTTCTTCTCCCAAAATCCCTTGCCACCCACCGGATCCAGATGAACCAAGGTCCAGGAACTTCCGGGAATGGGCTGAAAAAGCAGGATATAATCATGATCCTTCAACGATAACTGCACCATGCCAGATTTTGCTTCCCGCAAGCGCGAAATCGCTTCTTGAAATTTTGAATCCGTCATGATGGAAGCGAATTTCGGCAAATAATCAACCAATTTCTCTCCAGGCCTGAAATCAGCATCTGGATTTGCCGCCTTTTTTAGTTCAAAGGAAATCTGGTTGCGACTGTCAGCCACGACCAATCCATCCTTGTTGACAATAAAAAAACGCCCCTCTTCATCCTTGTCAGCTTTGGCGGCTTGGTGAGCCATGGAGTAACTATAATCCACAGTTGAAATCAATTTCCCGTACACATCCAGTGGGATTTCAAAATGAAAAAAAGCCGGTTTATCCCCGGTATCCAGCACAACCGGCGCGGTATAAGCCGTCACCCAGTGCATGGAATCTGGGGACATATACGGCTCACTGGTAAAAACTTCACCCTCCTTGAGGGCAAAAGTCGCTTTAAAAAAAGGGGAATCCGATTCATCCGCAGAGAAAAATTGTGAATCCTCTAGCTTGCCCTGCACCATCCGCAGATGCTCTTGACCCTGTCTGTCGATCAAACAAGCCTCACCAATAGGAAATTTCTTATGCAGAATCAGAGCCCAGGCCTCTATTTTCTGACGCAACTTAATCTGGTTTGGAGAAAACTGCATCACACCCATAGAATCCAAAGAGTTATTAGCAGACTCCTGCAAAGAGAAATATTCCTTGAAAAATGGCAGTTCCATGATGCCAAGAAGAGTACTTTTCACCTCTCGATGAAACATCTTGATGCGAAACATCATGACATCCATTTGCATGGCGGCCTGCTCTTGCGCCGCTACGACACTCTGCTGGGGCATAGCCCCCCCTTCCCCAGGGAAACCCAGCAAACAAATTGCAATCACTGCCATAATTCCCCGCATCGTCGTTATCGCTCCGTCAAGGCTGGATCCATGAAATTTTGAAACGGATAAAATAAATATTCTAACACCGAACGTTGCCCGGTATGAATGGCGCACCGAACGATCATGCCTGGAAAAAGGCGATAATTCATGGCTCCTTTTTGAAAATAGGCCTGCTCGGTTTCCACACGCACCTTGTAATAGTGTCCCTCTTTGGTGACCAATGCGTCAGGACTGATCTGAACCACAGTGCCAGCCAGTTTCCCAAAACGGGAGGCATCCGCAGAGGTCAGAGTGATAAAAGCATGTTGCCCTACACTCACATAGCCAATATCCTGAATGGGTAGTTTGGCCTCAACCACCAAACGATCATCACCCGGCACTAAATCCATGGCCGTGCCTCCAGGCGGAATCACGCCCCCTTCGGTCACCAGATACAACGTTTTCACCACGCCATCCACAGGAGCGGTCAAAACGGTACGAAAGAGACTATTCTGAAATTTCTGCAACCGCACGGTCAACTCGGTGATCTGCCGACGATTCTCCGCCAACTTTTCACGGGCCGCCTCCTCGAACTCATGACCCACCGAGGCCAGATTGGCCTGAGCCTCTTTGGAAGCCGCTTGAGCGCGTTGCAAAGCCATGCCATCCTCTTCGATGCTGCTACTGATCTGTTGCGATTGCTTAAGAAGATCCAAATGGGCATAGCGGTTGGTAATATCTTTTTCCAGCAACTGTTTACTAATCGTCACCTGCTCTTCCACCAAGGTCAACCGTTTTTTGTTGTTCTTGATCCGGGCCTGGATCTCCTGCACAAATTTTTGCTGCCCCGACATGCTCTCGCGTAAACTGGCGAGTTTCTCTTCCCGACGAAGGCGGTTGCTGGAGAACAGTTCCTCGGCCCGTTTGACCAAGTCGGGGTGTGCCGCCTTTTTTGCAGATGAAAAAACCACGACATTGGCCCCTGTGGCCTCAGCCTGCAAACGAGCATTGTCCACCTCCAGCGAGGCCAGCCGGGCAGTTATCTCCCCCACATCCGCATCGCTGGCCACGTTCTCCAACTCTACCAAGGGTTGTCCCTTTTGGACCTTATCCCCTTCCTTGACCAAAATACGCCGAATGACTCCACCTTCCAGATGTTGAACCTGTTTGATTTGCGTCGAAGGGATCACCTCCCCTTGAGCAAAACTCAGCACATCCAGCATCCCCACCGATGCCCAAATTACCAAACCCGCCAGTAGAAAAACAAACCAGAATACGACCACATGATGAATCAATCCGACTCCATCATCAATCCCCTCTTCCCCATCCACCACATTCATCGTCCATCCCCTTTAGCTCTGATGTGCCTTACGACGCAACTCAGCCACAGGTTTCACATCCAGATTCAGCTGCAAATCCGCGCCACGAATCAGCCCGGCATCATGCGAGAAAACAATGACACTCCGACCCGAACGGGCCATACGGGCCAACACGGTTGTGACCGCCTCGCGTCCTGGCACATCCATACCTTCCAGTGGCTCATCAAAAATCGCAATACGGCACTCCGTCACCAAAGCCCGTGCCAAAGCCAACCGTTTGCGAATTCCCAAAGCCAAATGAGTTCCACCATTGACCAATGCGGTATCCAAACCATGGGTACTATTATGCAAAAACTGCGAGAGTCCCGCCTCCACGATAATGGTGTTCAAACGTTCTTCGGACAATTCGGGGTTGAGTGTCATCAGGTTCTCGCGGATGGAGCCTTCAAAGAATTCGGGTTCCTGGGGCAAATAGACCACCTGACGCCGCCACCAGGACAAGGCGACCTGATCCAGATTCACCCCATCCAGCAAGATCTGTCCACGGGAAGGCTCCAGCAGTCCCATTAGAATCCTGGCCATTGTGGTCTTGCCTGTGCCATTAGCACCAGAAACCACCAGGGATTCCCCAGGTAAAAGCCCCAAGGAGAGGGACTCGAACAACGGATCAGAGCCCTCCTCATGAGCAAACGCCAAATCCTTGAGTTCCAGACGACCGGTAAAATTCTTCAGCATGGCTCCCCCAGTACGTTCCAAGGGAAGACGAGAAAAAGAGCCCAAAGTCTCCATGGCGCGTCGCGACTCGGCCAGTGAAGAGCCTAACTGGGCAAAGCGGAGAATTGGGGCCATAGCCCGCGACGCCAAAATATTCGCACCGACCAACAAACCCACATCCATCTCACCTGACACCGCCAGTTTGGCTCCTACCGCGATCACAAACACGCTCATGAGTCCACCCAGACTCTGGGCAAAGGTTTGAATCAACTCCCGTCTGGCCTCCACCAGTCGATGGAATTGGGTCGCTTCGATTTGCTTGGCCTGATAACGACGACGCAGATGGTCCTGAGCGTTGAAAGCGCGCACCGTATCCACCGCACGCATGGCCGATCCTCCCAAGGCACTCACCTCAGCCCCAGTCCGCGAATAGTCACGCAAAAGATCATGCAGCAAGGGATTTCCCAAGGTGGAAACCAAAAAGGCTGCAGTCAGAAACCCGGTCGCCACCCATCCAAGGGGGGGTTGGATAAAAAAAAGCACGGCCACAAACAGAATGGCAAACGGCACATCCAGCATGGCCACAAGATTAGCAGGGGAATGAATACGTCCAACCACAGACGGACTGGCAACGATCTCCCGTTGCGCACCTGGGGGAAGTTGGTCCAACTTTCCGGCCCCTGTGGAGATAATGCGATCAAAAACCCGGATTCCCAAAAGAAATCCGGGTTTAACCGTCACCCCTTGAGCCAGTTTCATACGGGCTTGACGAAACCCGAACTCCAGGATCACCGCCAAAACCGCACCAACGGTCAAAGTGACCAAAGTGGCATCCAGGCCATGCGAAACGTATCGGTTTAATACTTGAATGACATAAACCGAGGAAGCCAGACCCAATAGATGAATACACAGCGAAACCGCTATGAGTTCAACGGCGAACAGTTGGCGTGAAAATAATTGCTTGAGTAAAACCGACATGGGTCGGTTTTATTTCGATACGGCTTTTTTGGCCGCAGGTTCGGATGACTCCTTAAATACATTCTCGTTATTGATCGAGGTACTCACAGGCTTGTTGTTATCAAGAATGGAAGGTTCCAGCGCACCCATGGCCTGCAAAAGGGTAAACCCGGCAATCAGAACATCGGTATCTGCCACCGCTGCATCAGAAAGGGCGTTAATCAACGCGGTCTCCCCGCTCAGGATGTCAAGGAGGGTACGCTTGTCCATTTTCCGCTCTTCACGGGCCAGATCCAAAAATTTTCTGGCAATACTCGCCTGACTATTCAACAGTTCGGCATTGGCACGAGCGGTGTTCAAGTTGTGCCAAGCAATCCGTGCCTGTTCTTCGACTGTGCGGCGGGTATCGTCATAGCGACGTTGGGCCGCTTCTAAGTCTTGTCCAGCCGCTGACACCCCGTTCATGCCAGAAAGTCCCAAATTCAAAGGATAGCTCAATTCCACTCTGCCAAAGGTCTCGTCCACAAACTCATCCACGCCCTGAACTTTGTCCTTAAACTTGCGCTCCAAGACCCCCTGAACCGTCGGGAAAAAACTGGTACGCTCCACACCAGTCTTTTGAGCCTTCAGCATATTGGTGACCAGACGCAATTGATTGAGTTGTGGATTTTTTTGTACCCCAATGGCGACGGCATCCTCGACATTTTTTGGGAGTCCTTTCAAAAACGACTCATCTGGCGGGACCAACTGCAGAACCTCGCCAGCATCACGCAAGAAGACTGTGCGAACCTGCTCTTTAGACTGAGCCACAGCCCCACTCGCTTGAACTTCTCGTGCCATGGCCCCAGCCAATTGGGTTTTAACCTGCAGCACATCCGTGGAATAACCTCGACCCAAGGCAACCCGAATATCTTCAACCTCGCCCTGACGTTTGATATTATCCACCGATTGTTGGGCAAATTTTTGCACATTATTGGACTTGCGCAATTGATAATAAGCCGTGGTGGCTGTCAGCATCAGGCTTTGCTGCGCCACTTCCACCGCTGCATCCAGTTGTTCTTTTTGGATGCGTGCCACTTCCACACCGGCATTGGCCTTACCAAAGTCCCACAACAACTGAGTGAAACGAATATCCATCTCCCTGGATGCCAGATTCGTACTGGTGCCAGGGGCCATTTGCGCCCGCCGTTCCTGACCATAATGGCCAGAAACATTCATTGTGGGCGTAAAACTGGTCTTGAAACGCTCCTCAGCCCGTTCCCCACTCGCTGAAACGTCTGCTTTTGCAGCCAAAATGCGATCATGCCGTTGCAAAATCCCCTCCACAGCCTCCCGCAACGTTTCGGCCTGCACATTGGAACCAGGGGTCAGACAAACGACCAACGCCAGCAAAGTGACGCGCAAAGGATTAGCAACTTTCATAACGAGCAACTCCGTCTTTGTGATGTGAGCAAACAAAAAAGATCATTTTAAACTACTTTTGCAACGTTTGCACCAAAAATTCTCTTCACCCTCACCCAATTGTGATATCCGTATGCGAAAACTGGGTCGCGGTCACGCCATGCAGGTCCGCCAAAACCGTCATCCCACCTGGATTGGCTGTATCCGTGTCATACAAAAGATAATGGCTCGCCTCCCCAGAACCCGTATTTTGGGTGAAGGTCAAAAAGGCCACATAATCTGTCCCGGTTTTGACCCCAGCCGCAGTGGCTAGGGTGTCGATGGTGCCATCTTGTAACGCTGTCTCCAGTTTGGTCTTGCTGGCACCGGACCAAGCAATCTCAACATAGGACTCTCCCGCAACCAGATTGGCCCCCGGCGTTTGAATATTCCCAAAGGCTGCTCCACCCAGAGAGATTTTGTCCACGCCAGCAGTAAAATCAAAAATTTTATCCGCCGCAGATTCTGTCGTGGAACCTTCAGAAGGTGCTGAATATTTAAACACGTCCGCACCAGCACCACCATAAAAGCTATCCTTGCCTACTCCCCCTTGCAAGGTATCGTTACCCGCGTCCCCCACCAGATGATCTTGACCCGCGCTTCCAATGAGTATGTCATCTCCAGCCCCGCCTAGTAAAAGGCTATACTTGGCATTCGTAAGGCCACTGATGTCCAATGTGTTGTTGGATCCATTCCCGGCCACGACATAAGCCGCCTCAGTGGAGGCCAACAAACCCACCTCTCCAGACCCAGCCAGATCATACCCTTTGCTGCCAGTAGCCAAAACCGTATCCGTGGCCTGGAACTCTTCGATCCCACGAGTCAGGTTGATTTGACTTTCTGGGGCGGAAAAAGTCAGTTGACTCGCACCAACATTATTGCTCACCAAAACATCGCTGTCTAGTTGCGCCAAAAGTTGATTACCATTTGTGGCATGCGATTCAATACGAACGGCCACATCATGGAGGTTTTCAAAACTCAAAGAGTCATTGCCCCCGGCATCATCCAGGGTGTCCTGTCCGCCAAACGGCGTGGTCTGATCCCATACGTACTTGGTATCGGAAGTACCACCAAACAAGATGTCGCTGTTGACACTTTCCGACAAATGTTCCGAACCCGTAATGGTCAAGGCCGATGCATCGAAACTGGTCGCAGCCACTGCCGTTGTCCCATCTGTGGTCAGTTTGGCCAGCAGCTTCACTCCATTGATATTACGGGCCGTATCGAACAACAAATAAGAGCCATCATCGACATTGGCGGTACTTGTATCGTCATAGGTCAGAAATGCGACATATGGGACAGAACTGCTGATGCTGCCAGAGTTATATGCGCCGACCAAGGTATCAATGGCACCACTCGACAATACGGTCGTTAAAGAGCTGCCAGAGGCGACCACCTCCACATAATTGACCCCTTCTACAAACGAACTCAAACCAAACACGTCTTGATCCAAGGCGATCCGATCACCCTGAACAAGATTGAAATCCTTAATGATATCAGCCGAAGCCAGCGTCGTGACAGACTCCAGAGAGGTCAGGAAGGTGAACCGGTCGGCTCCATTCCCACCGGTCAAGGAGTCCTGTCCCTGTCCACCATTGAGGAGGTCGTTTCCATCCCCACCATTGAGAATGTCATTGCCATTGGTGCCATACCCTACGGCCAAATTATAGGCAATGGTGTCGTAAGAAAATTCCGGCCCTTTATCTCCATACAAGATGTCATTCCCAGCCGCGCCATTGAGGGTATCCGTACCAAATCCGCCACGGATTTCATTGTTATTATCGTCCCCGGTCAAGGTATCGTTGTATCCCGAACCAAACAGATTCTCGAAATTGACGGCATTATTGCTAGTCAGAGTGTAAGTACCCGCCACACCACCTGAATTGAAACCAAAATGGAGCCAGTCCGATCCAGAACCGCCATCCATAAGGGTGTCTGTCAGGCTGTTACCCTCCAGAAAGACCACATCTCTGCCTTCTCCCAACGACACGCTGTCCGCACCCGTTCCAGGCATGACATAGTCATCCCCTTTTCCACTGTTGATGGTATCGCTCCAAGTGCTTCCAACGATCTGATCGTTCGTCGCGGAACCGATTATCGTAGTCGGAATTAAAGAGTTGGAGAAAAAGCTGGAGGCCTGAAAAGAGTTGAATTTCCCAGCGGCGTAGTCATCCATGATGACTTTGTTGGTTGTACTTGAATAGTAGAAGTAACCTTGAGTATACAAACTGCTCAAGAAGTAGGACGGATCAAGGTTGGAAACCTGATAGGTGGTTGTTCCCACCTGCACCGTTTCGATATTGGAAAAGGTGATATTCCCACCATTCGCGTCCGTCAGAACATGCTTACCATTCAAGTAAGCTCTTGAACTGAAGCCGTCCAGGTCAGCCAGGGTGCCATAATTGACCGACAGGGTATCCGTACCCGCCCCGCCATCAATCAACTCCGCAAATGCTCCGCTCTTGGCGGTAATCAAAATAGAGTCTGTACCCTGCCCGGCTTGAATGGTATCGCTCCCCCCCTTGCCATCGATCACATCATCACCAAACGAACCCAACAGGACATCGTTGCCAGAGGTTCCGGTCACGGGTGAAGTTGAGGTGGTCATACTGATGAACTTCAACGGCGACAAATCCACAGCATTGATATTATCCAGCACAGCCAGATATTCACCACTGCTCGTTACTTTAATGATGGTCTTGGTTGCATTGGTTCCAGTTCCTTGAGCAATGGACAATGCGCCATAGGTCAAACCTCCATCCAGACCGATAAAGTCATCAACAAGGCTAAAATCCTTGATCACATCCGCATCGGTCAAAGCCGCACCACCCCCGCCGATCCCGATGACAAAGGTGTCACTGCCATTCCCGCCAGTCAACGTATCCGTTCCGGCCCCACCAGACAGTACATCATCACCGGTCCCATAAGACCAATAGGTTATACTATACAAAGCAGCGTTTGCATAATCAAACCCAGGCCCTTGATCACCATAGATGACATCATTGCCAGCACCACCATAAAGCGTATCATTGCCTCCTGCGCCACGAATTTCATTGGCAGTGGCGTCACCGGTCAAGGTGTCATTCAAGTCCGAGCCGAATAGATTCTCGAAATTGACCGCCCCACTACTGGACAAGGAGTAATTTCCAGCCACGCCAGAATAGTTATAACCGAAATGAAGCCAGTCCGATCCAGCCCCTCCATCCAGCAGGGTATCTGTCAGATCGGAGCCATTGACAAACATCACATCAGAACCCTCTCCCAACCGCACGGAATCCGCACCGGCCCCCGCATAAACCGCATCATCCCCGACCCCGGTGGTGATGTCATCCGCCCCAGCCCCCCCCAAAATCAAGTCACTCTTGGCAGAACCAATAATGGTGGTCGCCGCAGTACTGGAGAAATAAGAAGCAGCACTGAACGAATTATATGCAGTCGTCGCACTCCCATCGAACAGAACCGCCTTGTTCAAAGTGGTTGAGTAATAGAAATACCCACCATTGATGTAAGAGATGCTACTGGAAGGGGACTGACTGACAATTTGATAGGTATCGGTTCCCAACTGTATTTTTTCGATGTTCTTGAAGGTAATACTTCCACCTTGCGCATCGGTCCAAACATGCTGGCCATTAACAAACGTGCGCGTGAAATTATCGAGGGTCGTTCCGCCGGTATAATTGATCTCCAGGGTATCCGTGCCTGCGTTGCCATCGACGAGATCGGCAAAGGTTCCACTCTTGTTCGTGATCTTGATGAGGTCGTCTCCTCCCCCGCCCAATACGATATCACTCCCTGCGTCACCTTGAATGGTATCCGCTGCTTGACCGCCATGTAGAATGTCATTGCCGCTCGTGCCATTCAGTGTCAAGGCGGTTTGCGACATGTTGGCAAACATCATCGGGGTCAACGCCGTGGCCAGAGTGTTTTTCACCACCGCCAGATATTCAGCACTGCCCGCCACCTTGATAAGGGCATGAGCCGATTGGCTCCCGCTCCCCTGGGTGACGGTCAACGCTCCGTAGGTCAACCCATCCATCCCGATCAGATCGGAATCCAAAGCAAAATCCTCAATCTGATCCGCCCCGGTCACATCCGTCCCACCGGTTCCATTAGCCAACACAAAGGTATCCTTGCCACCACCACCGGTCAGGATATCAGCCCCGGCCCCGCCATATAACGTATCATCACCATTATTGTAGTCATACATTCCATAGGTCAGATTGGCTTGAATACCCGACGCCGTTGGCCCAATATCCCCATACAGCTTATCATTGCCCAAGCCACCATTCAGGATGTCAGCCCCATTGCCGCCACGGATTTCGTTGTTGTTGGCGTCTCCGGTCAACGTATCGTTATAACCCGATCCAAACAAATTCTCAAAATTGGCAGCATTGTCACTGGTCAAGGAGTAGGTTCCAGCGGTCACATACCCCCCATAACCGAAATGGAGCCAGTCTGAACCATCCCCACCATCCATGATCGTATCGGTCAGCGAACTTCCATCCAAAAACACCACATCATCCCCGGTTCCCAGCAACACCTCATCGGCCCCAAGGCCTGGAGTGATATAATCATTCCCGGCCCAGGCATAAATGGTATCTGCCTTCGCACTACCTGTGATCAGATCATTCTCGCCAGAACCAAAAATGGTCGTCGTAGAATAAGTTCCGGTAAAATTCTTCGGGGCGTAAAAGGAGTTATAATCCAGAGTTGAATTGCCATCATACAAATAGGCTGAACGCAACGCGGTCGAATAATAATACTGACCTTGCGCATACAAACTGGAGATAGCGTTGGTAGGCAGTTCATTGACGACTTGGTAGGTTCCAACACCCACCTGAATGGATTCGATGTTCTTGAAGGTGATGGTGCCTCCATCTGAATCGGTCCAGGTATGCGTACCATTGACAGCGGCAATGGTAACACTATCGATGCCATTAATGGCTGCATAAGAGACCGCCAAGGTATCCGTACCCGCACCACCATCAATGAGATCCGCAAAGATCCCGCTTTTGCCGGTGACATGGATGGTATCGTTACCGCCACCCGCTTGAATGGTATCACTCCCCGCATTCCCGGTGATCTCATCGATGCCCGAACCGCCAAGCAAGATGTCATTGCCAGAAGTACCGGTCAGGGTCTGGGCGACCTCCTTCGTGGTAATAAAAGCAAGCGGGGTCATGGCGGAAACGGCGATCCCTTTCACCACAGCCAAATATTCACCACTGCTCGTGATTTTAATAATTGTGCTGTCTGCATTACTTCCGGTCCCTTGCGCCAGTGTCAAATCCTGATAGGTCAAGAGTCCGTCCAAACCAATCAAATCGGTGCCTACGGTAAAATCCTTGATCACATCCGCCCCATCAAGGGTCATACCGCCATTTCCAACCCCAATCACAAAGGTGTCGGCCCCACCGCCACCGGTCAGTGTATCGACCCCAACTCCACCATTCAGGATATCGTCACCCTCAACCGTGGAATAGTTCCACTGATAGGTCAGATTGGAGCCAACACCCGTACCCGTTGGTCCCATATCACCATAGATCACATCATTGCCACCACCACCAATAATCTTATCCGCACCATTCCCGCCCCGGATTTCGTTGGCCTTGTCGTCACCGGTCAAGGTATCGTTATAGCTGGATCCAAACAGGTTTTCAAAATTGACGGCATTGTCACTGGTCAAGGTATAGAGGCCTGCGGCTCCAGAACCGGTAATACCAAAATGAAGCCAGTCCGAGCCATCACCGCCATCTAGAAGCGTATCGGTCAAAGAACTGCCATCTAGCATCACCACATCGTCACCGGCTTCCAAACGCACAGTATCCGCCCCAGCTCCAGGCTTGACAGTGTCATTTCCCGCCTTGGTGGTGATGGTGTCCGCCCCAGAGGTGCCGATGATCAGATCATCCACGCCAGAACCAATCAGGGTCGTTGTGGTCGGAGAACCAGTGAAGATATACGTCGCATCCAGGGTGTTATGCTGTAAATTATCCGTATCCGTAAACATCACCGCCTTGTTCAATGCGGTTGAATAATAATAATCCCCACCACTACCCAGATAGGATAACGAACTGTTCTTGTAAGCATCATTAACCTGATAGGTCGAACTCCCAAACTGCACTGACTCAATGTTCTTGAATGTCAGTGTACCGCCATTGCCATCTGTCCATACATGCCGACTGTTGGAAAATGTATGGGATACAAAATTGTCCAGGTCCGTGACACCCGAATAGCTCACGGAGAGCGTATCGCTCCCCTCACCACCATCGATCAAATCGGCATAAGCTCCACTCTTATCGGTGACCTGAACGGTATCATTGCCCTTCCCAGCCTGAATGGTATCACTGCCGCCAGCCCCATGAATGGTATCATCCCCCTGACCACCGATCAGAATGTCATCGACTGAGGTGCCATTCAGTGTCAAAGTGGTTGTATCCATCCGGGTAAATTGCAACGGGGTCACATCCTTCATGGCGACATTTTTCAATACGGCCAGATATTCCCCACTGCTGGTGATCCGAATGATCGTATCAGCGGCATTGCTGCCACTTCCCTGACTCACGGTAATCGTATCAAAAGACTGGGCTTCATCCCGACCGATAAAATCCTCGGTAGGATTGAAATCCATGATTACATCTGCGTCAGCCAGAGTGGCCCCACCACTCCCAGTACGGATCACAAAGATGTCATGCCCCCCGCCACCGGTCAGGGTATCGGCACCAGCCCCACCATTCAAAATATCATCACCATCATCCCCATAAGAATAATAAATGTTCGTCAAGTTAGATTCGACCCCAGAGCGATAAGGGCCGATACCCCCATACAGAACATCCTTTCCGTCACCACCCAGCAAAGTATCGGCACCATAACCGCCAACTATTTCATTGGCATTGGCGTCACCCGTCAGAGTGTCCGCCCCGCTGGAGCCGAACAGATTTTCGAAATTGACCGCTCCACCCGATATCAAGGAAAAGGAGTTGGTGGCAGACACAGAGGTCATACCAAAGTGGAGCCAGTCTGTCCCAGCCCCACCATCGAGGAGCGTATCGTTCAAATCAGAACCATCCACAAACAGCGCATCATTGCCATCCCCCAACCGCACACTGTCCGCGCCCGATCCTGGTTTGACATAGTCATTCCCAGCCCCGGTCGTGATGGTATCCGCCCCGCTCGTACCGTTAATCACATCATTCTTGGCAGAACCCAACACGGTGGTCGAAGCGGGTGAACCGGTAAAATAGTGGGAAGCGTCAAACGAGTTGTAATTATAATCGGTGCTGCCGTCATACATTACTGCCTTGTTGATTCCGGTTGAATAATAGACATACCCAGAATCATAAATATAAGACAAGGATGTGGTTGGAGCATGACTGGAGATCTTATATGTGACTCCTCCCAATTCCAACGTCTCGATATTTTTGAACTCAATACGACCGCCATTGGCATCGGTCCAGACGTGAGTATCGTTGGCAAAGGTGCGCGAGGTGAAACTGTCAATGTCGGTCGCGCCCACATAACTAATAGACAAGGTATCTGTGCCGGTAAAGCCATCCACTTTATCCACAAAGGAGCCGCTCTTGGCAGTGATGTGGATGACATCATCCCCCAGACCTGCTTGAATGTAATCGTTCCCCCCAACGCCACTGATGTCATCATTGCCCATCCCGCCAAGCAGGACATCATTGCCAGAGGTACCGCTCACTGTCTGAGGGGTCGTGGTGATGCGAGTTACCATCAGTGGGGTGAAATCTGTCGGCGAGATATTCTTAAGTACCGCCAGATACTCTCCACCAGATACCAGACTCACAATTGTATCGGTTGCATAGCTCCCGGTTCCACTTGAAAAATGCAAATCGGCATACTGCAATGTCCCATTCAAACCGAGCAGGTCATTATGGATATCAAAATCCAGAATCACATCCGCATTGGTCACTGCAGTCCCGCCATTCCCAACCCCAATCACAAAGATATCTTTGCCAGAACCACCGGTTAGCGTATCCGCCCCGGTGCCACCGTCCAGAATATCATCATAAGTAGCACCATAATTGTAACTTTCGAGATTCAGATTAGAGTAAATACCCGTAACAGATGGCCCCAGATCGCCGTACAGGGTATCATTTCCCCCGGCCCCATAGATCGTATCCGAACCGGATCCACCCCGCAGTTCATTGGTACTGTCATCACCAGTCAGCGTATCATTGGCACTGGAACCAACGAGATTTTCAAAGTTGACCGCCCCCTTGCTGGTGAGGGTAAACGTACCCCCATTACCCGTTGAATAACCAAAATGGAGCCAGTCCGTGCCACTTCCGCCATCCAGCAACGTATCTGAAGTCACCTCATTAGCCAGGAGCATCAATACGTCATTGCCATCTCCCAACCGCACGGTATCCGCCCCTTCACCAGGCTTGACAACATCATCCCCAGCCCCGGTAGAGATATCATCCGCCCCAGACAGGCCAGCAATCAAGTCGCTCTTGTCTGAACCAACAATGGTTGAGGTGGGCGCAGAGGTCGAGAAAAACGAAGAGGCATTAAAGGTGTTGTAAGTTGCCGTTGTGCTGCCGTCAAAGAGAACGGCCTTATTCAGCCCCGTGGAATAGTAAAAATATCCATACGTATAGAGGCTGTCGATCTGGCTGTAGTAGGGAGACTGATTGTTGATCGAATAAGTGCCACCGCCCAATTGCAATGATTCGATGTTTTTAAACTCAATGCGGCCACCATTGGCATCGGTCCAGACGTGAGTATCGTTGGCAAAGGTGCGTGAGGTGAAACTGTCAATGTCGGTCACGCCCGTATAACTGACCGACAAGGTGTCTGTGCCGGTAAAGCCGTCAATCTTGTCCACATAAGTTCCGCTCTTGGCGGTGATGTGGATGAGATCGTTTCCGCGCCCCCCTTGAATGGTATCACTCCCGCCCAATCCATTCAGATCATCATTACCCATGCCACCCAACAAGAGATCATTGCCAGAAGTACCACTCACGGTCTGATCGGTGGTGGTCATGCGGGTAAACATCTGCGGCGTGAGATCCGTCAACGAAATCCCTTTGAGTACGGTCAGATATTCACCGCCCACAGCCAGACTCACAATCGTGTCGGCAGCATTATTGCCACTCCCTTGCGCCAGCACCAAGTCGGCATACTGCAAGGTTCCATCCAGACCGATCAAGTCTTGGGTGATGTTAAAATCCTGAATCACATCCGCATCTGCCACAGTGGCCCCGCCACTCCCGACCCCGACCACAAAAACATCCCTACCACCGCCACCGGTCAGGCTATCGGCTCCGACTCCACCATTCAGAGTATCATCGCCATCGACTCCATAAACAAAATAGGCGGTCAGATTGGCTTCCACACCAGATCCAGAACTCCCGATATCACCATACAAGATGTCATTTCCGCCACCGCCCAACAGGGTGTCGGCACCGTAACCGCCACGGATTTCATTCACGTTGCCATCACCCGTCAGCGTATCCGCCCCGCTTGAACCAAAAAGATTCTCAAAATTAACAGCACCGCCCGTGGTCAAGGAAAAGGAGTTGACAGTGGTGGTCACACTCGTAAAGCCAAAATGGAGCCAGTCAATCCCGGCCCCACCATCTAGGAGAGTATCTGTCAGGCTGGCACCATCCAAAAACAGCGCGTCATTGCCATCCCCCAACTGCACAAAATCGGCACCCGCACCCGGTTTGACAATATCATTCCCAGCCCCAGAGGTGATGGTATCTGCCCCGGTAGTACCGATAATCACATCATCCTTGACAGAACCAATCACGGTGGTTGCCGTCGGCGAACCCGTAAAATAATTGGCCGCACTAAACGAGTTGTAACCATACGCAGAATTGCCATCATTCATCACGGCCTTGTTGAGACCTGTTGAATAATAAGCGTACCCTTGCGTCGATAGAGACTGTAACGAAGTGGTTGGAGCCGTACTGGAAATCTGATAAGTGGTCCCCCCCAATTGCAATGACTCGATGTTTTTGAACTCAATACGACCGCCATTGACATCGGTCCAGACGTGCAGATCGCTACCAAAGGTGCGTGAAGTGAAACTGTCAATATCTGTCACGCCCGTATAACTGATCGAGAGGGTGTCGGTTCCAGCAAAGCCATCCACTTTGTCAACAAAGGTGCCGCTTTTGGCCGTGATGCGAATGAGATCATCCCCGCTACCGGTCTGAATGGCATCACTTCCTCCAAGGCCACTGATGTCATCATTACCCGCCCCGCCAAGCAAGACATCGTTGCCAGAGGTGCCGGTCAAGGTCTGGGGAGTCGTCGTCATGCGGGTAAACATCAACGGCGTCAGGTTCGTCACGGCAATATTTTTGAGAACCGCCAGATACTCGCCACTTGAGGCCAAGGTCACAATCGTATCCGCCGCATTATTCCCGCTCCCTTGAGCAAGCACCAAGTCCGCGTATTGCAGCGTTCCATCCAAACCGATCAAGTCCTGGGTAAGGGAGAAATCTTGAATCACATCCGCACCAGAAACAGTGGCCCCGCCATTTCCAGCCCCAACCACAAAGATATCCTTTCCACCACCACCGGTCAGGGTATCGGCCCCGGCTCCGCCATTGAGGATGTCATCGCCTTCAGTTCCACCCCAATAGGAGTAGGTCAGGTTGTATTCGACGCCAGATCCAATACTACCCATATCGCCATACAGAACATCATTTCCGCCGCCACCCAGCAAGGTATCCGCACCATAACCGCCACGAATTTCATTGGCGTTGCCATCCCCCGTCAGAATGTCGGAACCCTTGGAGCCCAAAAGATTCTCGAAATTGACCGCCCCGCCCGTGGTCAAAGAAAAGGAACTGACGGTTGACACATTCGTATAACTAAAACTAAGCCAGTCGGTCCCGGCCCCACCATCCAGCAGTGTATCGTTTAAGTCCGCACCATCCAGGATCACCGCGTCATTGCCATCCCCCAACTGCACAGAATCCGCGCCCGTACCCGGTTTAACAGTGTCATTCCCAGCCCCAGTAGTGATGGTATCTGCCCTGGAGGTTCCATTAATCACGTCGTCCTTGGCAGAACCAATCAGGGTAGTCGCTGTCTGCGAACTGGTCAGAAAATAGGCTGCATCGAACGAGTTGTAACTGTAGGTAGAATTACCGTCACTCAAAACGGCCTTATTGAGACCCGTAGAATAATAGGCATACCCAGAGTTATAAATCGAATATACAGAGGTGGCAGGTGTTTGGCTGGCGATCTGGTAAGAGGTTCCCCCCAACTGCAAAGTTTCAATATTTTTGAACTCAATGCGACCGCCATTGGCGTCGGTCCAGATGTGCTTATCATTGGCAAAGGTGCGTGAGGTGAAACTGTCAATGTCTGTCACGCCTGCATAGCTGATGGTCAAGGTATCCGTACCGGTAAAGCCATCGATGATATCCACAAAGGCCCCGCTCTTGGCGGTGATGTGAATGACATCATCCCCTCGACCACCCTGAATGGCATCACTCCCACCAAGGCCACTGAGATCATCGTTGCCCATTCCGCCAAGCAAGGCGTCGTTAGCAGAGGAACCAATCACCGTCTGAGCAGACGTGAACATGCGGGTGAACGACAACGGCGACAAATCCGTTACGTTGACATTTTTGAGTACCGCCAAATACTCACCGCCAGAGACCAAACTGACAATCGTATCCGCCGCATTGCTCCCACTCCCTTGGGCCAGGACAAGATCCGTGTACTGCAACGTTCCATCGAGACCGATCAAGTCTTGGGTAATAGAGAAGTCCTTGATTACATCCGCGCCAGCACTGGTAGCCCCGCCATTTCCGACCCCGATCACAAAGATATCCCGACCTCCGCCACCGGTCAGGGTGTCGGCCCCGACGCCACCGTTCAGGGTGTCATCGCCATCAGACCCTCCATAGTAAGAATCGGTCAAGTTGGAATCGATACCATATACATAAGAACCGGAATCGCCATACAAAACATCATTTCCGCCACTGCCCAACAAGGTGTCCGCACCATAGCCGCCACGCATTTCATTGGCACTGTCATCACCCGTCAAAATATCCTCCCCTTTGGAACCAAAAAGGTTCTCAAAGTTGACTGCGCCCCCCGTGGTTAAAGAGAAGGAACTGACCGTTGACACATTGGTATATCCAAAATGGAGCCAGTCTGTTCCAGCCCCACCATCCAAAAGCGTATCGTTCAGATTGGCCCCATCTAGGAACACGGCATCATTGCCCTCTCCCAACTGCACAGAGTCCGCACCACTATCGGGATTAACAAAGTCATTTCCCGCCCCGGTGGTGATGGTATCCGCCCCAGAGGTACCGTGAATCACATCATTCTTGGCAGAACCAATCAGAGTGGTCGAGGCTGGCGACTCTGTAAAATAATGGGTCGCGTCAAATGAGTTATAATCATAAGAGGTGCTGCCGTCATACAACACAGCCTTGTTGAGCCCGGTTGAATAAAAGGCATACCCGGAATTATAAATATAAGATAGAGAGTTTGTCGGTGATTGACTGGCAATCTGATAGGTCGATCCTCCCAATTGCAACGTCTCGATCCCTTTGAACTCGATACGACCCCCATTGGCATCGGTCCAAACATGGGTAGCGTTGGCAAAGGTACGTGAAGTAAAGCTATCAATATCGGTCACGCCGGTATAACTGATGGAGAGGGTATCCGTACCAGCAAAACCGTCAATCTTATCCACAAAGGATCCGCTCTTGGCGGTGATGTAAATGGTATCGTTCCCCGTGCCGCCTTGAATGATATCGCTTCCACCGGTTCCACGGATCTCATCATTGCCTGTTCCGCCAAGCAGGATGTCGTTGCCAGAGGTGCCGTTCAAGGTCTGGGGAGTCGTGATCATACGGGTAAAGTTCAAAGGCGACACATTCGCCAATGAAACATTTTTCAAAACTGCCAAAAATTCACCGCCACTTGCCAGACTTACTATCGTATCCGCCGCATGACTCCCGGTCCCTTGAGCAAGCACCAAGTCGGCGTACTGCAATGTCCCATCCAGACCGATCAAGTCTTGGGTGAGAGAGAAATCTTGAATCACATCGGCATTGGTTACCGCAGCCCCGCCATTTCCAACACCAATCACAAAAATATCCCGACCTCCACCACCAATCAGGGTGTCGGCCCCAGATCCACCATTCAAGATATCATCACCATCACTCCCACCCCAATAGGAGTAGGTCAGATTGGATTCAACGCCCGATACAGAAGTACCAGAATCGCCATACAAAACATCATTTCCGCCACCACCCAACAAGGTATCGGCACCGCGACCGCCACGAATTTCATTGACGTTGTCATCCCCCGTCAGAATGTCGGCACCGCTTGAACCAAATAGATTCTCAAAATTAACGGCACCACCCGTGGTCAAAGAAAAAGAGCTGACGGTTGACACATTCGTATCACCAAAATGGAGCCAGTCTGTTCCGGCCCCACCATCTAGGAGGGTATCGGTCAAATCAGCACTATTGAGGAACAAGGCGTCATTGCCTTCCCCCAACCGCACCGAATCCGCGCCCGCGCCCGGTTTAACATAGTCATTTCCCGCCCCACTGGTAATGGTATCCGCGCCGCTGGTGCCGTTTATCACGTCATCCTTGACAGAACCAATCAGTGTGGTGGCCGTTGGCGAATTTGTGAAAAAGTTGGTGGCATCAAATGAGTTATAACCATAGGTGGAACTACCATCGTACAGCACGGCCTTGTTGAGCGCGGTCGAATAATAGGCATACCCAGATGAGTAGATATACTGCAAAGAGGTCGTCGGGGATTGACTGTTAATCTGGTAAGAGGTTCCCCCCACTTGCAGCGTTTCGATATTCTTAAACTCAATACGCCCCCCATTGGCATCGGTCCAGATATGCGTGTCGTTGGCAAAGGTGCGTGAGGTGAAACTATCGGTGTCGGTCACACCCGTATACTGGATAGACAAAGTATCCGTGCCAGAAAAGCCATCGATTTTGTCCACAAAGGCACCGCTCTTGGCCGTGACGCGAATGAGATCATTTCCACCACCCGCCTGAATGATATCACTCCCGCCGGTGCCACTGATTTCATCATTGCCCATCCCGCCATGCAGCACATCGTTTCCAGAGGTACCATTCAAGGTCTGAGGAGTCGTGGTCATACGGACAAAATTTAACGGCGACAAATCCGCCAAGGCAATATTCTTCAAAACCGCCAGATACTCGCCACCAGACGCCAGAGTCACAACGGTATCCGTCGTCGCATTACTCCCGGCCACTTGCGTAAGGAGCAGATCCGAATATTGCAATGTTCCATCCAGACCAATCGCGTCTTGGCCAAGAGAGAAATCCTGAATCACATCCGCACCGGCCACTGTGGCCCCACCATTTCCGACCCCGATCACAAAGAGGTCTTTGCCGCCGCCACCGGTCAGGGTATCGGCCCCGGCTCCACCATTCAGGATGTCATCGCCATCGACACCATACCAATAGGAGTAGGTCAGGTTGTATTCGACGCCTGATCCTGAACTGCCCAAATCACCATACAAGAGATCATTTCCACCGCTACCCAGCAACGTATCCGCACCATAACCGCCACGAATTTCATTGGCGTTGTCATCACCCGTCAGAATATCGGCACCTTTAGAACCGAAAAGATTCTCAAAATTGACCGCCCCGCCCGTGGTCAACGTAAAAGAGTTGACAGTAGACAGATTCGTATAACTGAAACTAAGCCAGTCTGTCCCAGCCCCACCATCCAGAAGTGTATCGTTTAAGGCAGCAGCATCCAGAAACAGCGCGTCATTGCCATCCCCCAACCGCACAGAATCGGCACCCGCACCCGGTTTAACATAGTCATTCCCCACACCAGAGGTAATGGTATCTGCCCCATTGGTGCCGTTAATCACGTCATCTTTGGAAGAACCAATCACGGTGGTCGTGGCTGCAGAAGCGGTAAAATAATTGGTTGCATCAAACGAGTTGTAGCCATAGGTGGAGTAGCCATCCATCAAAATGGCCTTGTTAAGACCTGTGGAATAATAAGCATACCCATAGCCATAGATATATGACATAGAAGTTGTCGGTGACTGGCTGGAAATTTGATAAGTACTCCCCCCTAATTGCAACGACTCAATATTTTTGAACTCAATGCGCCCACCATTGGCATCCGTCCAGACGTGGGTATCGTTGGCAAAGGTGCGTGAGGTAAAGCTGTCAATGTCGGTCACGCCCGTATAACCGATAATCAGGGTATCCGTACCGGTAAAACCATCCACCTTATCGACAAAGGTGCCGCTCTTAGCCGTGATACGAATCGTATCACTCCCACCACCAGCCTGGATGAGATCACTCCCGCCAGTTCCACTGATCTCATCATTGCCCATCCCGCCAATCAGGCTATCGTTGCCAGAGGTGCCACTCATGGTTTGGGGAGCCGTGGTCATACGGACAAAATTCAACGCCGACAAATCGGTGGTAATATTTTTGACGACTGCCAGATACTCTCCCGTGGAGGCCAGAGTCACCAAGGTATCTGTTGCATTGCTCCCGGTTCCTTTGGCGATCACCAAGTCAGCGTACTGCAACGAGCCATCCAGACCGATCAAGTCTTGAGTGAGTGAAAAATCCTTGATCACATCTGCATCGGTCACAGTTGCCCCGCCATTCCCGGCCCCAATCACAAAAATATCCCGGCCACTACCGCCAGTCAGAGTGTCGGCCCCGGTGCCACCATTCAAGATATCATCATAAGAAGAGCTATAAGAATAATTCTCATTATTCAGATTGGAATAAACGCCAGAAGCATAGGGCCCCGTATCTCCGTACAGGGTATCATTCCCCCCACCACCCAAGATCGTATCCGAACCGGTTCCGCCCCGCAGTTCGTTATTGCCATCATCCCCTGTCAGCGTATCATTCCCGCTGGTGCCATAGAGATTCTCAAAGTTGACAGCCCCTTGACTAGTCAGGGTAAACGACCCCCCCACAACTTCACCCGATGTATAACCAAAATGCAACCAGTCAGAACCGCTTCCGCCATCAAGCAATAGATCCGCCGTTTGATTTGAGGCATCCAGCATCAGTACGTCGTTACCCTCTCCCAAACGCACGGTATCCGCGCCTTCTCCCGATCTGACAAAATCATCTCCCGCCCCAGAGGTGACATCATCTGCTCCAGACAACCCCTGAATCATGTCGCTCTCAACGGAACCAATAATCGTTGACGAATTCGCGGAGGTGGTAAAAAACTGGGTGGCATCAAAGGCGTTGTAACTTAAAGTGGCATTGCCATCAAACAAGAACGCCTTGTTAAGATTGGTGGAATAGTAAAAATAGCCTGACGTAGAGAGGCTGCCCATCGAGTTGTATTCGGGCGACTGGTTATTGATCTGGTAGGTACTTCCCAAAAATTGAACAGACTCGATATTCTTGAATTCAAGACGACCGCCATTGGCATCGGTCCAGACATGGGTATCGTTGGCAAAAATACGCGAAGTGAAGCTGTCGATATCGGTCACGCCGGTATAATTGATGGAGAGGGTGTCTGTGCCGGTAAAGCCGTCAACTCTATCCACAAAGGATCCGCTCTTGGCGGTGATGTGAATGGTATCGTTCCCACCACCAGCCTGAATGGTATCACTGCCACCGGATCCACTGATATCATCATCGCCCATCCCGCCAAGCAGGACATCATTGCCAGAGGTGCCACTCAAGGTCTGGGGCGTTGTGGTCATGCGGGTAAACATCAATGGCGACAAATCCGACACAGAGATATTTTTGAGTAGTGCCAAATACTCACCCGTAGAGGCCAAGGTCACAATCGTGCTGGCCACGTTACTCCCGGTCCCTTGCGTCAACACCAAATCGGCGTACTGCAATGCTCCATCCAGGCCGATCAAGTCTTGGGTGAGGGAGAAATCCTGGATCACATCTGCATCCGTTACAGCCGACCCACCATTTCCAGCCCCGATCACAAAGATATCCCGGCCTCCGCCACCGGTCAGGATGTCGGCCCCAACTCCACCATTCAAGATGTCATTCCCATCCACGCCGCCCCAATAGGCGTAGGTCAGATTGGATTCTACGCCAGATTGATAAGAGCCATTATCGCCATACAGGATGTCATTCCCACCACCGCCCAACAGGGTGTCGGAACCGTAGCCACCACGAATTTCATTGGCATTGCCGTCACCCGTCAGCGTTTCGTTACCCCCAGAACCAAAAAGATTCTCGAAATTGACCGCCCCTCCCGATGTCAAAGAGTATTCTTTTGGCGTTTCCGTATGAGTATAGCTAAAACTGAGCCAGTCCGTGCCAGCCCCACCATCCAAAAGCGTATCGGTCAGGTTTGTGCCATCCAGGAACAATGCGTCATTGCCATCCCCCAACTGCACGGAATCCGCACCATCAGCTGGTTTAACAAAGTCATTTCCCGCTCCAGTGATAATGACATCCGACCGGTAAGAACCATTAATCACATCATCCTTGTCGGAACCAGTAACAGAAAGGATGGCTGATGAAGGAGAAGTCGTAAAAATATTTTCAGCATCAAACGAGTTATAAGTAGAACTACCGTTAAACATAAAGGCTTTATTAAGAGTGGTCGAGAAATAGAAATACCCTTTGCCAGAAATGTCTTGTAACGATGACGATTGGACTTGATTGATAAACTGGAACGTAGACCCTCCCACCTGCACGGATTCGATGTTTTTGAACTCAATGCGACCGCCATTGGCATCCGTCCAGAGATGCGAATCATTGACAAAGGTGCGCGTAAAACTATCGATGTCCACGATACCGGCATAATCGATACTCAAAGAATCGGTTCCGGTAAAACCATCTATTTTGTCCACAAAAGCACCGCTTTTGGCCGTCACGTGAATGAGATCATTCCCGCCACCGGCCTGAATAATATCACTACCACCTAATCCACTAATATCATCATTACCCATACCGCCATGCAAGAGATCATTTCCAGAGGTGCCGGTCAAGCTCTTGGGAGTAGTGGTCATATAGGTCACCACATACGGCGTGAAATCCGATGCCGTGATATCCTTGATCACCGCCAGATACTCCCCACTAGAGGTCTGCCTGACAATCAAGTCCTTGGCATTGCTCCCACTCCCCTGGGAAAAGGTCAAGTCGGAATAGCCCAATGTGCCACCCAAACCAAGCAGATCTTGAGCAAGGGAGAAATCCAGAATCACATCGGCATCGGTCACTGAACTCCCACCATTGCCTGCGCTGATGACAAAAACATCATTGCCAACACCACCGGTCAAGGTATCCGCCCCAATACCACCATCCAAAATATCATCATTGGTCACAGTCGAACGATAATTCTCATTGGTCAGATTGGCATACACCCCCTCACCAATGGTCCCCTTGTCTCCATACAGAATATCGTTCCCGCCGCCACCATAAATCGTGTCCGAACCATGACCGCCGCGCAATTCATTGGGGTTGACATCACCAGTCAACGTATCGTTACCAGATGAACCATAAAGATTCTCGAAATTAACGGCTCCCATGCTCGTCAGGGTAAATTTCCCGCCATCACCCGATGTATAGCCGAAATGCAACCAGTCCGTACCCGTTCCACCATCAAGCAAGGTATCAACGGATGTATCCTGAAAAGACAACATCAACACATCATTGCCATCACCCAACCGTACAGAATCCGCACCATCTTTCGGTTCGACAAAATCATCTCCCGCCCCGGTGGTGATGTCGTCCGCACCACTCGTACCTTTAATCAAATCACTCTTGACAGAACCCGTAATGGTTAACACATTCTCATGGGTTGAAAAAAACGAAGTAGCTGAAAAGGTATTGAAACTCTTGTCCACGCCACCATCGAACATGTACGCCTTATTTTGATCGATGGAATAATAAAAATATCCACTCGTGTACATAGACCCCATTGAACTATAAGGGGTCTCGTTGACAAAATAATAGGTGGATCCCCCCACCTGCAACGTATCGATATTTTTGAACTCAATGCGACCGCCATTGGCATCGATCCAAACATGACTGTCATTGGCAAACTCACGCGAGACGAAACTATCAAGAGCTGTAACACCTGAATAGTCGATCATCAAAGTATCGGAACCACTAAAACCGTCAATTTTGTCCACAAAGGTTCCACTTTTGCCAGTGACGTGAATGGTATCATTCCCTCCACCACCCTGAATGATATCATTTCCAGCACCACCACTTATATCATCACTACCCATCCCACCCCGCAAGATGTCATTTCCAGGCGTACCACTCAAAGTTTGAGGAGTCGTACTCATACCCGTCAACATCATCGGCGTGAAATCGGCCAAATTGACATTCTGGAGTACCGCCAAATACTCTCCAGTGGATGCCAAACGAACAATAGTACTTCCTTGCGAAAAACTCAAATCAGAGTATTGCAAAGATCCACTCAAACCGAGCAGGTCATTGGCAAGATTAAAGTCCGAAATGAGATCGGCATCGGCCAAGGTGGCCCCACCGCTTCCGGCCCCGATCACAAAGATATCCTTGCCAGGGCCACCCGTCAGTTTATCCGCACCAGCCCCACCGTCTAAAATATCATGTCCCTCACCACCATCCAGAATATCCACTCCCTGTAGACCAGTAATCGTATCATTACCACCCAAACCTTGAATCATCCATCCTGCGGCAGAGGTTGCCGTGAGTTGATCATTTGACGTGGTTCCTGTGATCAAATTGGCTTTGTCAAGAACTAAAGTTGTTGAAGTGCTGGATACACTTTCCAGTTTTCCCAACAGATCGGTATAACTGGCCACGGCATGAAGATACTTGCCCACTTCCGACTGCGTCACGGTAAAGGTATGACTTGTCGCATCGACAATGTTGGTCCAACCGGAAATTCCATCCGATGAGACCTGCCATTGATACGTAATATCCCCCAATCCATCGGCATCGGCCAATGTATGGGTTACCGATAAGGGGGATGAGAGTACAGCCAACCCACTGACCGTAACCGCTCCCGTCGGCGCATGGTTAGAAACCCCCAACTCCACCTTTGCGGTGGGTAAACTGGTCTTGCTCTCTGTCGCTCCAAACAGGTCAGAATAGCTCGCAACAACCTGAAGATATTTGCCAACCTCGTTCTGGGTCAGGGTATAAGAGCTAGAGGTCGCGTTGGCAATCGGGGTCCAACCCGTGACACCATCGGCGGAAACCTGCCATACGTAGTTGATCGTCCCCAAACCATCGGCATCGAACAATGAATGGCTCGCGGTCAAGATGTTGTTTTGCGCAGCCGTCCCATTCACAAAGACCGAGCCTGTTGGTGCATCATTGAGATTGGCCACCACACCGGTAGCCGAACTCGCCATACTCTCCACCACCCCAAACAGATCGGTATAATTCGCCACGACATGGAGATATTTGCCAACCTCGGCTTGAGTCGGCGCATAAGTACTGGCGTTCGCGCCAATAATGGTGTTCCAACCGGTAACACCGTTGACTGAAGATTGCCATTGGTAGGTGATCGTCCCCAGACCATCCACATCGGCCAAGGTATTGCTGGCCGTCAAGATGCTGTTCTGCACTGCGGCTCCAGTCACTGTCACCGCACCCGTTGGCGCGTTGTTGACATGGGAGGCCACAGCCCCGGTGGAAGAACTCGTCACACTTTCGCTCGCCCCCAGCAAGTCGGTGTAATTGGCCACAACATGAATATATTGGCCAACTTCGGCCTGCGTCAGGGTGTAAGAGTTGCCTGTCACGCCAACAATCGTACTCCAACCCGTCGTGCCATTTGCCGAAACCTGCCATTGATAGGTAATCGTCCCCAAGCCATCCGCATCGGCCAGCGAATGATTCGCAGTCAACACACTACTCAGCGCAGCACTCCCAGAGACAGTAACCGAACCAGTCGGCAGGTGATTGACATGGGCCGCCACCAACCCGGTGGATGAACTGCTCACACTCTCCGCTGCTCCTAGCGGATCCGTGTAGCTCGCCACAACATGAACGTATTTGCCAACCTCGTTCTGCGTCAGGGTCAAGGTGTTGGCTGTGGCATTGGCAATATTGGTCCAACCTGTGGATCCATCGACAGAAGCCTGCCATTGGTAATGGATCGTCCCCAAACCATCTGCGTCGGCCAGCGAATTGGTCGCCGTCAAGACTTTGAACTGCTCCACTGTCCCAGACACCGTAACAGAGCCAGTTGGCAAATGGTTGACATAAACCTCCACAATCCCGGTGGAGGGACTTGCCACACTCTCTGCAGTGCCCTGTTTATCCGTGTAACTCGCCACAACATGAAGATATTTGCCGGTCTCGTTCTGCGTCAGGGTCAAGGTATTGGACGTTGCATCGGCGATATTGGTCCAGCCTGTGGATCCATCCACCGAAGATTGCCATTGGTAAGTGATTGCACCTAAACCATCCACATCAGACAGGGTATTATTCGCCGACACGGTTGCTCGCTGCATTGCTGTCCCGGTCACGGCAACCGAACCGGTCGGTAGATCATTGACATTGGCCACGCTCGCCGTGGACGAACTCGTCACACTCTCCGCAAACCCCTTCTGGTCGATGTAACTCGCCACAACATGGAAATACTTACCAACTTCAGCCTGCGTCAACGTCAAGGTGTTGGGTGTTGAGGTAGAAATATTGGTCCAACCGGTGGAGCCATCTGCTGAGGACTGCCATTGATATTGAATCGTCCCCAAACCATTCGCATCGGCTAAGGTATTGCTCACGGTTAAGGATTGCCCCTGCTGGGCTGTGCCACCAATAATCACCTCACCGGTGGCCTTGGTGTTGACAAGGATAACTGGAGGAGGTGGTGGTGGGAGTGGTTGCACCACTGGTTCAACCACGACCTTCTGTGGTTGGACGATCTGTACAGGTATCGGAGATGGAGGAGGGGTCACCACTACTGGAGCGGAGATGACCACAGGCTTGCTGACCGGGGTAAACACGGGAGGAGGTGGCACATTCTGTTGCGGTTGCGCCACAGGCGTGGCGTCACCAGAGGCCTTAGCTGGAGGTGCTGAATCCACACCAATACCCGCCACTGGACCTGCAACACCCTTAGAATCACCACTCTTGGCTTCAGTCGCAACAGCTTTCTCCGCCTGTTGAGCCACATCACCTGCAGCCTTGGCATCTCCTGCGACTTTGGCTTTATCCCCTTCGGCTTTGGTCTCTGGAGCCTTAACCTCTTTGGCCTCTTTATCCTTGGTCTCCGCACTCTTGACCTCTTTGTCCTTGCCCTCTTCGACCTTGACTTCTTTGTCCTTGCCCTCTTCGACCTTGACCTCTTTGTCCTTGACCTCTTTGTCCTTGACCTCTTTGTCCTTGCTCTCTTCGCCTTTGACCTCTTTATCCTTGCCCTCTTCGCCTTTGACCTCTTTAACCTCTTTCTCCTTGCTCTCTTTGGTTTGGCCTTCCTTATTGGCTGCAGCCTCATCCGCCTTGTGGGTTTCGCTTTTTGTCGGAATCACTTGAGGTGGTGGCATCGCCTGTCTGGCGGCCCCATATCGCTGACTAATTTGCGCATCTGACATGACAATCGGATGAGCAGGAGGTGCGGTGAAACTCATAACAGTAGTTGTTTGGTTGATCTTGCTAAGAATTTGAGTTCCAGCATCATTCTTGACCGTAATCTCTCCCACGCTGCCATTGGCATCTTGCAGCAAGGTGATGGTATTCTCTTTCCCCTCAGCCGCCGCTTTTCCGGCCACAGTGGTTCCTCGAATGCCGATCTCCGCCACCGGGGTCTTAAAAACCATATTATTGGGCCCTAATTTGGCCACAGCCCCACTGGTAAAGGAAAATACCCCTTGCACCACATTGGTAGAGGATTTCCCGGTTCCAGCAGCAGGGTCAAACTGCATGGTCTCGATCACCAGTCGCCCATGATCCCCCAGAGCCACTGTGGACTTGTCGGCATAAATCAAACCAACACTCCCCTTGGCCCCAGTTTGCACAACATCGCCTTCCAAAAGAGGCATCCCCTTGGTGATGGGAATCTCCACGCCAGCACGGACCACAACCGCCTCGCCCGAAACCGAATCCACACTCCCAATCCCGGTCTGACCCTCTGAGGCCACAGCTTCGGCATACACACCCGGTAACAAAGGTCCAGCCAATCGCACCGCCAAATCCCCGGTGATTCTGGCACCGGCGGCAGTCACCAGATCAGGTGGTGAGGACAAACTAAAATATCCAGGCACCAAAGCCTTTAGCCCCGCATGTTCCCCGGTTCCGATCAGCAGAAGGTCGCCTCCATGACGCTGAAATTGCGCCCTAAGCAACATCTCCTCACCTGGAACCACAATCCGGGCTCCCTCCATAGCTCGATCAAGCACATACGAAAAGGTTTCGACGGCACGCATTGAAGAGAGATCAATTGACTTGGACATAATCATTACCTTATTTACCCACGAGCATAAAAGCCGACCAAATATAGGGATCCGCCCACTCCTGCGAATCCATCAACTCCAAACGCGATTCCCGCAAGGCCTCATGAGGCGTCTTGCCAGCCATCAAACGTTGATAAAGCCCTGTCATCAGAGCTTGGGTTCCCGCATCACTCACCTCCCACAAGGAGGCAATCACCGATTCTGCTCCCGCTTCCTGAAAGGAACGACGCAACCCATACACCCCTTCCCCTTCATGGACCTCACCCAATCCAGTCTCACAAGCTGACAAAACCGCCAGCTTGGTTCCGGTCAGATCAATCGACAACACCTCCAAGGCCGTCAACACCCCATCGTTGCGGGTGTCAATTTCACCAAGAAAACTGGCATTGCTATTAATGCCTGCAAAAGCAAGACCAGCTCGCAATAATGGATTATCCCCCGGCGGTGGCAATTTCATTTCACCACCGCGCTGCATCTTCAACAGCCGTTTTCTCAAACTGTCATCTGGCTTGAGAAAAAAGCCATGTGTGGCAATATGCAAAATCTCTGGCGGATTTTGAATGGACTGGACCACCTTTTCTTGAGCATCCAACTGCGAATAGATCTGATTCTCTTTCTTTTTGTCTTCAGCCTGATGAATGATTAGTTTGCCCTCTTTTTCAGCCCCCGGCAATGGATCAAAATGCAACCCGCGCATACCCTGGGAAAAAGCCCGCAACCCTTCCCGCACCTCAGCCGAAGCCGAACGTTTACCCACAATCTCTTGAATGGCCTGACGGTCCACCACCTTGTCTGTGTCATAATCGGGACCGGCCAAAATCAGCAATCCGCCAGTGGCCGTCGGAGTTTCCGAAGGCAAAAGGTCGCGACTCGATGTCAAGAAATGAAGATCCAGACTTTTGGACAGATAAGTCCCTTCTTCATCGATCAAGGCGTTGAATGGCAAAATATTCAACATCCCGTCTGGCACAACATAGATAATAGACTTGCCACCCAAAACTTTTTTAAGAGGAGCCCAAATCACATCATAGGTCTCCTGCCCGGCCTTGGAGAGTTCTTCTGGGTCAACATTTTCCTGCTGAATCACCGAGCGATAATTTACGATGAGCTTCTGGATCTCATCCATTTCTGTCCAATAAGGAACCATGGAAAAAACCGCCTTGCCCCCTTCATTCCGCATCACCCCGGCCACCAAGCGATTCTTTCCCCGTTCGGAATAGACCATGAAATCCACCAACACAGCCCCGTCAGGTAAATTAACCAGAAGTTGTTCAACGGTCAAAGGGGTCACAGAACGGCGAAACCGCTTGCTGACCCGTCCCAACTCCAGTTGCAGCCGATCCACGCTCTCTTCCAAATCGTGAATGACCCGCAAGTGATTGGCCTGGGTCTCTGGGGTCGGGCCTGAAAGTGTCAAGGCCGCCAATTTTTTGCGTGCTGCGGTCAAACGACGCCCAATCACCTCCAATTGAGGATTCTTGGCCATTTGAACCACCTGCCGCATCTCAGAGGTGACCTTGAGCAGCAACCCCTTGCGCTGCAAACCGATCTCCAACAACTCCCGACCACCCACAGATGGCTCCAAACGGGTGACCTGCGACAAAAAGGTATTCAGTTCCCCCCGATGCAGCCGCACATAGCCTTCACGGGCATTGTCACCCGTAGCCCAGAGCATCCGATTCAAAAATTCGGTACGCCGCTTGAAACCCTCCTGACGCAAAACAAAAGCTTCTTGCAAAGACTTTTTATCTTTCTTAGCCTCCATCACGTCAGCCAAGGTATGCAAGGCTTCAAAGGTGTAAGGGTGCTGTTTTCCCAACTCCTGCTCGTCGAGTTCCAAAGCCTTTTTTAGAAGTTCCTCGGCATCCCCAAGCCGTTCCATCTCCAGGTAGAGTAACCCAAGATCGTGCATGGAACGCATCACGTCCATGTGACGCTCACCCAGTACGGACTTGCGCATGGCCAAGGCTTTCTTGAACAGTTTTTCCGCCACATCTTTGGCCCCCAGCTTGTGGCGCACACGAGCCAGATTGTTCATCGCCTTGAGTGTTCGTTGATGGGCCTCGCCATAGGTCTCGGTCCATTGGTTCAACACCTTTTCAAACAAAGGCGCGGCATCTTTATAATTCTGTTGCAGCAGATAGAGGTAGGCTAGGTTATTGACAAAAGCGATGGAATCGGCATGTTTCTCCCCCATATTCTTGGTAGAGATGGCGATGGCCGTCTGATAAAGGGGTTCAGCTTTGTCGAAATTGCCCTGACTCTCATGCAGCAAAGCCAGATTGTTCAACGTCGCCAAAGTCTCTGGGTTGTCCTCGCCGACTAGTTTCTGGGAACTCTTCAATGCGGCCCGGAGCAACGGTTCTGCCTCGTCATACAACCCTTCGTTTTCAAGCACCAGCCCCAAATTGTTCATCACGTTGATAGAAGCTTGATGCTCGGTTCCCAACAGCTTGCGGTATCCATCCAGAACCTCCGCATACCCTTTTTCCGCCTCGGCCAATTTTCCCTGACGACGATACACCCCTGCCAACTTGTTTTGTGTTGCCAAATAATTGGGATGATCCGCACCCAAATGGGTTTTCTCACCGGCCAACACCTCGATGAGCAAAGGCTCAGCCTTGTCATACTCGCCCGAATCCTCGAATACCAAAGCCAAGGCCCCCTTGGCATCCAATACCGCCGAAGTGACCGACCCCTTCTGCGCCAAGGCGATAATCTCTTCGAGTTCCTTGCGGGCCTCGTTGAAACGGCCATCCCGACGGATCAATTCAGCGGCCTCAATGCGGGCTGTCAAAACAACCGGATCCCCTGGAACAAAGGCTGCCTTATGAATTTTGGCCACTTGTTCATACAGTGCCAGTGCCCCTTTGAGATCCCCAGCCCGACCACGCACCACAGCGTGCTGATTCAAACATTCAGCCAGTTGGGGATGATACGGTCCCAGATTTTTTTCAAATTTGCCACAAGCTCCTTCCAGCCATTTCTGAGCTACGTCCAAGTTGCCAATGTTCAACAACAACCGCGCCCGTGCCAAACCCGCAGACAACGAAGAGGGGTGATCCGGGCCAACAGCCGTTTCCCATCCCGCGACAATGACCTTGCGCAACTCATCGGCTTTTGCCAATTGATGCCCAGCCTCCAGGAGATCGGCTTGCAAGGATTTCACCTTTAAAGTGTCAGGATGATCCGCACCAAGAATTTCTGTGCCCAGAGCAACCGACTGTTCCAAACCAGAGTTGGCTTCCGCAACCGCGCCATTTTGATAGTGCAACAATGCCAAATCCCGCAAACTGACGAATACGGCGTAATGCTTGTCGCCAAACTCCCCTTTGGCCAATTCCAAGGCCTTAGCAGCCTTTTGGATGGCCACAGCCGCACTCCCTTTGGCCATCAATGCGGCGGACTCCTGCGTCAACTCCGACCAAGCCTGGGCAGACTTGGCCTTGTCAGCGGGAAATGCCGAGGCCTGAGTGATCTTTTCATTCACCTTGTCTGGCATGACATCTCGAAGTTGCAAAATGGCGTCATTATAGACCGCGACATCCGCCTGCTTGCCTGCAGCCCCCGCCAAGCCGACAACCTTGAGAAAAAGAGTCAACGCCTGTTCGCCACGTCCAAGTTGACGACTCAACATGGCGGCAGAGTGAAGATAATCCAAATGGTCTGGGACCAGTTCAATGGCCTTGACAAAATGGTCCAGTGCGACCGCCAGTTCATTCTTAGCCACAGCCTCCTTGGCCAATCGAACCTCTTCCTTGGCAAGGGCCGGAGCAGCCTCTCCAGCGAAACTGGCACCGGGTCCAAGAATCCCCCCCAACAACAAGAGCGCACCCAGCAAGGGTCCATGCAATCGACGTCGCGCATCACCAGAAAACAAATCCATTCCAAGGCTCATTTCATGATCTCCAGGGCATAAGGATCAGCCATTTTTTTTGAGTTTGTCGATTTCATCACGCACCAAACGTTCCGCCACCTCTGGCAAAAGCTCCATGACCAACTCTCGCACCATTTCCCGTGCAATCCGCTCCACACGCGGCGCAAAGGCATCCCGAATGATGGCTGCGAGTTCTTCTCCTTGAGGAAGGGTCATCTCCTCTTGCCGAATGCGTTGAATTTCTTCTTGAATAACCTTTTTGGCCAATTCAGGCAGCAACGTCCTGACCAACTCCGCGACCGCATCCCTGGCTCCTGAGGAAAGAAGCGTGGTCAATGGGTGCGGTTGCGATGCTTCTTGCATGTGAGTCGATCTCCTTTAAATTATAATTGAAACGACCTGATCTGCGTAGTATACCATTATTGAAACATCAATTGTTACCAATTTTTTAAAAAAAATTGAACCAATCAATACGGCCAGATCCAGGGCGTCAAAGCCACGGTCACCCCGCCTACCAGCAGAGACAATGGCCATCCATAACGGACATAATCGTGTAGACAATAGCCTCCCGGCCCTTGCACCATCAGATTGGTCTGATAGCCAATCGGCGTGACAAAAGAGGCCGACGCGCCCACCAGCACCACGACAGCAAACGGCATGACCGAGACCTGTAAATCCCTGGCCGCCGCCACGGCAATGGGTAACACCAACATGGCAGTGGCGTTATTGGTCACTACCTGGGTCATCAAGGCGGTCACGAGATAAACCACCGCCAGAGAGGCCAACACATGGCCATGAACCAACGCGATCAAGGATTCAGCCAAAAACGTAGCCGCACCAGAGGTTTCCAGGGCGGTCCCCAGACCAAATGAGGCTGCGATCACCAACAAAACCTGCCACTCCACAGCTCGACGCGCCACGCCACTGGTGACACAACCGGTCAGCAACATCAACCCGGATGATACCAAAGCGGCCTTCAAAGTGGAAATGCCACTCACGGTCGCCATCACGACAAACCCCAACAGAATGGCCAAGGCCACTGGAGCGCGTTGATGACAAATGGGGCGATAACCCTCCACCGAACGGACCAATAAAAAGTCGTGCGCATAGCGTTGTTGTTCCAGAAAGGCGGGATGGGCTTCCAAAAGCAGTTGATCCCCAGGACGAAGCCGGATATCCCCCACCTTGCCAGAGAGCTTGCGGCCATTACGGGCTACAGCCAAAATGGCCGCATGATAAACCGAGCGAAAACGCCCATCCCGCACGGTTTTACCCACCAGAGGACACTTCGCCGCCACAACTGCCTCCACCATAGCCCGGTGCCGCGCTGGGGCATCCAGTTTGAACACTTGATCTGTGGCAGGCAACAGACCCCGTTTGTTACGCAACTCCGCCACAGAATCCACGCGACCGGTAAATACCAAGCGATCCCCACCTTGCAGGCATTGTTGGGAAGAAACCGCTGGCAACACCTCGCCATTTCTTTGAATCTCGACCAGAAACAGCCCAGGCAGTTGTCGCAGTTGAGCCTGTTGTATGGTTTTGCCTTCCAGCACACCGGACTCTTCCACCATCATTTCGACCGTATATTCACGCACATTCGCGAAGGATTCAGCGGCCTCATGATGAGTCGGAAGTCGGCGTATCCCAAAAATCAGCACATACAGTATCACGGTGAGGGTGACGGGAAGGCCAATCCAGGCCAACTCCCAAAATGAAAACCCTGCATGACCGAATCGGCTGGCCAGCAAACCATGAACCACCAGATTGGTACTGGAACCGACCAGAGTACAAAGCCCAGCCGCTGTGGTCATAAAGGCCATCGGCATCATCAATTGCGAGAGGGGTAATTGATACCGTTTGGCCCAGATGCCCAAGGCTGGAATGAACATAGCCACAACTGGGGTATTATTGAGAAACGGAGAGATTGCCAAGATGGGAAGGGCAACGCGCCACAGGGCATGGCGGGTCGAACTGGGTTTGCCCAAAACCGTATCGGCCATCCAGATGACGGCCCCTGTTTCTTGCAAGCCAGCCACCACGACGTAGAGTACCCCAACCGTGACCACTCCTTCATTGGCCAAACCGGCCAAGGCCTGTTGGGGGGAGATCACTCCCGCGAGCAACAGCAACGTGACCCCACCCAATAAAACCACATCCGCCCCATGACGATTGCTCGCCAGCAATACGATACATAAAGCGATCACAACAACGGTCAACCACGCTTCCCAAACCATTAACGTCTCATCTCCCCCGCCAAATTTTTTTCCTTGACCTGCACCATAGAAAGGTGGCATTGTAGGAAGATTGCTTCCCGGTACTAAACGGGTCGTTAGCTCAGTTGGTAGAGCAGCTGACTCTTAATCAGCGGGCCACAGGTTCGAATCCTGTACGACCCACCATAAAAATCAAACACGAACGACCACTTATAAGGTGGTCGTTTTTGTTCCAGTAACCTTATAGTACCCGTCTGCTGGTGGTGGACCCTGTTTAAAAAAAATTCCACCCCGACACATTTAATATACCCTCACATCGTCACAATATAAAGGAAACGAAACATGATACCCAATAATGCCCAAGCCGTAATGTCTCAAGTTTTCAATAATGCGAAATCAGGCACCTTGACGGACGATATGCTGCTTTCTGTGTTGAAACTCTTATTAGATGCTGGAAATTCTGCCTTGGCGCATGAACTCTTGAAGGTCTGGCATGCTGGCAAACGGAAAGCGTAAAAAAAATCTGACAGTGATTTGCTCGATGGAAGTGGAGGGTTTGGTCTTCCTGACCCCCAACGCCATTTCTGGAGGGAGTTTGGCTTGTTCCAAGGGGTGGCGATGATCATCGGTAGACTTCGCGTCTATGGCCGATCTTGACAACAAGGACAACCAAAATTTCATTTTTCAGTGTATAGAGAACTCGATAATCCCCCACTCGCAAACGATACCCTCCGCCTGTAAGGGATTTGACGTTGGGAGCAGTCAAAGGATTGGTTGCCAACCTGAATAATGCCTCAACTATGCGCTCGCGGGTTCTCCAATCCAAGGAATCCAAATCCTTTTCGGCATGAGGATCAATAATGACTCGCCACTCCATCACATTGCCCCAATCCCTCTTGAGTTTGCGTATTCCTCCAAGGTGATTCCATGATGTCCGCACTGCTCCCAAATATTCGCCCGTTCGTGAATCAAGTTGGCGTCAGAAATGTCATCTTCGTCCATTTCAGACAAAATGCGCCCAAACACTTCTTGAATACATTCATCAACTGATTGCCCGGATACTCTGGCCATTGTTTGCACACGGGATTCAATTTCATCAGGTAAAACAACCGTCAACATGGTTAACCTCCTTTTCCTTGGCGTATCAATGGAATAACATTATCAGACTCTTGCATGCTGATTTCTGTGTTGAAACGATTATTGGATGCTAAAAACTCTGCCTTGGCGCATGAACTTTTGAAGGTCTGGCATGCTGGCAAAAAAAGGATAAAAAAAACAGAGGAATCCCGCACACTGAACCTTCCCATAAGCAATCCGCACAGACCGGACCATCAACGATCACAACCGCGACAACTATGGGATAGGTCAGTTTGTGGTGTCGCTTGACGCAGTAGATGCGTCAAACAAGCCAAAAGAGGAATTAGGCTTAAATTGATCTCCACTTCATGCTTTGCATTTGAGCAGCCAGAAAATCCTTTTCCGCCTGAGTGAGAAACTGATCAAACAACCCTCCTTGCTTTTGGGCCGCCTGGATGCTCGACGGATCCTTGGAGCCGGATTGTGGACCCATGGCCGGTTTCATAGGGTAATTGAGCGGTGCGGCAAGGATGGTGATTGACATAAATCTCTCTCTCATCTGCTAGAAGGTTGACTAGGAGTAACCGCAACCTTTATGCATTTTATGTGCCATCACGCACAATCCGCATTCTCTGCACCTTTTTCTCCTTGACTCTGCTGAAGTGTGGGGTGCGAAATGATTAACGTATGCTATTTTGTCAAACAAATGACACGATTGCAAGGGAGATTCTGACGAACTCTCAAGATGCCAAAACGATGATCAAGACCCTCTATTCACCGCACCTATCGCACCAAATAACTTGCCATTATAACGACTGCACGCCATAATTGTCGCATGAACATTGAGGATAAACACTACATCTGGCAATTGACCGACTGGCCTAGGATGCGTTACGATCTCGCTACGCTGGCGCGTCCATTGAGTGAGGTGAGCTGCGCCCAAGGGGTACTGTTGGGCAGACTGATCGATATCGGTTTGCCACTGCGTGACCAAGCCAGTCTGACCGCTTTGACAGAAGATGTCGTCAAGACCAGCGAGATTGAAGGCGAGCAGCTCGACGTCGATTCGGTGCGTTCATCCATTGCCCGCCGTCTTGGTGTTGATATTGGTGCCTTGGCCCCGGTTGATCGGCACGTCGATGGCATGGTCGAAATGGTTCTTGACGCCACAGCCAATTGTGCAGCTCCGCTGACTCCTGAGCGGCTTTTTGGCTGGCATGCATCCTTGTTTCCCACAGGGTACAGCGGTTTAACCAAGATTCGTGTCGGAACATGGCGAAACGATGCCTCTGGGCCAATGCAGGTGGTCTCTGGACCGGTTCATCGTCAACAAGTCCATTACGAAGCACCACCAGCAGCAAGCCTGGAGGCCGAGGTCGCCAACTTCCTGGCTTGGGCGAATGCAGACACATCTGAACCAGCCTTGATCAAAAGTGGACTGGCGCATCTATGGTTTGTGACGTTGCACCCCTTTGAGGATGGCAATGGCCGCATTGCCCGTGCAGTAGGCGATCTGTTCCTGACCCGCGCCGATGGTAGTCCGCAACGATTTTACAGCCTGTCCGCGCAAATCCAACGTGAACGCAAAGCCTACTACGACATCCTGGAGTACACCCAGAAAGGCACGTTGGATCTCACTGAGTGGCTGGCTTGGTTTCTTGGTATTCTGCTCCGAGCTGTGGAGAGTGCCCAACACACGCTCGACGAGGTGATGGTAAAAATGAGTTTCTGGCAACGTTGGGCAGGCATACCGTTGAACGAAAGACAAGTAAAGTTGCTCAACCGGCTACTCGATGGCTTCCAAGGAAAACTCACCAGCAGCAAATGGGCGGCCATCGCCAAATGCTCGTCTGATACGGCTTTGCGCGATATCAACGAATTAATCGCACTTGGTATACTGTGCAAGATGGCCAGCGGTGGACGAAGTACCGCTTATGAACTTGTCAATTGAATAGAGATTTATGCTGCGATCTGTTCGAATGAAAAATGATGCAAATCAGCACTTTCTTGTGCATGTTCGACTGTCATGGCGCATAACTGCCCTAGCACATCCAATTCAATCAACACCCTTTCATCAATATCCCGTGATTCGACGATCTCGTTGTTACGAAATTGGATATACAGCGTGTCCGTATCGGCGAAATAACGAATTTTCACAGTATAAACCCCCTGTCAAAAAAAGCGTTATGGATCGTTTGACCATCCTCCAACAAAACAACTCGCAACCATCGGTTCCCGGCTTCTGGAATCTGTCGCCAACAGCGAAAACGTCCATCGGCTTGCTGCTGACGCACGACCGGTTCGGCAGATGTAAGAAAGATCCAGTTCATATCAATAAACGCCCGGTCTGGACGCTGACGCATCTCATCAAAGTAAGCCGTAAACAGCCAAACCGCAGAATCCGTCACCCGTTTCTTCCCATCCACACCCTTGAGACCATACTAAGAATCAAGACAACTTACCGCAACAATATTTATATTTCTTGTCACTCCCACAGGGACAAGGGGAGTTACGACCCACTTTTTCAGTCTCGCGTCTAAAAGGGGTATGATTGTCGGGATGAGATTCGTCTTGTTCTTCGTTCCAGGATTCACTGCTTGGGTGGCTCAGTGAAAGCTGACGATCCCTGGCGGCGGCTCGCTTCGCATTTTCCAACCGCTCCACCTCGTCGGGTTGACGCACCTCCACCCGACCAAGTACCTCCACGGCTTCCGACTTGATCCGCTCCATTAAATCATCAAACAACTCGAAGGCTTCCCGTTTGTATTCGTTCAAAGGATCCTTCTGCGCGTAACCCCGAAGATGAATCCCCTCCTTGAGGTGATCCATATTCAACAGATGTTCCTTCCACAAGGTATCCAGAACCTGCAACAAAATGGCCTTTTCCAGGTAGCGCATGAGGGGTGGCCCCATGGACTCCTCTCGTTCCTGATTATAAGCCGTAATCACCGCCCAGGTTCTCTCCTGAACCACAGCAGAGGTGACTCCCGATTCATCCTGCCAAGCCTGCCCAGGGATGGTCACATTGAATTGATGCAATAGGGCATCCATGAATTCCCGCATCTTCCACTCTTCAGGGTGACTCTCTTCTGGCAGATGCTTCTCCACCAGATTAAGCAACACATCTTCACGCATTCCTTGCGTAAACTCAGAAATGTCTTCCGACTCCATCAATTCGCGACGCTGATCATAAATGACCTTGCGCTGTTGGTTCATGACATCATCAAACTTGATCAAGTTTTTGCGAATGTCAAAGTTACGCCCTTCCACCTTTTTCTGCGCTGACTCAATGGCCTTGTTGATCCACGGATGAACAATGGCTTCACCCTCTTCCAGTCCCAGTTTCTGCAACATGCCATCCATGCGTTCTGAACCAAAAATCCGCATGAGATCATCTTGCAAAGAGAGATAAAAACGACTGGAACCTGGATCACCCTGCCGTCCAGCACGACCCCGCAACTGATTGTCAATCCGCCGCGCCTCGTGACGTTCGGTCCCTAAAATATGCAAACCACCGGCGGCCAACACTTCCTGCTTTTCTGTTGCGCACTCTTCACGAATTTTTGCCTCAAGGCGCACCTTATCCTCTGGTGTGGCCGCCGCTGGAATCTCGGTGAGAATGCGCATGTCTGGATTGCCGCCCAACTGAATATCCGTGCCGCGTCCTGCCATGTTGGTGGCAATGGTGATGGCCCCTTTGCGTCCGGCCTGAGAGACAATCGTAGCCTCTTTTTCATGATGCTTGGCATTCAATACGTTATGCGGAATCTTGAGTTCCTTCAGACGATGGGCCAGCTCTTCGGATTTCTCGATAGAAATGGTTCCTACCAAAACCGGTTGTCCGCGCAAGCGGCAATCCTTGATCTCCTCAATAATGGCGTTGATCTTCTCCTTCCTGGTGCGATAGACCACGTCATCCCCATCAATACGAATCATATCCCGGTTGGTGGGGACAATGACCACTTCCAACTTGTAGATGGACTGAAATTCTGAAGCCTCGGTATCGGCGGTACCGGTCATGCCTGCCAGTTTGTCATACATGCGGAAGAGATTTTGAAAGGTAATCGATGCCAAAGTTTGCGATTCGTTCTGAATCACAACCTCTTCCTTGGCCTCTAAGGCCTGATGCAACCCGTCCGAATAACGACGTCCAGGCATCATGCGGCCCGTGAATTCGTCGATAATCACCACCTCGCCATCTTTGACGATGTAATCCTTATCTTTTTCAAACAAAGCGTGCGCCCGCAATGCCTGATTGACGTGATGCACAATCTCCACATTGTTGACATCGTACAAACCACCCTCTTTGAGAATGCCCCGTTCATGCAGGACGGTTTCCAGCATCTCGTTGCCCTCTTCGGTAAAAATCACGGTACGGGCTTTTTCGTCCAGGGTGTAATGGGTGTCACGGGTCAACAAAGGAATAATCCGGTCCACTCTATAGTATTTATCAGTGTTGTCCTCAGTGGGACCAGAGATAATCAACGGGGTGCGCGCTTCGTCGATGAGAATGGAGTCCACTTCGTCCACAATGGCAAAATTCAGTTTACGCTGACACATATCCTCCAAGGCAAATTTCATGTTGTCGCGCAAAAAATCAAAACCGAATTCGTTATTGGTGCCATAGGTGATGTCGGCTTGATAGGCTCGACGACGCTCAGCGTCGTCCAGACCATGCACAATCACCCCGGTCTCCATGCCAAGGGCCGCATAGATTTTCCCCATCCAGGAGGAGTCGCGCATGGCCAGATAGTCGTTCACCGTGACCAAATGGGCTCCCTTGCCAGCAAGGGCATTGAGATACAAAGGAAGAGTAGCAACCAAGGTTTTGCCTTCCCCGGTTTTCATTTCCGCGATCTTTCCCTGATGCAAAACCAGACCACCCACCAATTGGACATCAAAATGACGCATTCCAGTGACCCGCTTGCTGGCCTCACGAACCGCCGCAAAGGCCTCTGGCAGGATGTCATCCAGACTCTTTCCGTCTGCTAGTCGTTGCTTGAACTCAATGGTTTTTTCTTTAAGTTCAGTCGCGCTCAAACGCTCGAAATCAGGCTCCAGGGCGTTGATTTTTTGGATGATGGGATTCAGTGATTTCAAATACCGATCATTACTGGATCCAAACAGCTTACGGGCGATGGCACCAAACATGGGACAGGCATCCTTAAACAGAGGCTTTGGGTAAAATTATTAAATTATCACGCCTTGCTTTCTCATGCAAGACACTACCCCTGCCAGAATTCACCATCCAAATTTTTAGCCCATGAGACTATGTGGAGGCACCTTGTTTTGGCAACAAGAGAGATAACAAGGCCGCACTCAATACAAAGCCAGTTGACCACCACAAGCAACCCGTGAACCCATAAGTCTGAAAGGCCCAACCAGACAACAAGGTTCCAGTGAGTCGGCCAGCCGCGTTGGCACTATAATAGAAGCCCACGTTCATAGCCACCTTGTCATTGTCGGAATAAGAAAGAATCAGGTAGGAATGCACAGAAGAGTTGATGGCAAAGACGATACCGAAAGCAGCCAGCCCCGCGATTATGGAAATGGTCGGGTCATAACCCTGCAACAAAGCCAAGGCGATGCCCGCAGGGAAGGTGGCCAACAAAAAGGCAACATTACGCGCTGTGGCTCCGGTCGGATGCCACTTACCTTTCAACAACAAGGGCGCGCCCGCCTGCACAAAACCATAACAAATCACCCACAAGGCCAAAAAGCTGCCCACCTTGACATGATTCCACCCCACCACCGTTTGTAAAAAAACCGGAAGTCCCACCACGAACCAGACATCACGAGAACCAAACAGAAAAAAACGGGCTGCGGAGAGAAGATTGATCTCTCGACTGTTGGAGAAGATTTGTGAAATTTTTGCCTTGGTTTTGGTCATGCCCATACTGCCAGGAAGTGCCCACCACGTCACCAAATAGACCACAAACAAAATCGATGAAAGGGCCGCCAAGGTAACCTGAAAACCATACAGTTGTAACAACAAGCCACCAAGAAAAAATCCCACCCCTTTAAGCGTATTTTTAGAACCCGTGAGCAGCGCAACACTCTTGAAAAGCCGACTTTCTGCGTTGGCCCCTTGCGGCGTGACCAGCTTGACCCCGGCCTTGGCACTCATCTTGTTCAAATCCTTGGCGATACCAGAGAGAGCCATGGCAGTCATGACGTAGGCAACCGTCAGCCAGGAAGGATCCACAGCCAACATCCCCAAAGCAAAGACTTGCAAAAAGCCCCCAATCACCATGGTTCGATTCAAGCCAATGCGCGTGGCAATCCACCCCCCGACACCATTGGTGATGATGCCGAAAATCTCATAAAAGAGAAACAAAAAGGCGATGGCAATCGGGCTGAAACCCAGATTGTGGAAATGCAGCACCACCAACATATGGATGGCACCATCGGTTAAAGTGAAGGCCCAATAGGCCAGAGTTAT
Source organism: Magnetococcales bacterium (assembly GCA_015232825.1). Lineage (GTDB taxonomy): Bacteria > Pseudomonadota > Magnetococcia > Magnetococcales > Magnetaquicoccaceae > Magnetaquiglobus. The sequence continues at coordinate 43,882 of JADFYY010000004.1, forward strand.
AATGATATAAACTCTATATCCTAAGGTGGGTTCATTTGTCGTTGTCATGGCTGACTCGCCAATGCCAGGGATCGAGCCACTTGAGCGGCCAGTTCCACCAACCGGTTGGCATAGCCCACTTCATTGTCATACCAAGAGAGAATTTTGACGTGAGTCCCGTCGATCACCATGGTGGAGAGGGCATCCACGATGGAAGAACGGGTGTCATTGTTATAATCGATGGAGACCAAGGGCAACTCTTCGTAGCCAAGGATTCCTTTAAGGCTCCCATTGGCGGCCTCTTTAAGGAATGCATTGACCTCTTCCACTGTGGTTGGGCGGGGAGTCTCGAACACCATGTCGGTAAGAGAGGCATTAAGCAGTGGCACACGCACCGCAACACCATTGATCTTGCCGGTCAGTTCTGGGAAAATCTGGGTGATGGCTTTGGCCGAACCGGTAGAAGTAGGAATCAGTGACAAAGAGTTAGCCCGCGCCCGACGCAGATCCTTGTGACCCAAATCGATGATGGTCTGGGTGTTGGTAATGTTGTGGATGGTGGTCATGGATCCCCGAACAATGCCGATCTTCTCCAGAATCACCTTAACGACCGGGGCTAGGCAATTGGTGGTGCAAGAGGCCGCCGTCACCACCGGATGCCGGGAGGCATCGTAGAGGTGATCATTAACGCCCACCACCACATTCAATGCTTGCGCCTCCTTGACCGGACAGGCCACAACGACTTTCTTGACGCCTTGATCAAAATAGGGTTGCAAAGCAGCCATGGTCTTAAACTTACCGGTACACTCCAACACCAGATCCACCCCTAAAGCCTGCCACTCCACACCACCGATGGTGGGAGACATGGAATAGCCCATGCGCTGACCATCCACCACGATACCCGAACCATCTGAACTCACCTCATGATCCCATTTACCATGGACCGAATCGTATTTCAGCAAATGGGCGGCACAAGTGGCATCACCCAAAATCTCGTTCACATGCACAAATTGCAACTCTGGCAGACGGCCCAAGGCCGCCCGTAAACCCAAACGCCCCATCCGCCCAAAACCATTGATGCCCACTCGAATTGCCATTTTTTTGTTCTCCTCAATCAATTAAGAAATGGTTTCATACCAATGGCGGGTGCGTTGTGTGATACCCACCACTGACAACATGACCGGCACTTCCACCAGCACCCCGACCACCGTGGCCAAGGCTGCGCCAGATTCAAATCCAAACAGACCGATAGCGGTTGCCACCGCCAACTCGAAAAAATTGCTTGCCCCAATCAAGGCAGAGGGAGCCGCCACACAGTGAGCCACCCGAAACCGACGGGAGAGCAGATAGGCTAAACCTGCGTTAAAGTAAACCTGAATCAAAATCGGTATGGCCAATAGTAGAATAACCAGTGGTTGCGCCAGGATCTGTTCGCCCTGGAACCCGAACAGCAACACGAGAGTTGCCAGGAGTGCCGTCAAAGAGAGTGGATGCAGCTTAGCCAATACCGCATCGAGCGACTGTTGACCGCCGGTGGACAACAACCGAGCACGCCACGTCTGAGCCACGATCACCGGCACGACGATAAACAGGACCACGGACAAAAACAACGTCGCCCACGGCACGGCAATGTGAGACAAACCGAGCAGAAATCCCACAATAGGGGCAAACGCGACGATCATAATCAGGTCATTGAGGGCCACCTGACTCAAAGTAAAATGGGGTTCCCCATCACACAGTTGACTCCAAACAAAGACCATGGCAGTACAAGGGGCCGCAGCTAAGATGATCAGACCCGCCACATAAGAGTCCAACTGTTCCGTTGGCAGCCAGTCATGAAACAGGTGACGAATAAAAATCCAACCCAGCAAAGCCATGGAAAACGGCTTGACCCCCCAATTGATGAACAGAGTAACGCCGACTCCTTTCCAATGGGTCCGCACCTGTGCGAGTGACTTAAAGTCGATCTTGAGCAACATCGGGATGATCATCAGCCAGATGAGCAATGCCACGGGAAGATTGACCTGGGCGACCTCCAACCGTCCGATGGTCTGGAAAGGCGTAGGCAGAGCATGGCCCAACAGAATGCCAATCCCGATACAGACCGCCACCCAGAGCGAAAGATGACGCTCGAAAAATCCCAAAGACGCGCTGGCCTGCTTTGAATTGCTCATGTTTTTTTGTTCCCCATTAATCTCATGCCTGTTCGATTTCACGAGATCCGCTTTCAAAGCATCGTCCCGGTCGATCTGGCATGGTTCGCAACCGTTCCAGATCCCCTTTATAAATCTCCGCTCCTTCCAAGCCCTGGGCAACGGCCTCAAGCATCCTTTTGGCCCACGGCGGCAACTCTGGGTGCAAGCGGTAATGAACCCACTGTCCAGTTCGGCGATCTTGCATGACCTTACTCTCACGCAACTTTCCTAAATGACGCGAAATTTTTGGCTGCACCTCACCGAGTGCATAGCCGAACTCGCACACGCATAATTCCGTTTCAGACATCACAAGCATCACGCAACGTAACCGTGTCTCGTCCACCAAGGTTTGCATCAGAATTTCAGGAGTCAGCATAAAGCACCTCATATCGTTTTTAAGATATATACACCAATTCAAATATACAGTCAAGCGTATTTATTTCTAATCCAAACTCAATGTCAACTGCTTTCCAGAGTTGCTAATTTTTTTAGCAATGGGTTGCGCATGGCGTTGTTCCAGAAGCTCTTCTTGGATTTGTTGCAAAAATGGGGAAATCTCCATGGTGCGAACACTCCCGCGCCACAACCGTTTTTTAGCCCAGGTCAAAAACAGGGTTTCGCGAGCGCGGGTCATGGCGACAAAAAACAAGCGACGCTCCTCCTCAATCCCCTCCTCCCCATCCCCGCCCCAACGCCAAGGCAATAGACCCTCTTCACAGCCAACAACAAAAACTACCCGAAACTCCAACCCCTTGGAGCCGTGCAGCGTCAACAAAGAGACCCGTTGGGCACGCGGATCCAACAGATCCACTTCCGCGCCCAAAGTCAGAGCAGAAATGAATCCAGAGGCGTCTTCGCCAAATTGCATGGCCAAAGGCGTGAGCAGCTCCAGGGCCGATTCCACCTCACTCTTGTCAGGAAACTGCAGGCTGGCTTGCCGTAAACGGTCGAGCAAAGGGCCGCTGCCAGCCTCTTGCAGAATGGTATCCACCAGCACCACCACACCAGAATGGTCACGCAGACGATTATGGGAACGCTTTTGATAAGGAATCCCGGCACGCTCCAAGGCTTGACAAATTGGCAAGGATTGCGCATCCGAACGATACAAAATGGCAAAATCAGCAAACGAATATTCTCCGGTTGCATGTCCGTCTGCACGACCACGATCCATGGCGTGGAAACCGTGACCGCCCATCATGGCTTCCAAGGTTTGAACGATAAAGGCGGCTTCACCCTGATCGCTGGCTGCGGCATGGGTCACGATTCGTCGCGCATCGTCTACCATGGGGGTTAGCTCACGCTCCCGCTTCCAGGAGGCCTGTGCAATCACATTCAACGCACCATTCACGATGGCCTGACCACTACGATAGTTGCGAGTCAGGCGAATGGTGTGCAAAGCGGGAAAATCTTTGGCCAACTCCTGAAAAAAACGCGGATCCCCGCCGCGAAAGCCATAAATGGATTGATCAGGATCCCCGATGACACACAATGAGCCATCCAGGGGTGCCAATCGTTGCAACAAGGCATACTGGCCCGCATCAATGTCTTGGAACTCATCCACAAACAGATTCTCATAACGCAAGGCGGGTTGAATCTCAGGATGGCCATCCAACAAAACAACGGGCAATGCAATCAAATCCTCCAACTCCACCAAACCCCGTTGACGCAAGCCATCCCGATGCACAGCCAGAGCCGCGCGCAAGGTTGCAGAATCTTCCACCCCCCGACGCAAACGGGAAAATTCATTCAAAATTTTGCTCGCCTCCAGGCGTGACACTCCCCGAACTTCTTGAATCTGCAACAATGCCTCACTCTCTCCAGCAATGGCCAGGGTAGAAGGGTATCCCAGTATGGTTCCATAACCACGCAAAATGGACCAGCCCAATGCATGAAAGGTCATCACCGGAATTCGTTCCGCAACCCCCTCTCCCAACAGGTGAGACAACCGTTCCCGCATCTCTCCAGCGGCCCGCCGGGTGAAGGTGACGGCCAGACACCTTTCTGGCGCGACCCCCTGGCGAATCATACGGGCCAGACGATGGGTTAGCGTCCGGGTTTTGCCTGTACCGGGTCCAGCCAGAATCAACAAAGGGCCTGCGAGATGATCGACGGCCAAGGCCTGTTCGGCATCTAGTTCATCAACCCGCACTTTTGGGAGTGTGGGGAGCGTGACCACAGGCCGTGGCGTAGAGTCCAACGCGAATGAGCCAACCGATGAGATTTTTGTTTTTTTTGCTGCCGGGCCATCAAAAACACGAATCACCCCATACTCTCCATCATACCCGCTTGAACGCACCACCTCCCCCTGCCGCAACCGTTGAATCGCTTCTGCCATGCGGATGGAGATATGACGGCGGATATCCTCCACGGGAACGGCTTCCAAAATCGTCAACTCCGGCCCCAGAGAGCGCAACATCTCCCGATAGCTTTTATCCACCCGTTTGGAGGCCGGTCCCACCCCTTCGACTTCGGCAATAATCTCTTGCAAAGGAATCAATGAAAGCACCGAACCCGCCGTGGCAGGAGCATACCCGACCGGTCGATCTGCCAAGGTCTCGACCCGATTCAACACCCCCACGGTCAACGGTTTGGAGCAAACCGGACAGATGCCAGAGAGCTTCCGCGTCTCCTCTGGCGACAGACAGACTTGGCAGTTCCGGTGTCCATCCAGATGATATTTTCCCTCTTCTGGGAAGAACTCCACGGTCCCCTCGTACCCTTCGCCCGTTTGCAAAGCGCGGCACATGGCAAAGTAGTCCATCGTTGTCGAGAAGATCGTCGCTTCGCGTGCCACCTTGGCAGGAGAATGGGCATCCGAATTGGAAACCAAACGATAACGATCCAAAGAACTCACCCGCCAGTTCATGGATGGATCCGAAGAGAGACCGGTTTCCACGGCAAAAATATGATCTGCCAAATCGCCGTAACACTCCTGAATGGAATCAAACCCAGACTTAGAACCCAACGCCGAAAACCAGGGAGTCCAGATATGCGCGGGAATCAGAAAGGCGTCAGGATCGGATTCCAGGGTAATTTCCAATAAATCACGGGAATCAAGCCCAAGGATAGGCCGACCGTCTGCCGTGAGATTGCCAATGCGTGCCAGTTTTTGGTTCAAACGTCTGGCCGCATCCAAAGAAGGGACACAGATGATGTGATGAACCTTGCGGGTGAAATCCCCCTTTTTATAGATGGTCGAAATCTCCACGGACAATAAGAATCGAATCGCGCTGCCCTCACCACCGGGAAGGTCTAATCCATCCTCAACCGCTCTCTCCAATTCAGGTCGCAGACGCAACAGCCCAGGTTCAGCCGGGACGGTCTTCTCTGCGATACCAGCGATCCAGGCTGGATGAGTGAAATCTCCGGTCCCCAAAACCGCAATTCCCTTTCTGCGTGCCCACAAGGCCAAAGGTTCCAGGTCGCAATCGCGACTGGTGGCGCGGGAATATTTGGAATGAATATGTAAATCCGCAAAAAAACGCATGGTCGCCCCTTGTTATCGTTGAATCATAATTGGCATGAATACTGCTTGAGATTGATTATCCTAATAAAACACCCACCATCAGGTGACAAGATGACGACCACCCCCATCGCCATGCCCGAACTTTCCTTCAATGCCGCCGTTTCCAAAGAGGGACGTATCCGGGGCAGCAATAAGAGCGAAAGCAATCCATTCAATGAGATCCTCATGCAAGCCGTTGTGGAACGTAATGGCCTATCTGGGGGATCTTCATTATCGCCCAATTCGGTCAATGCCTTGGTAGAGGCGGTCGTCAGCGCGTTGCGTCAGGCCAAGGAGTCGATGGGACCATCGCCATTTTTGAATCTTGGCGGTGGCGGCGCATCGGGTGTTGACGAGGGATGGGCCATGAATTCTCAACCAGCGGACTCTTTTTCGCAAGGGGTTCAAGCTCCAACCCTCCGTCATATCAAGACACGCGCCCCGGCTGATCCCGGACAAAAAATCCCGTCTACATTGGAAGGAGGAAACTATGACCAAATTATTCAGCGGGCCTCGGATCGTTACGGGGTAGACCCGGATCTAATCCGCTCAGTGATCAAAGTAGAAAGCAGTTTCAATCCCAAGGCGGTCTCCCCGGCGGGGGCTCAGGGTATGATGCAATTGATGCCTGGAACGGCCAAGGAGTTGGGAGTCAAAAATCCGTTCAACGCGGAAGAGAACATCATGGGCGGAACCCTTTATTTGAGTCGTCTGTTGGATCGTTACGATGGCGATGTCCGCTCGACCCTAGCCGCCTACAACTGGGGAATGGGCAACCTGGAGAAAAAACCAGCCTCTGCCATGCCCACGGAAACCCGCCGCTATGTCTCACGCATTATGGGGATGATCGACGATAAACCGACGGGTTAATCTCAGGCCTTCTTGGTGGCCAAATACTCCAAAAGAAGCTCCACTTCTACGGCCATATCAAAACTCAATCCATCCGTGTCAGCCAACTCTGGTTGACGTTGGCCAGCCAGGAT